>JAFYAC010000097.1 GCA_017540905.1 Kiritimatiellia bacterium | reverse complement strand
GACGCGGCACGGGGGCCGCCGGCTGCGCCTGCGGCGGCAGCGTGAAGGAGCGTGACGCCATCGGCGTGGGCTTTGGCGCGGCGGCGGGCGCGGCCGACGCGGGTGCGCCCGCCGGAGCCGGGGCGGGGAGCAGGGCGGGCACGGCGGGGGTCTGTACGACGGGCGCGCCGAGCTCCTTCTTGGCGCGGTTGACGAGGGCGATGTAGTTGAGGATGCCCTGCGCGATGCCGCGCGCGACCGTCTCGCGGTACGCCGTCGTGGCGAGCTTGGAGGCCTCGCCCGCGTTCGTAAGGAAGCCGCACTCCACCAGCGCCGCCGGCATCGACGACTCGCGGATCACCACGAACCGCGCCCGCTTGAGGCCGCGGTCCTCGGCGCGGGTCACGCCGACGAGCGCCTTCTGGATCTGGTTCGCGAGGGCCGTGCTGGAGTGGTTGAACTTGTTGTTCGGCTCGGCGGCGTGCTTCTTGGAGAGGTCGCCGTCGGCGGTGGCGGGATAGTTCTCGGCGGCCGTCGCGAAGGTTTCCACGCCCTTGACCGCCGTGTTCGCCGTCGCGTTCAGGTGGATGCTCACGAAGAGGTCGCCCTTTTGCTTCGACGCCAGCTTGGGGCGGTCCTCCAGCTCCAGGAACTTGTCCGTGTCGCGCGTCATCACCACGCGGAGACCGGCGGCGAGAAGGTGCGCGCGTACGCGCAGGGCGATCGCCAGCGCCGTGTCCTTCTCCTGCTGGCCGGCGGTGGAGTGGCATCCGGGGTCCTTGCCGCCGTGGCCGGGGTCGAGGATGACCGTCTGCGTCCCGCGCCCGCCGAGGTAGGCCGAGGGCCGCACAAGCGGGTCGATGACGTACTGCGCGTCGGCGTCGCTCACGTACCACTTGCCCTTGATGGGGGTCAGCGGCGCGTGCAGCCAGACGACGGTCCCGTTGATGACCGCCTTCCGCTGGTTCTCGGTGAAGAGGAGGCTGACGTTCTGCCCGCGGACGAGATGGGTCTTGCCGGGCTGGGGGACGAGCGGCAGCCCGTACATGGCGGCGATGTCGGCGAGCGCCACGTAGCGCTTGCCGGAGAAGGCCACCGCCTTGAGGGTGCGCACCTGCGCCGACGCGGTGCGCGGGACCGCCGCGACCGCCACCAGCGCCGCCAGCAGCGCGGCGCCCATCCATTGTCCAAACCGAAACATGATTCCGAAAGCATACCCCCCCGGCCCGCGGAACGCAATCCCCGCCGCGCCCCGCCCGGCGGCCGGCGACGGGGGGCATTGGTGTCCATGGGGTGGAGGATGGTGGAAAACCGCTTGAAACAGTCGGTTTTTCCTTAATCTCGCGAGATGTCCCGGCCCCTTGGCGGAGGGGGGCGCGGGACCCGGGGCCGCCCGGTGGCTCCGCGGCAAGCCGCGGGTTTTCCAATGATTGGAAAAAATGTTTCCAATGGTTGGAAAATTTGCGCACGCCGCCGGCGCGCCGCGGCGGGGCCAATTTTGTGCTGGAAGCCCGCCGAGGGAAGCGGCATAGTGGAGGGGTGATGGTCCGGCTTGCCGGAGAAAGGATGCATCCCATGGCTTTTCATTTCAGATTCCCGGCCTTCCTCGCGGTGGGCCTCGCGGTCGCGCTCGCGGGCGGCGCGTGCTCCAAGGACGGCGATGTCGCCGCCGAGGGCGACGTCAAGGACATCGTCAACCAGGCGTGGACCGCCTACCGCCTCAACGAGTTCCACGACGCGATACGCCACTTCGAGGCCGCACGCGCCGCCGCCGAGGTCGGCTCCGACGACTGGGCGATGGCCACCTACGGGCTCGGCATCGTGTGGGACCTCCAGCGCCCCGGCGAGGACCCCGCCAAGGCGACGAAGTATTTCAACGAGGCGATGGAGAAGGCCCCGAATTCGCCCATCGCGCCCTGGGTCGAGCTGGCGCTGGTCCGGCAGAAACATCTGGTGCCCGTCGGCAAGGAGCCGGACTACGACGCGGTCAAGGCTGGCTTCCAGCACATCATGGACGCCTATCCCGGCCATCTCGCGGCGAAGGAGGCGTTCCTCTATCTCGAAGGCATCCGGCTCTCGGAGCTGGCGCCGGAGAGTTCGCGCGTCGCGGAGTCGAACCTGCTGGAGTTCATCTCGCACGAGGACCACGAGTTCGTCAGCCCGGCGTGGTCGCTGCTGACCGTCGCGTACGTCACGATGGACGAGCAGGAGAAGCGGCTCCACGCGGAGGAGAAGTCGTTCGAGAACGTCGAGAAGGACCCGCTCGACCCGTCGGTCGAATACGCCTGGGCCTACTGGAACCTCGGCACGATCGCGGAGTTCGAGGTCGGCGACTTCGACCTCGCCCGCAAGTACTACAAGGAGCTGCTCCGCGAGTACCCCAACGACATCCGCGTCCACGGCTGCAAGCAGGCCCTCGAACGCATGGATGCCATGGAGGCGCGCATCCGCGCCGAACTCGCCGCCGGGAAGTCGGCGGACGCGCCCGCCCCCGCGCCCGCGGAGCCGGCCGTCGAAGCGGCCCCCGCCGACGGCGCCGCCGCCGCCGCCGCCGAGCCCCCCGCCCCCCCGAAGCCCGCGAAGAAGCGCGCCAAGAAAACCGCCGCCGCCCCCCAGGAGGACTGACCCATGAAATGGATTTCCGCCGCATTCAACTTCGTCCGCACCTACTTCGCGCTGCTGGTCGTCCTGGCGGTGTTCGTCTGGTCGGCGTTCGTCATCGTGACCTACCGCGCCGAGCAGACCCCGCCCGACGCCGTCGTCATCCGCCTCGGCCACTGGCAGCTCGAAGCCGGCGTCCGCGACGGCCTCAACCAGCTCGCCGACGAGTACCGCAAGCTCCACCCCGATCTCGACATCCGCATCATCCAGGACGCCATCCCCGAGAGCACCTACGGCCAGTGGGTCTCCACCCAGCTGATGGGCGGCACCGCGCCGGACATCCTGCAGGTGGGCGGGCAGCTGCCCGGCAACATCTGGTTGAGCTACTACAACCGCTACTTCCACCCCCTCTCCCGCTACGTCTCCGCGCCCAACCCCTACAACGCCGGAACCGAACTCGCCGACACCCCCCTCCGCCAGACCTACAAGGACGGCATGAAAACCGCCTACGTCGCCGAAATGCAGGAGTACATGGCCATCCCGCTGACCCTCTTCGGCACCCGCATCTTCTACAACAAGACCCTCCTGAAAAAACTCACCGGCCTCGACGAAGCCCCCCTCGACTACCGCGAATTCCTCGCCGTCTGCGACAAGATCGCCCACTCCACCAACGAAGCCACCGGCCAGCCCTACATCGCCATCGCGGGCAGCGCCTACCACTACGGCCAGTGGGACCCGATGATGTTCTCCCCCGTCACCTACGGCTGCCTGCGGCGCGCCGACTTCAACCGCGACGGCTTCGTCGGCAACGACGAAACCTACGTCGCCTTCAAGACCGGCCTGCTCGACTTCACCTACCCGCCCCTCGACGCCTGGCTCACCATGATCCGCGAAGTCACCGACTACTTCCAGACCGGCTACACCGGCCTCGGGCGCGACGAAGCCGTCTTCCTCTTCGCCCAGCAGCGCGCCGTCTTCATGACCACCGGCACCTGGGACGCCGGGTCCCTCATGGAGCAGGCCCGCGGGCAGTTCGACATCGGCATCATGGACTTCCCCCTGCCGTCCCCCGACGACCCCGTCTACGGCGGCGTCGTCGAAGGCCGCATCTACGAATCCCCCGGCGTCGGCTTCCAGTTCGGCATCACCCGCTCCAGCCAGCACTTCGACGTCGCCCTCGACTTCCTCCTCTTCCTCTCCTCCCAGAAAGGCAACGAAGAACTCAACCGCTGCATCGGCTGGATTCCCGCCATCAAGGGCACCCACATCATCCCGCTCCTGCAGGCCTTCGAGCCGCATTTGGAAGGCGTCTACGGCAACATCAACTTCGCCCTCGGCGGCAACACCACCATCACCTGGGGCCAGCAGCTCGACCTCTACAAAGTCAACCAGGTCTCCAAGCAGAAATTCGCCGAAGACTTCACCAAATACTACCTCAAGAACGGCCTCAACGACTTCCTCGAACAGCAGCGCGACTGGCGCCGCGGCATCCAGCGCAACGAACAATACCTCGCCGGCATCCGCGGACGCGCCATCCTCGCCGACCAGCGCGCCGCCACCGCCACCGACCCCGCCGAACGCGAAGAAGCCAAGACGGAAGCCGAATCCGCCTGGGTCCGCTACCGCGCCATCACCGCCTCCCGGCAGATCTGGGGCGAACTCAACCACGCCCGCCAGGTGCGCCTGATCAACCAGACCGAATTCCCCGAAGACTACGTCGGCCCCTACGAATACTCCCCCAAAGTCCTCCGCCACATCCGCGAACAAGTCGCCGCCAAGGTGGCCGCCGAAGCCGCGGCCGCACCGGCGCAGGACTGATCCGTCCGCCCGCGGCGCATGAGCTTCTGGCGCACCCTCTACCGCGTGTTTCTCGTCGTGGCGGCCATCTTGGTGGCCGTCATCCTCGTGCGCTTCTTCATGCCGAAGTTCCGCGAGGAGCAGCGCCTGCGCGCCCGCCTCGAAGAAGCCCGTCAGGACGTCCAGCGCACCGCCGAGACCCTCCGACAGCTCAAGCTCAAGCAGGAACGCCTCCGCGAAGACCCCCGCTACGTCGAAAAAGTCGCCCGCGAGGACCTCGGCCTCTCCAAACCCGGCGAGACCGTCTTCCGCTTTGTCGAGGAAGACGACTGACCCGGGGCGGGCCCTGCCTACCGGACCCGGTTCCGCCGCGCCTCCAGCGGCGCGTTCAGCCACGCGCGGATGTCCGATTGCAGCCGGCGCGTCTCCGCATCCGGTTCCGGCTCGCCCAGCACCTTCCGCACCGCATCCCAGAACGCCCTCGTCCGCCCCTCGTCCGCCCTCACCGCCACCCCCGCCCGAATGAGTCGCGATACCAAGGGATTCATTGCGTTTTCCTTCGGTTTCCGCCTCCTCCCGCGCCCCGGCTTCGGCGGCTGGATCCGCCGGATCGTCACCATCCGCATGATGCCGAGCTTGGATTCCACCGCCCGCACCAGGTGCGTGAGCTTCGGGTTGTCCGTCAGCAGGCGGGCGAGCTTCGCCTTCGCGGCGGACGCCGCCTTGCGGTCGGCGGGCGAAAGGGCGGAGAGGTCCTCCTCGTTGTCGGGCAGGAGCCACTCCAGGGGAATCCGCGCATCGAGGCCAATGAGTTGGCGCAGGCGGGTGGCCAGCTTCTTGTAGTGCATGGCGGTGGGGTATTTGACGGACGGGACGTTTTTCCGCATCCAGCCCTTCATCCCCGGGCGGCGGGCGCAGATGCGCTTCGAGCCGCTGCGGGTTTTCCGGAAGACGAAGCGGGAGTCGAGGGTGGGCTCAAGGTCGGCCAGGCGGGAACCGATGCGGAGGCGGCCGCAGAGGGTGCGCGGATCGAGGTCCCAGGCTTCTTCGATGTCTTCGGGCGTGGGCAGGCCGCGGAGGGAGAGGGGCTGTTGGGGGGCGGCGGGCGGCAAGGACTCGGGCGGGGAGACGTGGCGACGCAGGCGGGCGAGGAGGCGCTTGCCGCCGTACCAGGCGAGGTGGACGGCGAGGGCTCCGGTGAAGAAGGCGAGGGATTCGACGCCCTGCACAAGGAGGGCCGCCGGGTGGTGGGTGGCGGCACAGGAGGTGTCGAAGCAGTCGCGGGCGAGGGCTTCGAGGTATCCGGGGGGGAATATGGGTTCTTGGTTCATGGGGGGCATCATGGCTAAAGGGTGGGGGAAATGCAAGGATTTTCCTTGATATCGCGAGTTGGTTTTGCAGGGGGGCATCATGACGGGGGCAACAGGGGCGGAGATGGCCAGCGTGGCGGGATGAAGGCCGCCAAACAGTGGGGGGCAAGGGGAAAACGGGCAAGGGGGGATGCAAGAGAGAAATCGGGGTACGGGGGGCGGCGGAAAGCCAGCTTCTTCGTGGCCGGCAGCGGCCAGCCCGCGCCGCCTGACGTTCCGCGACTTTTGAAATTCCCGCGGCGTGCCACAAAAATTGGCATGACATTTCCCCCCGAAAGGGGCAGGATGCACCGATTATGAAACCAAGCATCCTTTTCCTTTCCTCCACCCTGGCCCTCCTTGCCGCGCTGGCCATCCCGGCCCCGGCGCAGGCCCCCGACGTCCCGGCGCAGCTGCAGACCGACGCCTACGTCCAGCTCGTCCAGGGCGACCAGGATCTCGACGCCGGCCGCCTCGAAGACGCCCTCGACCGCTACCAGGCCGCCCGCCGCGCCTACGGCCGCCTGGCCGCCGAATACCCCTCCTGGGAAGCCCGCATCGTCCGCTACCGCTCCTCCTACTGCGACAACCAGATTGCCGAAATCAACCGCCGCATCGGCGAGCGCGCCGCCGCCTACACCGCCCAGACCGCCGCCACCGCCCCCGCCGCCTACTACGGCGCCCAGCCCCAGGACGACCCCTACGGCACCGGCTCCTACACCCCCGCCCCCTACGCCCCTTCCCCCTACACCCCCGCCCCCGCCGCGCTCCCCGAATCCGACTACCCGGCCGCCCAGCGCCGCGCCGAATCCCTCCAGGCCCAGCTCGACGCCGCCCGCAACGCCGAGCAACAGGCCCGCGCCGAACTCGAACGCGTGCGCGCCCAGCTCGACCGCGCCAACCGCTCCCTCAACCAGCGCTCCGCCGAAGCCGGCTCCGAGCTGGCCCGCCTCCGCGACATCCAGGGCCGCCAGCAGAACGAACTCCAGCTTCTCCGCGCCGAAAACGAGCGCCTCAAGACCCAGCTCGCCGCCAAGGCGGACCTCGACGGGGCCCTCAACGACGCCGAACGCGCCCTCAACGAAGCCCGCGCCGAAAACCAGTCCCTCCAGTCCCAGATCGCCGACCTCCAGCAGGACCTCGAAGACGCCGAAGACCGCATCGCCCAAGCCACCGCCCTCGCTTCCGCCCAGACCGCCGAACCCGCCGCCGAACCGGCCGCCGAACCCCCTCCCTTCGATCCCGCGGCCTTCGATTGGCCAGACTCCGCGGATTTTGCGGCGTCCGCACCCGCCCCCGCGGACGAACCCGCCTCCCCCGAAGAGCCCGGGGACGAGCCCGCGGCCGCCCCTGCCGCCGCCGCCGTGCCCGAGCCCGCCCCGGCCCGCGTCGTCGCCACATTCCCCGTCCGGCCCGTTCCCCGCGGAATGGACCCGGCCGACTTCATCCGCGTCCTGATCGCCAACGGCGAAGACGAAACCGCGCTGGCCAACGTCCAGCAGGCCCGCGCGGAAGACCCCGGCGACGTCAAGCTGGCGACCCTCGAAGGCATCATCCTCATCCGCCTCCAGCACTACGCCGCCGCCGCCGACCTGCTCCACGAACTCACCCTCGAGAATCCCGATGACGCCACCATCCACGCCAACCTCGGCGCCGCCTGGCTGGGCGACGGCTTCTATCCCGGCGCCCGCGCCGCCCTCGGCCACGCCATCGAACTCGACCCCTCCATCGGCGGCGAATACTACTACAACTACGCCCTCGTCTGCGCCATGACCGAGCCGCGCGACCTCGACGCCGCGCGCGACGCCTACAACAAGGCCCTCGACGCCGGCGTCCCCCACGACCCCAAACTCGACGCCCTCCTCCAATGAACACCGTCCGCGCCACGCCCCTCCTCGCCCTCTGCCTCTGCCTCCTCGCCGCCGGTTGCGGCCGCCGCACCCCCGACCGCCTCCTCCAGGCCGCCGTGCGCGACCTCGAAGCCGGCCGCCCCGCCGCCGCCGCCGGCAAACTCCAGGAAGCCCTCTCCGCCCTCCCCGCCGAGCCCTCCGCCGACCCGGCCGCCGCGGCCCTGGCCGGCGACCTCTGGAACCGCCTCGGCCTCGCCCGCCTGGCCCTCGGGCAGACCAACGAGGCCGCCGCCGCCTTCGCCTCCGCCATCGAGGCCGCGCCTTCCGCCTACGAGCCGCTCTGCAACGCCGGCTCGCTCGCCCTCGAACGCGGCGACACCACCGCCGGGGTGCGCCTTCTGCGGCAGGCCACCGACCTGGTCCCCACCGACACCCGCGCCCTCCTCCTCATCGGCGACCACATGACCCGCATCGGGCGCCTCGACCAGGCCAAGCGCGTCTACTTCGAGGCCCGCAAGCGCGATCCCCGCTGCGCCGCCGCCGCCGTCGGACTCGGCCGCGCCGCCATGCTCGAAGGCCACCTCCCGCAGGCCGAGAACCACTTCATGGCCGCCCTCGAAATGCAGAAGGACTACCCTCCGGCCCTCTACAACCTCGGCGTCCTCCATTCCACCGCCGACGGCCTCACCGACCAGGCCGCCGGCTATTTCCGCCAATACCTCGCCGTCGCCCCCAACGGCCCGCGCGCCGCCGCCGCCACCGCCCGCCTCGGCGGCGAAACCATCCCGCAGGACTCCTTCCGCCCGCCCGTCGCCGCCCCCTCCCCTGACCGTCAGGCCGGCCTCCAGTGGCACCAGGCCCAGGAAGCCCTCGCCCGCGGCGACCGCGAAGCCGCGGCCCTCTGCGCCCTCCGGGCCCTCGAAGCCGCCCGCAACGGCAACAACCCGTCGCAGCGCGCCGAAATCGTCAACCGCGCCCTCGACAACTTCCCCGACAACCCCTCCATCCTCCTCGAAGCCGCAGAGTACCACCTCTCCGCATCCCCCTCGCGCCCCTCCGACGCCCTCCAGATCCTCTCCCGCGCGCGCTCCCTCGACCCCGACAACCCGCTCGTCCTCCTCAACCTCTCCCGCGCCGCCGCGGCCCTCGACGAATGCGACACCGCCGTCATCTCCCTCCGCCGCCTCGTCGAACTCGAACCCGACAACCCCGACGCCCGCTGGGAGCTCGCCACCCTCTACGGCGACCCCCTCGGCATGACCTCCAAGGCCATCGCCGTCTACCGCGAATTCGAGCACCGCTTCCCGTCCGACCCCCGCGCCTCCCAAGTCCCCGCCCTCATCGCCGCCCTCGAAGCCGACGCCCCATGAACCAAGCCCAACCCACCCCTGCCGCCGCCCCTTCCGCCCCCGCCGCCCGCCCCGACCGCGCTCCGGCCGAATCCCTCCCCGTCCCCCTCCGCTTCGTCGGCCCCGTGCAGCTGGCCGGACCCGACCTGACCGGCTCCTGGCTCGTCCCCCTGGCCACCTACGAGACCCCGCTCTGGCCCAGCGTCGAGCGCGGCGCCCGCGCCACCGCCCGCGCCGGCGGCATCCGCGCCATGGTCACCGCCGAGAACATGACCCGCTCCATCCTCCTCGACGCCCCGGACGCCGCCGCCGCCGCCGACCTGGTCCGCTTCATCCAGGACTCCCTGCCCGCGCTCCGCGAAGCCGCCGCCTCCACCAGCCGCTTCGCCCGCCTCCAGGACGTCCATTGCGAGCAGCTCGGCCACCTCGTCTTCGCCCGATTTGCCTTCACCACCGGCGACGCCTCCGGCCACAACATGGCCACGCGCGCTTCCGACGCCCTCATGGACTGGATTCTCGCCCGCCGCCCCGAAGCCCGCTACGGCTCCATCTCCGGCAACCTTTGCTGCGACAAGAAAGCTTCCGCCGTCAACGGCCTCCTCGGCCGCGGCAAATCCGTCGTGGCCGAAGTCCTGCTTCCCTCCCGCCTCGTCGCCCGCTACCTCCACACCACCCCCAAAAAAATCGCCGACCTCTGCTGGCGCAAGAACTGGGCCGGTTCCACCCTGGCCGGGTCGCTCCGCTCCGCCAACGCCCACTTCGCCAACATGCTCCTCGCCTTCTACCTGGCCACCGGACAGGACGCGGCCAACATCGTCGAAGGCTCCCAGGGGTTCACCCTGGCCGAAGAAACCCCCGACGGCGACCTCCGCTTCTCCTGCACCCTCCCCAACCTCATCCTCGGCACCGTCGGCAACGGCAAGAACCTTCCGGCCGTCACCGAAAACCTCCGCCGCCTCGATTGCCTCGACCCCCGCGCCCCCGGCGAAAACGCCTGCCGCCTCTCCCTTCTCTGCGCCGCCACCGTCCTCTGCGGCGAACTCTCCCTCCTGGCCGCCCAGACCACTCCCGGAGCCCTCGTCTCCTCCCACCTCCGCCTCGAACGCCCCTCCGCCACCTGACCCCCCTCCCTCCCTCCTTTCCCCTCCCGCCGCCCCCTCGTCCGCCATTCGCGATATTATGGAAAACATTGGCATTTCATCCGATTTCCAATAACGTCTCCCCCCATCCACACCTCCCAAACTTGCCCCCGTGCCGCCTCCGCCCTTCCCCCCCGCCGTCGTCCGCAACGTCTTGCCCGCGGCGACGGCATTGCCATCCCGGTTTCCACCCGCCGCTTGACACCCGCGCCGTCCGTTGTACAGTCCCGTAGCGTTCCATGCGTCTCTTTTCCCACATCCTCTCCAGCCTTCTCGCGTCCGCCGCGCTGGCGCTGATTTCCCCGGCGGCGACCGCGGCGCCGTTGCGCATCGTCGCAACCACCTTCCCCGCCTGGGACTGGGCGCGGAACGTCGCCCCCGACGCCGACGCAACGCTCCTCCACCGCCCCGGTGCCGACCTCCACGGATACGAGCCCACCGCGGCCGACCTGAAGGCCATCGCCGAATGCGACCTCTTCATCCACACCGGCGGCGAGTCCGACGCCTGGGTGCCGGCGGCGCTCGCCGTCGGCGGCAACCCCAACCGCCGCGTCGTCTCGCTCTTCGCGGCCCTCGGCGACAAGGCCAAGACCGAGCGCCTCGAAGAAGGCATGGAAGCGGAAGAAGAGGAGGACCCCCCCGCCCCCGACGAACACGTGTGGCTCTCCCTCCGCAACGCGCAGGTCCTCGTCGGCGCGATTGCCGACGCCATCGCCGCCGCCGACCCCGACGCCGCCGACGCCTGCCGCGCCCGCGCCGAACGCTACGCCGCCTCCCTCGCGGCGCTCGACGCCGAATACGCCGACGCCTTCGCCCGCGCCCCCCGCCGGACCCTCCTCTTCGCCGACCGCTTCCCCTTCCGCTACCTCGCCGACGACTACGGCCTCGACTGCA
The DNA here is from genome assembly GCA_017540905.1 of Kiritimatiellia bacterium. Taxonomy (GTDB): domain Bacteria; phylum Verrucomicrobiota; class Kiritimatiellia; order CAIQIC01; family Lenti-01; genus CACXEY01. The sequence goes on along the minus strand of JAFYAC010000097.1, from coordinate 66,080 downwards.
TCGCCGCCTTCCCCGGCTGCTCCTCCGAGAGCGCGGCCAGCTTCCGCACCATCGCGACCCTCGCGCGCAAGATCGACGAGCTCGGGCTGACGACCATCTTCACATTGGAAGCCCCCGCCGGCCGCCTCGCGGAGACCGTGCGCGACGCCACCCTCGCACGCAACCAGCGGATTGCCCCGCTCGATTCCATGCAGACCCTGCCGCGCGACTGGCAGAACTGCTCCTACATCGACGCCATGGGCCGGAATTGCCTCACGATCCTCCAATCCCTCACCGACTAGCCTCCATGCCGTCCTCCCCCCTTCTTCAGTGCACCGGTCTTGTCGCGACCCGCGGCGCGCGCCCGTTGCCGCGGTACCCCGACTTCCGGATCGATCCCGGCGACTTCCTCTGCATCATCGGACCCAACGGCTCCGGAAAGACCACCCTCCTGAAAATCCTCCTCGGCCTCTTGCCGCCGACCGCGGGGCACCTCGACCTTTCGCCCGCCCTCCGCGCGCCCGGCGCCATCGGCTACCTTCCCCAGCAATCCTCCTTCCAGCGCGACTTCCCGGCCTCCGTGCGCGAAGTCGTCCTCTCCGGCGCGCAGGCCCGCCGCGGCTGGCGCCCCTGGTACACCCGCGCCGAGCGCGCCGACGCCGACCGCGCGCTGGCCCTGCTCGGCATCGACGCCCTTTCCGCGCGCCCCTACCGCGAACTCTCCGGCGGCCAGCGCCAGCGCGTCCTCCTCGCCCGCGCCCTCTGCACTCCGCGGCAACTCCTCCTCCTCGACGAACCCCTCACCGGGCTCGACCCCGACGCCGCCACCTCCTTCCGTGCGCTGCTCGACGGCATCCACCGCTCCGGAACCGCCATCGCCATGGTGACGCACGACCTGGCGGCCGCGGCCGCGCCCGGACGCCACCTCCTCCGCCTCGGCCCCGACGCCGCCTACGAGCGCGCCGGCGCCGGCACCCCCCACCGCATCCTGCCGCACCAACTCTGCTGCCACGGCGACGGCGCATGCGCCCCCTGCGACTGCCCCGCCTGCGCCCCGGAGGCCGCGCCGTGATCGCCACCCTCCTCGAATACCTTTCCTATCCCTTCGTCCGCCGCGCCCTCCTGGCGGGCACCCTCATCGCCCTCTCCGCGTCCCTGCTGGGCGTATCGCTCGTCCTCCGCCGGCTCTCCTTCATCGGCGACGGCCTCTCGCACGTCGCCTTCGGCGCGATGGCCGTCGCCGGGGCGTGTTCCTTCGCGGACAACCTGCCCCTGAGCCTGGCGGCGACCGTCCTCTGCGCCCTCCTGCTGCTCCGCCGCGGGGCGGGCGGGGCCCGGGTGCGGGGCGACGCGGCGCTGGCGATGCTGTCCGTCGGCGCGATGGCGGTCGGCTACCTGCTGATGAACCTCTTTCCATCCTCTTCCAACCTGTCCGGCGACGTCTGCACGACCCTGTTCGGCTCCGTCTCCATCCTGACCCTGACCACCGGCGAGACCCTGACGTGCGTGCTGCTGGCCCTGGCGGTCGTCCTCTACCGCGTCCTCGCGCACCACCGCACCTTCGACATGGCGTTCGACGAAGACTTCGCGCGCGCCTCCGGAACCTCCACGGCCTTCACCGACATCCTCTCGGCGGCGATTGTCGCGGTGGTGATCGTCGTATCCATGCGCCTGGCGGGCGCGCTGCTCGTCTCGGCCCTGCTCGTCTTCCCGGCCGTTACGGCGATGCGCCTGTGCAAATCCTTCCGCGCCGTTACGGTGGCGGCCGCCCTGCTGGGCACCCTGGGCGCGCTGGCCGGCATACTGGCGGCGATCCTGGCGGGCACCCCGGTGGGCGCCACCATCGTCGCCGTCCACCTCCTCCTATTCGCCGCCGCCGCCCTCCTCTCCCGCTGCTTCCGCTAGTACAGCGTGAAGTCAAAACATTCGTATTTGCCGGACTGGGTGGGGCGGGCAGTCCCCTGCCCGCCGTGCGAGACAGGCAAGTGAAAAGTGACAAGTGACAAGAAGCGGTGGCGCCTCTTGCGCGCCCAGAGGGCGCGCAGAGACGAGTGACGGGCGACGAGAAACGAGTTTGCGGTGGCGCGCCTTCGGGCGCGCGGAGACAAGTGCCACGCAGTTACGAGTGACGAGAGACGAGTTTGCGGTGCGCCCTGCGGGCGGGACGAAGAAGGCCAGTTCAAGGTGACGATTCCCCTTGCCGGAAGCCACAACCCGGAAACGGCCGAACAAAACAAATCTGTTTTCAAACAACTCGGAACAACTTGGAAAACAACTGAAAACAATTTTTGAAAGGAAGACAAACAAGGACAAATTTGTTTTCTTTGGTCTGCAAAGTGTGTCCGGCGACGGGTGCCCCATACATGGGGCGCCCGTCGCCGGGCACGTTGGGTTGCAAACGGGGACAAGAAATCCGGGGGCGATTGAAGGCCCGAAGGGCAATTTGTTCCGAGTTGTCTTTCAATTTGTTTCGAGTTGTTTTCCTGTCAGCCGGAGCGTTGGCGCAGGCATCGGACAAATCGGAGTTTGTTTTTCGGGGATTGCCGGGCCGCGGTTGTCAGATTCGGGTGCCGGGGGACGAGTGGAGAGGATGGAAGGAACGAATGGTGAAACGAGAGGATGGTTGATGGTGGGTTGATTTGTACGGGAAAGCGGGCGCGCGGGGCGCGGTAAATCGGTTTCGCGGATGACGCAGTTTCGGCTCGCCGCAGAAAGTAACAAGGAAGAAGGAAGAAGTACGAAGTGCGGTGCGCCCTGCGGGCGGAGCGGGCAGAGGGGGAGGGGGGGCGTGGATAGGAAAGCGGGAGAGGGGATCGAATTGGCGGAAAGGAAGGAAATTTGCCATTTGCGATGGCGGTTTTTGATTGACAGGTCGAGCGCGCAACTCGTGTCTTCGGCCATCGCCCGCGAATGCCAGGTCGGGCGGACGACGGTGGACGGCTACCTGAAAATTCTCGAGGATTTGCTGGTGGCCGCGCGGTTGCCCGTTTTCGCCAAGCGCGCGAGGCGGGAACTCGTGGCGCACGAAAAGTTCTACTTTTTCGATGCCGGCGTGTTCCGGGCGTTGCGGCCGAAGGGGCCGCTCGACCGGCCGTCCGAAATCGGCGGCGCGGCGCTCGAGGGGCTCGTGTTCCAGCATCTGCGGGTCTGGAACGATTACTCCGGGGGGCGGGCGACGCTGGGGTATTGGAGGACCAAGGCGGGCGTGGAGGTCGATTTCGTGGTGTACGGCGAGCGGGATTTCGCCGCGATCGAGGTCAAGAACGCGGCTGTGCTGCATCCGCGCGACTTCGCGGGGTTGAAGGCGTTCCGGGAAGATTATCCCGAGGCGTCCCCCGTGCTGCTCTACCGGGGAAACGAGCGGTTCCTGCGGGACGGCATCATGGTCGTGCCGGTTGAGGGCCATGGCGCCGGGGAGGGCGTTGGAGAGCGCCCTGCGGGCGCAGTGACGAGTTGCGAGTGACGAGTTTGCAGTGGGCCCTGCGGGCCGAGAATTGAAGGAGGGGGGCGGGCCGCCCACGCACCGACAGGCGAGGAAAGAGGGTGGGCGGCAGGAGGCATTTTGGGCTGGCGGGGGGTGGGAGGAGAAGGTAGGGTTGCGACGGCAAAACGATGCGGAGCACGAGATGGACGAGTTCGAGGAGTATTCGAGGGCGGAGGAGCCCGGCAAGCGGGAGAAGGCGGGCCTGTGGGGGGCTGCCATCGGGTTGCAGAAGGTGGACGGGCTGAAGACGTCCGCGTATCTAGCGGAGACGGCTCGGCGGAACATCGAGGGCGAGATTTCGATGGCCGAGGCGGGGCGCCTGATCGGGGCGTATTACCGCGTAAAGGAGGTGCGGGAGGTGGCCGCCAAGACGCGCACGGACGAGGCGGACATCGTCGCGCAGCGCATCGCGGAAATCCTCGCGGAGCCGACGTTCTCCTTTGCCCCCGCGTCGTTCATTGCCATCCACGGGCGGCTTTTCAGGGGCATCTACAAGCACGCCGGACGCATCCGCGACTACAACATCACGAAAAGCGAATGGGTTCTGGAGCAGGATACCGTGCGCTACGAGGGGGCGGACATGATTGCCGCCACGCTCGAATACGAGTTCGGCCGGGAGCGCAAGTTCGATTACAGGGGATTGTCGCAAGCCGCAACGATTTCCCACTTCGCTCGGTTCATCGCCGACGTGTGGCAGATCCATCCGTTCGGGGAAGGCAACACCCGCACCACGTCCGTGTTCGCGATCAAGTACCTGCGGAGCCTGGGATTCGGAATCGACAACAAGGTGTTCGCCGAAAAATCGTTTTACTTCCGCAATGCGCTCGTCCGCGCGAATTACTCGAACATCCCGAAGAAAATCTATCCCACCCTTGTGTATCTCGAAAGGTTCTTCGCCAACCTCCTGGGCGGCGCGGAGTTCGAATTGAAAAGCCGGTTCCTGCTGGTCGGGTTGGATGCCGGGGCTTCGCCGCTTGTTCCCCCGGAAAGGGAACAAGCAAGGGAACAAGTAGGGGAACAAGTATCCGGCGGGCCCGGCAAGTTCGTTCTGCGTCTTTTGCAGGCGCTGAAGGGTGAAATGTCGGTTCTGGAGATGATGGCCGCCTTGAAGCTCGGCGGACGCCGGAATTTCCTGGAGAAATATCTTTCGCCGGCAATGGCCCTCGGACTTGTCGAAAGGACGCAGCCCGGTTCTCGGCGCTCGCCTACGCAGAAGTACCGGTTGACGGAGAAAGGAAAGGCTTTGCAATCTGCGCCTGCAGCGCAGTGACGAGTTGCGAGTGACGAGTGACGAGTTTGCGGTGCCCCCTGCGGGCGGGACGAAGAAGACCAGTTCAAGGTGACGATTCCCCTTGCCGGAAGCCAGAACCCAAAAACAACTCGGGACAACTTGAAAAACAACTGAAAACAATTTTTAAAAGGAAAACAAACAGGGACAAATTTGTTTTCTTTGGTCCGCAAAGTGTGTCCGGCGACGGGTGCCCCATACATGGGGCGCCCGTCGCCGGGCACGTTGGGTTGCAAACGGGGACAAGAAATCCGGGGACGATTGAAGGCCCGAAGGACAATTTGTTTCGAGTTGTCTTTCAATTTGTTTCGGGTTGTTTTCCTGTCAGCCGAAGCGTTGGCGCAGGCATCGGACCAATCGGAGTTTTGTCTCCCTTTCCAATGCGGCCACATTATTTCTTAAACCGCTTTGGGTCTTGCGGCCAAATACGGGCACGGAAATCATGAAATCCCATTCTTGTGCCCGTTTCTCGATGAGGATGAAAGGCCCCTTGTCCCGAGTTGTTTTTCAAGTTGTTTGAGTTGTTTGCGATTGGCGGCTCCAGAGTGGCTTGGGAAGCGGGAGGACGTTCCGGGAGACAACTTGGACTGCCCGGGACAACAGGACGGAAAAACAACTCGCAACAACTTGGGAAACAAACGGAAACAACTTCTTGGAAAGAAGGCAAACAGGACAAAGGGGGAGCGCTCTGCGGGCGGGACGAAGAAGACCAGTTCAAGGTGACGATTCCCCTTGTCGAAAGCCACAACCCGGAAACAACTTCACAAACAACTTCACAAACAGCTTCACAAACAACTTCACAAACAACCAGCTCTCCCGTCAACGAGGCCATTCTTCAACTTGTTTCGGAAAATGGCGGCATGACAACGGAGCAGATGGCGAAACGCATTGGCATCTCGCGGCGGGCGATTGCAGACCACATCAAACAACTTTCCATCTCCGGCCGCCTCGTCCGGGAAGGTGGCCGCGCCCACGGTGTCTGGAAGGTTGTGCCGGTCCAACAGCCCCAGCCTTGACATTTTGCCAGGAGATACCGGGGACTCCGCCGGCGTTTCGGGGGCTTGGAGGGGGCATGGGAAAAACAACTCGCAACAACTTGGAAAACAACCGAAAACAATTTTTGAAAGGAAGACAAACAGGGACAAAGGGAGGCAAGAGGAACTCTGATTGGTCTCACGCAGAGGCGCAGAGAGGCGGAGGCGCAGAGGGCTTGGGGAGACAAAAGCTCACGCGGAGTCGCGGAGACGCGGAGAGGCGACAGAAAGCACAAAAGGACAAAAAGTACATGGAGAAGGAGGATGGACATGCATCTTTTCTTTTCCTTTCCTTGCAAAGTGTGAGCAGCGCCGTGACGGGTCGGTCGAGACCAACCCATCACGGCGCTGCGCACGTTGGGTTGAAGAAGAAAGGGTCTTGATCCTCCTACATGTCCTTTCTGCCTTTTTGTGCTGACAAGCCTCTGCGCCTCTGCCTCTCTGCGGCTCTGCGTGAGATTGCCGGGCGGCGGTTGTCAGATTCGGGTGCCGGGGGACGAGTGGAGAGGATGGAAGGAACGAATGCTGAAACGGGAGGATGATGGATGGTGGGTTGATTTGTACGGGAAAGCGGGCGCGCGGGGCGCGGTAAATCGGTTTCGCGGATGACGCAGTTTCGGCTCGCCGCAGAAAGTAAGAAGGAAGAAGGAAGAAGTACGAAGTGCGGTGCGCCCTGCGGGCGGCTGGAGTGCGGGAGGATGGTCAACATTGAAAACCATGAAAACCGCTTCGCGGACATTGAAAGGCGGGAGGGAGGCAGAAGGAGAGAGAGAAAGAAAACACCTTGGGCCAGTTGGCGGGCACAAGAATGGTGTTTCGGCATTCTTGTGCCCGTTTTTCAATGAGGATGAAAGGCCCCTTGTCCCGAGTTGTTTTCAAATTGTTTCGAGTTGTTTTCCTGTCAGCCGGAGCGTTGGCGCAGGCATCGGACCAATCGGAGTTTGTTTTTTCGGGGATTGCCGGGCGGCGGTTGTCAGATTCGGGGGGCGAGGGACGAGTGGAGAGGATGGAAGGAACGAATGATGAAACGAGAGGATGGTTGATGCTGGGTTGATTTGTACGGGAAAACGGGCGCGCGGGGCGCGGTAAATCGGTTTCGCGGATGACGCAGTTTCGGCTCGCCAAACGGTCGGGCAACGGGGTATCCATGGGGGTGCTCGCCAGACCCCGGTCTCCGGTTGACCGGCCGCGGCGTCCAAAACTTACCGATTCACGCAAGAATGAGAAGTGGCTGCTTTGAGAAACGTAGGAAATTTCTTCATCGGCAGGCGGCTTCGCGTTGGTGCGCTTCCACGCACGCGCGTCCCGCTTTCCCGTCTGCCAATGGGCTTCCTACGGCCTCTCAAAGAGGCGGGGACGAGGCGCGCGCTTTTCGTGACAGGGTGTATATGCGAATAGAGAAATGAGCGATGGCCATTGATGTCTTCCAAAAGAACACTGAAATAATGAGCCGCCTTAAGCAAGGGGCGTCACTGTTCCGTATCGCGCTCGAATTGGACGAAGATACTTGCAGAGCCATCAAAGATTATCCCCATTTCGATTGCATTCCGGTGGCCCGCCTGGCTGTCTGGTTTGTTGATTTCTTCAACAAATCGGATGGTTGGGACTTTTCCAAGTGCAGTTGGCCAGAACGATTCCCAGCCGGGAAACGCCCCCAGGACATCTGGGGTGATGCCTTGAAGCGAATGGGACATGATTATCTGCCCTGCGACAGGACTTCTTTTCTCTCAAAATGTTGGTGTTTGGATACCCGCACGGAAGAAACAGGTTTCCATTCAAAGATTTGGAATTGCATCCGCAAGGCCAAGCACAGTTTTCTGGCAGATGGAGAAATCCGTGTGGAGGGTGAAGACGCCAAGGAGTCTTCCTGGATACGTCTTTTGATGGCAACAGACACAATCGAACGAAGGGAGTTTTCCCAGCTGGTGGAATGGCTGGCAACCGGAGAAGTGCCTGAAGACTTGCGTGGGCACTCAACCGAGCCATCTTGGGAAGCCATCCACGATGCCTGTCTCTATCGTGTGGGGGCTGAGGCATGGGTGGACTGGTATTTGCGTCTGCCTGATGACGGTGTGGCCCAATTCGGTGTTGGATTTGATTGCTTCCCGAGCAAGCAAACCAATCAAGAGTGGCGGAGTTTTGAGGTCGATGGAATCAAGGGGCAGAAAATTGAAAACGATTACGCCTGGTTTGCCCCCGTGCCACTGAAACACGAAGTGGAAGTCAAGTATTGCAAGCATCGTTGGGGAACTTGCAACAGCCAGGAGAAGGAAGACCCAAGGAACAGAAAAGACAGCGTATTGTTTCCACGCCGGGATATTCCCTTTGGTGTTTTCCTCCGGCATCGGATTACGGACATTCGGCGGCGCAATTGGTGGCGCGAGGCCGACAAGTGGTGGAACCCCGACAACACGCCCCCCGAACTGAAACGGAACCAACATGACATCCTGATTTGTGCCCGGGACGAGGGCAGCTTGCAAGACCTTGGCTGGTGTTGCGACAATCCCGCATTGGAAATGGCAGTTGTCCACGAGGAATTACAACAGCGTTTTGAAGGCAGACAAGACGACGGTGAGGTTGAGAACCATCCGATACGAGTTTACCGTATCACCCGGCGCCCTCCCAATGAAGATGTCCCGCTGAAGTTTTTGTACAAGGGTGAAGAATTTGGCACCATCACCATTCTCGGGGCAATTCCGACCATCTGCATCGAAGGGAATCCCGATCAGGTTGAAACATTGCCTTCCGACAACCGAATCGTGGTGTTTCCAGGACAAGCTTTGCGATTGCGTGTGGACAATGCCAGACCGCACCAGGGGTACAACTGGAATTTTACCTTGGACGGCCAGTCCGTGTGGAACGGCCTCGGCAACGATTTGAACGTGTTGCTCCGTGATGCCTTCCCGCAAGTTGATTTCAAAGACCATACATTGCATCACCTTCGCATTTCCTGCCGCGATAACGATGGGGGTATGATCAAATCTGACACCACAGGGGCGGCCGTCTCGGGAATTGTGTTGCCGGATGGGGTCCGCCGAGGGTTGCTTTCGGGGTCGCCATGCCCAGCCAATTGGACGGCCACGGAGGTGGTAGCCCCCACGGCCATCCCGGACTGGATCGACGGAAAACGGAGAATCCATTTGGTTCACCAAGGCGATGCGCCTCTCGACATACGAGAACCCATTGCCGGTGACAGTCCATATTGGTGGTTTGAGCTCGGCCAGCAGAATTACCACGAAAAGAATGGATTGAAGGACTTCAAGGGCCAATCCGTTTTCACAAAAGGCAATGCTCCTGCAATCGACGATGAATCCCTGAAATACTTGTATCTGTGCCTTCCCGCCCACTGTGGTTCACCGGCTGGGGACAACCGCACTTGGTATCTATCGGAAGAAGGGTATTGGCGGGGCAACTTGCGAAAACTGACCGAAGCGGGGAAAGGGTACCGATACACGCCCAATGCCGAAGTCCGCGAATGGCAACACCAAGGCATTACGTTTTTCCGCTACCTTCAACGCGGTCCCGGCAACGCCACCTTCTGTCTGGATCTCAAAGGACATCTTGGGTTGTACGTGCCTGAAAGCGAACAGAGCATATACGAGATATATGTTTTTTCGGACCAATCACCCGACTTGTTGCTAACGGGAACAAAGCTGGGGGAAACCCGCCCGGGGATTCGATTCCTTGATATTGATTCTGCATGGCAAGACTTTTGCAAACGCACGAACGGATATGACGCCGTCCTATCTGCGTTCCCCCACATGGAAGGTGTGACTCAACTTTTCTATGCTGCCTTGGGTTGTGATCCTGCATGTTGCCTTCTCCGCCAGGATTCACAGAGTGCCGTTCCGATTTATCCCGCCGAAATGATGCCTGTCCTGCCAACACTGAAAGCCGTGGGCTTCCAGTTGACTGCCACGGAACACCCCGTTCGGAGAATGCACATTTTCACCACTCCCCAAACGGCCACATCAGAAGAAATACGCGCCGGGTGGAAAAATACTGTTGAATCCTTGTGCCAAACCCAGGTTTGTACGCAAGTTTCCTCATGGATGGAGCTCTTCAGGACATGGTTGGCCAGTGGTTTCCAACCGGTTTTGGAAGGCGTGGCGTGGGGATTGCAGGAGATGGTCAAGGATGGTTTTTTGCGGTTTCCACCTTTGCCACCGGCAATACAAGAGCGTTCCGTGGAACTCTTTTATTGGCTGGAATTTGTCCGTTGGTGGTGGGATGCGGATGCCAATCAAAGGGAGGAACAATTTGATGCCCGCTTGCGGGGGCTCGGCTACAGAGGGCGTCGGGACAGGATCAGAAAGGATGTCCGCACGCTGTTGGAGAATCACAGGGCGGCATATTTCAAGGTGATAGAGTCTGGGGAACGATTGGGGATTTTCCTGCGATGGGCACTCCCGGGAACGCGAAATCTTGAAGATTGCCACTACCAGGATCTGGTGAGGCGGATAGTACATGATGAGCATTTGGACAACAACATCAGTGTCCGTGAACTCACTTTGGAACAAGGCGAGAAGCCCCTTGTCTTCCCCGACAACACGCACCCCACCCCCATCGAATTGTTACGGCAATCCCTTGATTCTGGCAATCATCCGGGATTCGAGCTGTTGGCAGACTTGTTGGAAACGATGTCGCAGGCTACCAACGGCAGGAGTCCGAAGGTACCGTATGGAGTGCCCTCTGACCGGGAATGGGTATTCTGTTTGGCGGCAATGGTATGTGCCCGGGCGCATGGTGCGAGTCCATCCGTCGAAACCATGCAACTATTGAGACAGATTGTTGCCAGGTTTCAGGACACACCTGATTTGCAGACCAGATTCAAATCTTATGCCGGTGTTTGTGAAATGTGCTTGAGATTGCCGCAAATAAAGAACCGGATGATGGACAAGGAGATTTTTGCCGGTGAAAAGGTTTTTCAGGCCAACGACGATCAGTTGAGGTGCATGAATGCGGCGACATTGCACGGCGAGGTGGGCCGTCTCCTGCAAGGCCCTTGCCCATCGCCGTCGTCAATTCTGTCTTCTGTTGCAATCGAAAACAGTCCGCTCATACAACTCAAAGAGGCATTCTTGGCCCAACTTGAACTCTGGTCGGCTTCCAACCGGATGCAGCGGATGGTGGCTAAGTGGACAACTGACACGGAATGGGTCTTTTGCCTGGCGGCGGTCCGGTATCTGCGCTTTCTGCATCCCACCCTCCGCTTGACCGGGCAAAGCGGGTTGATTCTGGAACACCTTTTCGAGACAGTTGTGCAGCATAGGGACTTGCGCCGGGAATTTGGCGCCTGTTGCTGGATGTGCAAAAGAACCCATGACTCAAGCTCAAACAACATGAGTGAAGTAAGATGAAAATCGAAACCTCGACCCAGCAAATCAAAGACCGTCTCTTGACGTATCTTGACCGGGCAATGCCCGTGAAGGCGGCAAAACCGTCGATTGCGGAGGCGTTTGGCCGATTCCAGCGCGAAGAACTGGATTTCATCAAGGAGCCCTATCTTGAGTTGGCCACGGCATACAGGGCTGCCCGCGAAACATTGGCCGATTTGAAGGATAGCGGCGATTTGGAGCCGGAAGTCGCAACTGCGTTTGCACGGTATCTGTTGGATGACCCAAATGCGGACCCTGCGCAGGTCCGACTGTACGCACACCAGCTGGAATCGCTCCGGCATGTCGCCGCCGGGGAGAATCTGGTGGTGAGCACCGGAACGGGTAGCGGCAAAACGGAATGCTTCCTGTTGCCCATTATCAATGCCATCGTGAAGGAACGGAAGAAAGAGGGGAGTGCCTACCACAAGCATGTCCGTGCCCTGATTCTCTATCCGATGAACGCATTGGTGAATGACCAGCTCCGACGTTTGCGCAAGCTGATTCGGTATTTGCCGACGGGGTGCGGGGCGGTGACGTTCGGACGTTATACGAGCGAAACGGATTACAAGGAAGAGACGCTCAAAGACAAAGACGAATTCCAGCGCTTGTGGGGCAGCTTCATGGAGGGTGGAGATGGTTGTCCGGCGACGTTGGATGAAGAGAGGGCCTTCGATGGGGATTTCCTGCCAACCGAGTTCCGCTACCGCTCACAATGGAAAGGAGGCGGGGCGGACATTCTGGTGACGAACTACGCGATGCTGGAGAGGTTGTTGCTGTTGCCGGATTCGCGGATGTTTGACGACCCCTGGGATTTCATCGTGTTGGATGAGGCCCACTCCTATACGGGAACCGCAGGGACGGAGATTGCCTGGTTGCTCCGGCGCCTGGAAAACCGTTTGCGGAGAGATGATCACGAAATACGGTTCTTGGCGACATCCGCCACGCTTTCGACCGGAGAGGACGCGGACAGGAAAATCCGAGAGTTTGCATCTTCCTTGTTTCCGGCCGAAGCTGAATCCTTCTACATCACTTCGGGTCAAATCGAGGAAATCGCGGCCAGGGATGAAACGGTTGTGGATGCCGAGCCTGATTTCTTCCTCCGGCCAGAATTTCAGGAAGACGAAAACAAGGAGGGAAAACCCGCAAGTCTGTATTCCCGGACCATCGAATACGAAGCGAAACGGCGCGAGCATCAAAGCCAGAAGCAAAGCCTGACCGTGTTGCAACGCATCATCGATGCCGGAGGCGCAGCCTCGCTTGGGGAAATCGTTGGGTTGGACGATGCTTTCTGGGGACAACGGCATCCAGAGGTGTGGGTGAATGGACAGCCTGTCGAGGGGAAGCAAATTCTCGTGACGGAAGAAGTTCGCTGGCTGTGCCGATTGATGCGGACCTATTCGACGGACTTTCGCGATTATCGGGACGTCCTCCACGATGAGTTGGATGGGCGCGGAAGCGAGAAAGCGAACGACGGCGGCAACGCGAGGGGCAACCGGTTGAGCCTGATGGATGTGTGGAAAGCCTTGGCGGATGGGCGAACCCTGCAAAGCATACACAGGGAAACCTTGGATTACCTCTACCGGGCCATTGAAACCTTGCTCGAACCTGAAATCCGAATGGAGAGTGATGGACCCCGAAATCTTCAAAGCATCGCGATTCACGTTGCCGGGGACGTCTTGAACGAGTGGAGCGAGACAATACGCCGACATGCCGAACGAGGGGTGGAGCTCGACCAGGAGGAAAAGGAACTGAACGAAGCGTGGCAGGCCGCATTGCCAGGGGTGAGTGGGGACAACTACCACGAATTGATTTACAACGCGATGGCTGGGCGTGGTGATGTAGCCCGCTTTTTCGCCCATGCTGGCGACCACCTGCCTTTGAGCCAGTTGGCACAAGCAGCAGGTCTGAAGGGGCCGCCACACTTGGCCCGTCTCGTATCCCTCGGGGGCTTGGCCGTGGCCCACGGCGAACGTCGGCCATTAATTGACGTTCGCTTCCATCAGGTGATGCGTGATATTTCCGGGGTAGGTGTGTATTTCGAGGGGGGAGATGCAACCCGCCCACATTTTGTCCACAGCGAGGCGGAAAAAGCCGAGACGGGCGAACAGATTTATACGCTGGGAGTGTGCCGGAGGTGCGGGCAACCGTACCTTTTGGGTTATACCAACGGGCTGAAGCAGTCCGAGCATGACATGCATCATAATTTCCAGTTTGTCCGGAATCCAATCGGGAGATTCACCCATCTCCACGCTTTCACTCTCGGCGGGGCGGAACGGGATGAAGATGGCGATGCCGAGAAAGCCATCCAGAACTTGCAAATCAATCTGATTGACGGGAGCGTTGCCCCCCACAATGGCGGAACGACAATCTACTGGATGATTCCTCACAAGGAGAAACAAGAGAACTTCCTGCCACATTGCACGGCCTGCGGAGGTGGGGCGGGAGCAACCGCCCGATACGGCATCATCACTCCTTACGAAGCGACGGGAACCCAGTTCAAAATCAAGGCACTGGAGGCATTTGCCCATGTCGCCCCGCCAGAACAAGATCCCGAAATCAGGCGGCAGTCCCCAGGCGAGGGGAGAAAGGTGCTTGCTTTTGCCGACAGCCGTGGGGGGGCTGCGGGGCTTGCGTTCGATTTCGATCGAACCATCCAAGCGGAGTATTGCGACGATTTGGTGGTAAAACTCTGCAAGGGGTTCAACACGGCCCCATACGAGGTGGCCATTCTTAATGGACAGAAAATCAGAATCACCCAGGAATTGATTGGGATAATCGCGGCACTCCAACAAGGAAAGTCGTCAGGGTTTGGAGGCTATCGCCTGCCTGCCGTCCAAGACCTTGTGCAGACCTTGGAACGTGGAAATGCTCTGGAGGAGTTGGCGAGGGAGGCCCATGCCGAGCGGATTCTCTCCTTGGAGCGCGGGGAGCAACAACCTTTCAATACGGGGAGGCAGACGCGGAATAGACAAGGCACTGGTTCCAGCCAACACGTGTTGCTGGACAAATTGCTTGCCGCGAAGTTCCTTGTGCTGAAGGCATTATTGGCAGGAAACCGTCGTGTCGGGCTGCTCCCGAGCAAACGTATTCGAATCAAGTCGAAAATCCTTGATGAGCTGACGAGAGAAAATACGTACTACGATGACTTGTTCCAACCTCCATTTGACGGGGTTCCCGACGAGGCAATGAAATCCCTTCTGCAAGAGATTTATGGCTACCTCTTACAAAAGGGAAAGATTTTCTTTGGCGCAGAAGTAAGACAAGACGAGGACCGAGACTTGCAATCCTGGTTCTATCGTTACGAACCGAAAAAGGTGATGCGGAGCGACATCGCCCCCACAAATACGCGAGCCAATCACCGGCTCAGCGGGATGGTGCACAGATGTCTGAACAGTTGTGGCTTGGGCGACCACGAGACGGCTGAGGGGAACCTTCGGCAGAGCATTTTCTCCCTCTTCACTGATGGAACGGGTATCCTTGTAGAACTTGGGGACGGGTATGTTTTCCGTTTTGGACAAACCGATGGACAACAAGGTGCGGATTCTTCCTCCCTTTGCGAAGACCTGATAGTTGAAATCGGAGAACAGGGCGTGCAACTCTCGGGGACGATACCCTTCGTGATCCAAGAGCACACCGCGCAGATTGATTCGAGGTTGGGGGCGATATTCCAACGGGAGTTTTCATCAGGCCAGATCAACATCCTGTCCTGCTCGACAACATTCGAGATGGGAATCGACGTGGGAAGCCTGAACAACGTGTTTCTCGGAAACATGCCTCCTCAAGTGGCAAACTACCGGCAACGTGCAGGGCGTGCGGGGCGCCGGCCAGGGGCGGAACCATACATCCTGACGTTGTGCGGGAGCCAGTCGTTCTATGACAGCGAGTGTTTCAAGAATCCCCAGATGCTCTTCTTCGGGGAGATCGAACCACCACGGTTGTATTTGGAGCGGCCACAGTTTGCGGCCCGGCACTTCCGTGCAGAGGCATTGCATGACTTCCTACAATTCATCGCGCAAAAGAGAAATTCGGATGACCAAGCTGAAAAGGAGGCGGCAAGAAAATGGAAGAAGGTGTCGCATTTCTTGGTTGGCTGGCAGGCGGGGAGGAACGAGCAGGGACAGGCTGTTGCGCGGAGCATTTCCGCAACATGCTGTGATTGGTTGGGGAGGTGGGCGACGGAGCGCAAGGACATCGTGGAATACGTCATCGCGGGAGTGCGTGGTTACAGTGCGGACTTTCTCGCGAACATCACGGGGGGAAGCTATTCCGCAGTCGATGATGTGGTTTTCCAGGTGATTGGGTTGGAAGGATTCCCGCATTTGCACGGCCGGGAAGGGTACGAATTTTGCCGTGATCTAGGCGGATGCCACATGCCCGAAGTCGTGGGAAAAAACCAATTGCAAGAAAACCAGTGGAAACGCTGGCACTGCCTGAAAGAACGTCTGGAATGGAAAATCAACCTGCTGGCTGACGGCAGCACCCGGAGCGATGCGGTGAACCAGCCCATAACGGATACGAACGGACAACTTCGAGACGGTATGCCGCTCTCGCTTTCCCAGCGAAAACTGCTTGAAGTACAAACCATCGACGCACTCAGCGAAGCGTGCGTTCTGCCACGCTACGGATTCCCGGTGGATACCCTGGAGCTGAAACCCGACAAGGATGACCAGCAGGCCCACGGAGTCAAATTGGCCCGGCCAGCCCACCTTGGCATTTTCGAGTATGCGCCGGGGCAGAGCGTGTACGCAAACAAGTTGCGGTTCCGGTCGCGCGCTGCGAAAGTTTACATGTTCCGCCCCGGAGATGCGGCAAGAACGGCGGATGCGCAGGGAACACCATTGCCATATTGCGGGACGTGCAAGAAAGTGTTCTTGCAGAAGCCCAGTGGTGGCCGTTGTCCGTGCTGCCAAGGAGCACTGACACCCCATGGATTTGCATGGCCCGAGCTGTTCCTGGCCGATTCGAGCACTACCAATCCCCCCACTGACTTTGAACCGCGCGGACAGCGTTTGGTGTCATGGTCGGGGGACATTCCTCAGGAGGGCCGCCATCCAGTCCCGGGGCTGGGGTTCTCCATTTGCGAGCCGTCCGAACGGGCCATCCATTACGTGAACCCCGGGAGCGACTTCCACGGGTTTGGCGGATTGTTCTACCTCTATGAATCGCCGACGAACGTTGCAATCTGGATTCCGGGATTCTGGGCATCGACCGCTGAATTTCCCAATTGGAGTCCGCAACGCATTTCAAACGCGCATTTGTCCGCCATGTATGCGTTGAGGAGGGGGATTGCCAAGACCTTGAAGGTCAACGAGCGGGATGTGGGGTGCCTCTTGCAAGCATATCAAAACCAAGGGCAGGAAAGTTTCTGGTTCGTGTTTTTCGACGCGGACACAGGGGGCGGAAGCGGGTGTGTGCTGGATTTGCTGCCGAGTGTACGTGATGAGGATGGCCGTCAATGGTCTGCCCGCATCCGAGCGATTGTCGATGCCGCCTTGGCATTGTTGCGCGGATGCAGGTGCGGAGAGGAGGGCGTCAATCCCTCTCGGGAACCTGTGGATACAGTAAAGGTGAACTCAGACCAAAGACATGTGGCTTCATGCCGGGAGTGCTTGCGAACCTTCGACAACCAAAGAGAGCATGGGAAGCTCGACCGGTTTGACGGCCTGAAGGTATTGGAGAAGTTGCTGGGCGGAGGCGGGCATTTACCGACAACCGTTATCAACACATTGCGGGAGGCGGAAGAGCTCCAGAATGAAGAAATCGAAAAAGAACCTGTCGATTCCAGCCAGCCAGGGTGGAGGCCGGTGGAGGGCTTCCGATATTGGTTGGCCGATGGAACAGAGATTGCCCGCTGGAGCGAGGCTAAGCATGGTGCTCTTCGCTCACAGGTCGTTGCAAAAGAAAAAGCCAGGAGACGGAAATGAGCAGCAGAATGCATCCTTATTGCGCAACCGACATCGAATTGGAGAATCTGATTCCTTCCAAGGGACCAGACAAAAAGCCGGGATGGGCCGGTGAACAGGCCGTCTACAAATTCTTTCGGGATTACATGCCTAGTGATTGGGATGTGTTTTACGATGCCCATTTCGATGATGTCAACTTACCGGAACACCAGCTTGATTTTTTGGTGGTCATCCCAAACGTGGGTATTATCAACATAGATGCCAAAGGGGGGAATTACTTCGAATACGATGGAAAAATATGGTTGGGCGATCCCCAAAAAGGGGGGGCTCAAAATGAGGTTCAGGGAAGAGGTGCCAAGGCTGTTGACATTTACGGGAAGGCCAGCAGTGCGTCTAAAGACATCAATAGATACATGTTGTCGGAAATATCCGATGGAGAGCGGTGGGGCAGCTACTCCTATTTGATTCTTTTTGCCCTCACTCCGATTGTGGCACGCGATACAGAACGCGGGGCAGCTTTTTCCTTGTTTGGCGCCTATGCGAACAAGGAAACCTCTATTGCGTTTGCACGACAACTAGAAGAGCATATTCTGACGAAAAGACTGAAGTATTCTCCAAGCAATCCAGTGTATTTCACTGGAAACTACAGGAGCCAGGTTGTACAAAAATTGAGCAGGTTCGAGACTCCTGCGGCAATCAACATGCAGTTCCTGAAATGGGATCAGATTTCCGAACAGATGCTGACGCAACCGCAACAGATTGTGTTTCAGCGTTTGTTGTGCAACGACTGTTGCCATGTCAAGGGAGCGGCCGGGACAGGCAAGAGCATCATCGCAATCGCTTTGGCCAAACGATACGCACAACTGGGCAAAGATGTCCTGTATGTGTGCTTCAACCGCGCTTTGGCCGAAAAACTGGACCGCAAGATTGGGACTTTTCCGGGGCGGAATCATTTGGCCATCACCAATTTCGACCGCATTCAAACCAAGTTCGGGCGGGAATCCGAGTATGCCTATTACCACAACAACCGCGTGGCCTGGGATGACCATCTGGAGGAAATTCTCCCCAATCTGGCTAGCCAATACGGTCGGTTTGACGTATTGCTTGTGGATGAGGCGCAGGATTTATCGCAGCGGGAATTATCCATCCTGCTTTCATGCTTGCAGGAACAGCGGAAGATCGTGTTGTTCTCGGATGCAGAGCAAACCATCTTTTCCTATGAGAACAAGAGGGGCTGGAATTATGACGAGCGGGCGTTGTTCCCGGGGCAAGAAGTTGCCGAGTTGAGGCTGGACATCAATTATCGCAACGCCGCCACTATCCACGGAGTCATGCAAGAGTACGAGGACAACCAGACGATTGTTCCCTATTGGAATGAAGCCACGATGGAGACCCGCCCATTGCCCGTCCAGCGCATCACAACCCAGGAGGTCCGCCAAAAACTCTCCGAAGTGCTAGAACATGCCGGCATGAATCAGATTGTGTTTTTGACTTCCAAATGGGATCTGATAATGACCTATCAGAATTGGAAGGATGGCCAAGGGCATCTAGTCCGCTTTGTTGGCGGTCCCAACGCTTGGGAGAGCATCCCCGCATGGGAGAAGGGGACCGGGATTCTGAAAACCACGGTTCAAGGTTTCAAGGGCCTTGATGCCGACATCGTGTTTTTGTTCGGCATCGACGAGAAGAAGGTGGATGACGAACTGAAATACGTCGGCCTTAGCCGAGCAAAGTGGGAGTTGTATGTCGTGGAGTGAGAGAAGCAGGAGCGTTGGAAGCTTGGGCGAACAGTAATGCGTTTGCCAATGTGAAATTGAAAATAGATTGCTCGAATACTGTTAGGAGGAAAAAGCACTATGATAACACAGGCCTGGAAAGAATTTGAAACGGCGTTTCGTGCGTTGGGAGAACAGACACTAGGTATGAGACCTATAGCTGCGAAGGCATTAGCACGGATTGCGATGCAGAGAAAAGCTGGAGGGCCAGGCACAAGCACAGTGCCTATAGGGGAGGTGGCTCCACTTCCAACCTCAGAACTGTTGGTGCACTATCCTGATGATTATCTGAATTGCCAGTGGTTTTGGGAAATGACTACGAATAAATCTGGGGTTCCACTTGTCAAAATTACTGAAGCTGGTCTGCAATATGTTGAAAAGCATATGGATGTTTTTGATTTGGCCCAGTTGGACACGTAGTGTGTGAATGGACGGGATTTTGTGTTGAGGACTGGGGGGCATGTTTCCAAGACATTGGAAACTTGTGATTTGCCGAAGAGCTAGCGGATTGTGTGCACCATCGGAAGTGCCGAGTGAGGAGATGCGGTGGGCCCTGCGGGCGGGGAGGTGAAGGACAAGCGGGCGGGCCGCCCGCACTCCCAGTCGCCGCCCGGTTGGGCGGCGCACCTTGAAAGAGTCGATCATACACTGCTTAATTAATTCGTCTCAACCAATTGTTGTGCAATAAAATATACATTATTTACTCTTGCGTTTCCGGGCGCGGTTTTGATAGGATTCCTCCAACAAAACCACGCAAATTCCCCGGAGACCCCTGAAAAATGATGACCAAAAGCACCGCCGGCCAGCCTGTCCAGACCCTGTTCGGAAAAATCATGCTCACCGACCTGGTCGACCACCAGCACGAACTCGTCCGGCTCGCCGACGCCATCGACTGGGGCCAGTTCGAGAAGGCCCTCAAAGGCTCCTACTCTGCCGACAATGGCCGCCCCTCGTGCCCGGTACGGATGCTCACCGGCCTGACCATGCTCCGCTACATGTTCGGCTTGAGCGACCAGGAAGTCCTCGACGGCTGGGTCGAAAACCCGTATTGGCAGTACTTCTGCGGGGAAATCTTCTTCGAACACCGTCCGCCCACCACCCAGCCCACCCTCAGCCGCTGGCGCGCCAAACTCGGCGAAAGCGGCGCCGAGGAAATGCTCCGCGAGACGCTCCGGTGCGCCCGACGCAACAAGCTCGCCAAGAGCACGGACTTCGAGCGGGTCAACGTCGACACGCACGTCCAGGAGAAGTACGTCCGGCATCCCACCGACGCGGGACTGCTCGACCGCGCCCGCGAACGCCTCGTCAAGGACGCCGGGCGCTTGCACATCCGGCTCAAACGCAACTGGCGCCGGAAGGGCAAGCAGATGTGCCGGAAATGCTCCGGGTACGCCAAGGCGCGGCAATTCAAGCGCCTCCGGCGGGGCGTGGCCACCCTGAAGGGCTACCTGCGGAAGGTGGTCGCGGAGCTGGAGGCGAGCAACTTCATTCCCAAGACCCCGTGGGAGACGGCCACGTGGATGCGCGTGCAGGAGGACATCGCCCTGGCAAAGCGCCTGCTGGAGCAGGATGCCACCACCCCGGGGCGCGAACGCCTCTACTCGCTGCACGAACCCAAGACGGAATGCATCGCCAAGGGCAAGTCGCACAAACGCTACGAGTTCGGGGTCAAGGCGGGACTGGTGACGAGCGCCCGCGGCTGCTGGATCCTCGGTGCGAAGACCTTTCCGGGCAACCCCTACGACGGCCACACCCTGCAGCCGGCGCTGGAACAGGCGGAACGGATCGGCGGCGTGGTCCCCCGCCAAGCGTGCGTCGATCTCGGCTACCGCAAGAGCGGCTACGAAGGACCGTGCGACATCCAGGTCGTGAACCGCTTCCGGAAGACCCGCAACCGGAACCTGTTGCACTGGTGGAAGCGCCGCAACGCCATCGAGCCGGTCATCGGCCACGTCCGCGAGGACCACAGCCGCGAAGGCCGTTGCCGGCTGGCCGGGGCGGCGGGCGATGCCCTCCACGCCCTGCTGACGGCCATGGGCTACAACCTCCGCAAGCTTCTGAAGGGGCTCAAACGCCTCTTTTTGTCCCTTGTTGCCTGGCTGTTCCCCCCTCGCTTGTCCGTGTTCCTGCCCGCCATCTGAACTCCTCCCCCCCCACCGTCCACCCCCTCTTGATGCCCCGCGCGGACAAGCGGGCTTTTGCATAATCGACGAAAGAGTTGTCCCGAGTTGTTTGAGTTGTCTCCTCAAAAAAATGTTGGGAATTGTCGGAATTGTCTGACGGTTTCCCCTCTGCGTCTCCGCCTCTCCGCGTTTCCGCGTGAGTTTTCCTCTTGCTCCCCTCCCGCTTTCCTACAGGACCTCTTTCTTGATGACATCGAAAAGGACATCCCGCTTCGGGAACGCGTCAAGGTAGTCCTCCATCTTTGCAGGATAGAGCGAACCGACCACCTTGCGGTAGCTGCCAATCACTTCATGATACAGGTCAAGGGGCATCTTGGTCCGCATCCTGACGGTTTCGATCAGCAGCCTCTCCTTGTCGAAGATGCGAAGCGCCATGCCGTGGAGTTCCGCATGGGCCACGCCAATGCGGCCCGTCCCCTTGGGGACGAAATACTCCACCACGTTGGCGTCCCTTATCTTCGTCCCGTCCCGCTCGACCGCAAGGTGGATCTTGTCGGGCACGTGGTCCGTGAGCCCATGGTAGTAGTAGGCGCTGAGCATCGTGACCACGGCCGAAGGGTATTTCTTGAGCAGCAGTTCGACATCCCTGGGGCGTTTGCCGTCCGAATAGACCCCGTGGGCGAGTTTGTGCAGTTCACCCCTTCGGATGGCCTGGGCCATCCGATAGAAACTGCCGTACTTTGCCAAGCATTCTGCCGTTGTCGCCAGCATTTTGTTTTCAATCCTCAAATCTCGACTTTTGTGGGTTGATGCCGAAAGTGTGCCAGAGGGGGTTTCCTGGTGTCAAGAGGCTTGAGCCATTGGCCTTCAGGCTGGATGCCACGGGGAGAAAGCGGGCGGGCCGCCCGCGCTCCGACAGGGGGTCAGGGGCACCAGGCGGTGGTTTCGCGGAAGTTGATGGCGAGGTCGCCAAGGGTACGGCCGGAATAGATGATTTTCGGGGGGGCGGAGGCGGGGACGGCTTCGGCGAATTTCTTGAGGCCTTTGCGGAAGTTGCCGGTGTAGGTCGATGCGGCTTTGATTTCGCGGGGATGGAGTTTACCGTCGGCCTCGAGGAGCAGGTCCACTTCGACGGTGGCTTTGGCGTTGCGGTAGAACCACATGTCGGGGTCGAGTCCGCGGTTGAGGCGGGATTTGCGGGCTTCGGCGACGACCAGGTTCTCGAACAGCTGGCCGACGAGCGGATGGGCGGCTATCTGGGTGGCATCGCGTATGCCGACGAGCCAGGCGGCAAGGCCGGTCTCGGTGAAGTAGATTTTCGGGGACTTGATCTGGCGGCTGCCGATGTTGCCGTGCCAGGGGCGGAGGCGGAAGACGAGGAAGGAGGCTTCGAGGGCGTTGAGCCATTTGACGGCGGTGGGGATGGATATGCCGGCGTCGCGGGCTAGGGAGTCGCGGTTGAGGAGCTGTCCGGCGCGTCCGGCAAGGAGGCGGACGAAGACGCCGAAGGTATCGAGGTCCTGGATGTTCACGAGGCGGCGGACATCGCGCTGGACGTAGGTCTGGAAGTAGTCGCGGTAGAAGGTGGGCGGGTCGATGGGGGAGGCGTCGGCCCAGAGGCGGGGCATGAAGCCGCGCCAGAGGAGGGTGTCGCGGTCCGCGGTGGCTGCGGCGGGGCCGGCCGAGGCGAGTTCGTCGAGGGACAGGGGCAGGAGCTCGCAGATGCCGGTGCGGCCCGCGAGGGATTCGCCGATGGCGGCGGCAAGGTCGGGTTGCTGGGAGCCGGTCAGGATGAACTGGCCCTTTTCGCCGCGGGCGTCCGCCATTTCCTGGATGTAGGTGAGGAGGGAGGGAAAACGCTGGACTTCGTCGATGACCAGCGGCTTTGTTCCGTTGGCCAGAAAGCCGCGGGGGTCGTCGCGGGCGGCCAGGAGGATGTCTTCGGCCTCGAGACTGCGGTACTCGTGGGATGGGAAGAGGGCTTTGGCAAGGGTGGTCTTGCCGCTCTGGCGGGGGCCGAGGATGGTGACGACGGGATAGAATCCGGCGAGCTTGCGGACGAAGGGGGTGATTGTGCGGGTGATCATGTGGGTGGTTCCTTTTCTGGGCCAGAGGAAAAGTAGCACGGGTGTGGAAATCGCGCAAATCGAAAAGTCGAGTTTTTGATTTGCGCGGGTTTGCATTTCGTGGGCGGTTTTTCGCTTGCGGTTGTCAGATTGGGGGCGGCAGGGACGAGTAGAGGGGGAAGGGACCGGATGTGAACCATCCCTGCGATGCATCGGCGTGTGTCGGCGGCACGGGAATGCTCCGGTCCGGAACCG
Source organism: Kiritimatiellia bacterium (assembly GCA_017540905.1). Lineage (GTDB taxonomy): Bacteria > Verrucomicrobiota > Kiritimatiellia > CAIQIC01 > Lenti-01 > CACXEY01. Next base: position 42,795 of record JAFYAC010000097.1, on the reverse strand, counting down.
ACAGGAGGTTGCAGGATGTATCTCACTTTTCCGACAAAGAACCAGGTCCACGTACACGACGACAGGACGGGGCGGGTGATAACGTCGAACTCGGTGCCGGGACCCATCGAGTCGGGACAGGTCATGGGGGAGGACCAGTTCGTGATCTACACGGACAAGCAGGTCATCGTTTACCGGAAGCGGCCGGGAAGCCCGAGCTTCTCGCAGGTGCAGTGGAGGCCGAGATGAGCGCCCGCGATGCGGGCGCAGTGACGAGTGAACAGTGAAAAGTGAAAAGATGCGGTGGCGCGCCTTCGGGCGCGCAGATACGAGAGACGAGTGACGATAGTCGAGTTGGCGGTGCGCCCTTCGGGCGAAGCAAGAAGGACGAAGTACGAAGGAAGAAGTGCGGTGCGACCTGCGGGCGGGTTGTGGAAGGGAAAGCGGGCTGGATGCCCGCGGTCCGACAGAGTGAATGAAAGGAAGTGGATGAAGTCGTGAATTGCAGGGAGGTCCGTTCCATGGGCCCAGTGATACGACTGGCGGTACTGGTGCGTGGAACGGATACGCCCCCCGAGGAACCATCTCGCTGTGGTGCCGCGTGGTTCCGGTGACGGGGGTTTGTCCTTTTTGCGCGATTATCCATGATGCCGGTGGATGGGCCGGGAAGCCGAAGAGGAAGAAGATGGTCAAGGTGCAGTCGAAGTGGGTGAGCGGGGGGAAGTGGGTGGAGCGGGTTCTGGGGAATCCGAAGGCCGCCGGGAAGTGCGATTGGAATCTGCTCGGGGGGAGGGATTGGTGCCGCTTGCTGTCGGAGGCACCGCAATACGCGGAGTGGTGCGAGTGGTGGAGGCTGCGCGGCGCGGACTGGGCGGCCCTGCTGGCCGTTCGGCCGGAGTTCGCCGGTCGCTGCGACTGGATGCCGCTATCGGGGGAGGATTGGGTGGCGCTGCTGAAGAAGCGTCCGGAGTTCGCCGGAAAGTGCGACTGGAAATGGCTGGCGGCGGAGTGCGTCGCGGAGTTGCTGAAGGTGCGTCCGGCTTTGGCGGCGTATGTGCCGGAAGGGACGTGGAGGAGGTTCTCGGGGAAGGAGTGGGCGGGGCTCCTGCGGGCGCAGCCCAGGTTCGCGGACCACTGCGACTGGGGGAAGGTGGAAGGGCAGGATTGGGACGGGATGCCGTTGGAGGTGGCCGGGGGCGCCGCGCGGTGCGACTGGACGGTTCTGCGCGGGAAGGATTGGGTGCGGGTGCTGCGGCGGCACCCGGAGTTCGCGGGGCGCTGCCGGTGGGAGAAGTTGTCGGGCGGGGATTGGGGGGCGCTGCTCGGTTGGGAGGGGTTGAAGCGGAGGGAGTACGAGGAGTATGCCCGGCATTGCGACTGGGACAGGCTCTCGGGCCGGGACTGGGTCGCCATTCTCGCTCCGGAGGTCTGCTGCGGTTTCCATCGCCCGGACGACAGAATCCTGTTTTGCAAACGGTTCCCGTGGAAGGACGAGGATGTCATCGCGCGCTGCGACTGGTCCAAACTGTCCGGCCGGGACTGGGGAATGCTCTTGAGCTGGCGGCCCGAGTTCGCGGACCGGTGCGATTGGGCGAAGCTGGAAGGGGAGGACATTTGCGGGGTGCTCGGCGCCAGGCCGGAATTCGCCGGCAGGTGCGATCTGGAAAAACTGACGGGAAGGTTGTGGTACAAGCTCCTCCTGAACGCCCCCGAGCTGGCCGGGCGGTGCGATTGGAGCAAGTTCCTGGGGTGCGATTGGGCCTTTTGCATCGAGGATGTACTGATACACCTGAAGGGCGGGCGCGAAATCATCCGCAAGCACTGCGAATGGGAACGGCTGCCGGGTGCGGTATGGCCGCTTCTGTTGAAGATATGTCCCGAATACGCCCCCTATTGCGATTGGCGGTTGCTGGATGACGGGGACTGGTGCGACTTGTCGACTACCGAGTTCTTCGAAAAGCAACCTGGGTATCCGAAACGGAGGCTGCGCCGCTCCCCGGGACGGGAGTGGGCCCGGGAGCCGGAGGATTGTTCGTCCTGGAGCGGCCGGCGGTGGAGCCGTGAATTGCGTGACCATCCGGAATTGGCCGGACAATGCAACTGGGCGGCCCTGGACGGGGAGAACTGGGTGGCGCTCCTGAAGGAACGGCCCGAGTTCGGCGCGCATTGCAACTGGAGCCGCTTGTGCGGAAAAGACTGGATGGAACTCCTGAAAACCCGGGAAGGACTGTTCGCGGAGCATTGCCGCTGGCAGCGTTTGTCGGGAGAAGACTGGTGCCGCTTGCTGGCGGACCATCCCGGGTATTCCGTGCACTGCGATTGGCGGAAGCTGGCCGGGCATTGGGCTCCGCTCTTGTCGCAGGCACCGGAGTTCGCCGCCAAGTGCGACTGGAGCACGCTGGGCGGGAGGGAGTTGCGCCGGTTGGCCCGTGAGTACCCCAACTTCAACCGGTATTTCCGGCGCGTCGATTGGAAGCGGGTGCGGGGCGGCTGGGACGAGTTGCTCGCCTTCGACAGGGAGTTGGCGAAAGACTGTCCGTGGGAGACGCTGGACGGGAAGACCTGGGCAAAACTGCTTGCGGATTGTCCCGAGTACGCCGACCGCTGCGATTGGAACCGGCTGTCTCCCCAAGATTGGGTTGATTTGCTGAAGACGGACAGGGCGGGTGCCAACCCGCAATTCATCGCCAAATGCCCCTGGGAAAAACTCGGAGGGAATGAGTGGAGCGTGCTGTTGCACTACCAGCCCCGGTTCGCGGATCGGTGCGATTGGAGCAAGCTGGGAGGGGAGGACGTGGATTGTTTGATTCCGTACAAGCCCGAGTTGGCCCGGTATGTCCAATGGGATGCATTGGAGGCCCGGGACTGGGCCGTCATCTTCGGGAATGCCGACAGCCTGGACCGGCAGGCAAGCATGCTCAAGTTCTGCGATTGGAGTCGGTTCGACGGGAAAGGATGGTCCCTTCTGATGGAGAAATCCGCCGACATCGTCCTTGCTTTCTGTGATTGGACGCGGTTGACCGTCAAGGATTGGCGGACGCTGCTGACGGCGTGGCCGAAGCTGTACAAGAAATGCGACTGGAGCGTGATGACCCCGCGCCAGAAGCGGCAGATCGTGGCCCGCATGCGCAAGAGGACGGACGCGGTGGAGTGGCTGGACTATCTGGACGTCAATCCCGATTTCGGCGAGTTCTGCGACTGGAGCCGGGTGGGGAAGAGGCAGTGGGCGCAGTTGTTGAAGAAACATCCCGAGCTCGCGCTTTGGAGAAAGACGGGCGGGCGGAAGGGGACGAGGAAGAATCAATGAAAGGGATGAGAATCGTTTGAGGGGGTGTCAGATGGGGGGCGGCGGCGGCGAGTAATGGGGGTGTGAGGAGTAGCATGGACGAAACAAGTGAAGAACGGAAACGGAGACTGCCGGAGGCCGAGCGGCCGAAGCGGGGGACAACGGTGCTGCCGGATGGGAGACAGGTGGTGTACGACGGGGATTTGACGGTGCTGGACAAGGACGGGGATGTGGTTTCGTGGGTCTCCTCAGACTTGCTGGCGGTTTTGTGGGGGGATGGGGATGAGGAGGAATAGGGGGACTTCCGACTGGAGGTGCCGGCGGCGGTGGACGCGGAAAACAAAAAATACCGTAGAACAATGATTTTTCTTGACAATCCTGATGATATGGACTAAATTTCGCGCGTCACATCAAGAGAGGACGCGCAAGCGGCCCGCCAACCGAGACGGAACATCCACGGTGGTATCCGCGACTTGCGGAGATGCGCTTCCCACGGCGGGAAGACAAGGTTCCAGCCTGCGGCGCCATGCCGGGGTTCTCGGGGATTGGGGCTCTCGATCGGACGCAAGGAGTGCGGTATGAAGGCGACGAAGGTGCGGTGGTTCCATCCCGATGGGGAGAAGATGCCGAACGGGGTGTTTTTCCAGCGGGGCGGTTGGTTGGCGGAGTGTGCGGAGAACGCCAAGCACTTTGTGGCGGCGGATGGCGTCGGTGTGGTGGTATTTCCCTCCGGGGCGCAGGTCGAGGGGGGCGGGAAAGCATTCTCGGGGAGTTATGTGTCGGAGGATGGAATCCGGTATGACAGCGGGTCACCGACACGGGCGCTGGAAGGTGTGTCGGGACGGGAACTCCTGAAATGCGCGGCCGAGATGGCGGAGGCATGGGGGCAGCCGGAGGTGCTTGTTCGGGAGGCTGACGGAAAGGATATTTGGGTGGTGTCGATGCCGGCAACCCAGGAGAAACCCGCGCCAGCACCAAAGCAGGAGTGGACGGTTCGGGATTTGACCCGGGAGCCGGGGGCCTACAACGGGGTGCGGTGGTGGGCGGAATGGGCGCTGGATGTGTTGGGCGGAATCGCGCCGTCGGGAGCGGTGCTTTTCCCGGAGCGAAGGGGCGTGAATGAGAAGCTGCGTCGCCGGGTGTTGCTGGATGTGGCTGTTGGGGTGGCTCCGTTGTTTGGGGCGAAGCCGAAAGATTGCCAGGTGGTGAGAATAGAGGATTTGCCGACGGCGTACCGCGGAGTCGGGGCGATGTCGCCGGTGTTGCTGGCGGAAGGGGTAGCGCCGGAGAAGTGGGCGGATTTCGCGAAGGCGGTTTGCGCGGCGGCGAAGGAGGAGAAGGCGGTGGTGTATCCGGGCGGGGACGGGGCACTGTGGTGGTTGGAGAGGTGCCGGGGAGAGGAGGAGTGTGACAACCCGAAGGTAGGGGAGAGAGAGGAGAAGGATATGGAGATGGCGGACGGTTCGGAGTCGGTGGTACGGGAATCGCTGCGGTGCGAGGAGTGGTTCCGCAACGCGGGGCGCGTCGTGGTGGCGCGGGTGCGGGTGGAGGAGTGGAAGGCGGCGGATGGGGTGTTCCGGTCGGCTTGGCTCAAGGCGAAGAAGGAACGGGGTTGCGCGGGTATGATGTTCGTGCTGCGGTGGGAGAGAAAAGGGGCGGGAGCAGGCGAGGCGGGGGAAATTGTCGAGCGGGCTTGGGCGGTGTCCGGGTTGGCGGTGGAGGAGGTGCGGGAGTTGGTCGCGTCCGTTCCGGGAGCCGTGTGCCGGGAGGTCCAGGTCGGGACGGAGGTGAATGGGGATGGAAAATGGCTGGAGGAGGTGTTTGGGGAGCGGCCGGAGGGGGCGGCCGAGGGAGAATGGGAGCTGGTCGAGGCGTGGGATGTGGAGCCGCCCAGGCCGAGCGTGTTCGGGTGGCACGATCGGTATCTGCCGATTCGGGCGCGCGGGAAAGCGGGAGGCCGGGAGGAGTCCTCGGGGGTGACGGCGCCAATGGCACCGAAGGTCTACGCGGTATCGTTGTTGCAATGGATGGGGCCCCGGTCGTGGGCGGACCAGACGGAGGAGCAGCGGGTGCCGGAGCGGTTCGAGAAGGTGCTGCGCGAGGGGCATCATGCGTGGTTCCGGGTGGCGGCCGGGGAGGGCGTGCCGACGTCCCGGTGCTGGATGGTCTTCAACGAGCCGGGGGAGTGGAATTACTGGCGTCGGTACGGAGTGACGCGGGTGCTGGACGTGTGCCCGGAAGGCTGCCGGGGCTACTGGAGCGCCGACGGCAAGCAGTGGTGGCAGGTCGGGGCCTGCGCCCCGCGCGTCAAACGCGTGCACGTGCGGAACGCCAAGGCGGCCTACCGTGCGGCGTGCGGGGAGATGCCGTGGGAGGTGCCCTTCTTCGACGGAAGCGAAAAGAACCGGGAGCGCCTGGAGAGGATGTACGCCCACATGGCGGGCGTGCTGGACCGCGCAGGGCTGGAGGATGCGATCGTGTCCCGTCGGATGGAGACGGCGGCGACGTCGCGGTCGGGCTTCAGCCGCTGGGCGAACCGGGGGATGCTGTACGGCGGGAGGTTCGGCTGGGAGAAGGGGGAGGTGTGGTGACGGGAGGTTGCACGGGGGGGGCAAGCGCAAAACGTCACCGCGAACGTCACCAAGCCAAGGAAGCCACTCAGAAAATTGCGCCGAAAATACAACAAACAAGGCGTATAAATAAGTGGTACCCCGGACAGGGATCGAACCTGCGACCTGCGGTTTAGGAAACCGCCGCTCTGTCCAACTGAGCTACCGGGGCGACGCGGGGGACATGGGAACACAAAACGGCGGCGGGTGCAATGCGATTTTGCGGGGGGGGGGCGGGCGGAGGGTCAGACGTAGCCGAATTTCTTGAGCATCCAGTAGTTGCGGGGCCAGTTGGGCTCGACCTTGACCCAGAGGTCGAGGTGGTGCGGGGTGCCGTAGATGTCGCGGAGTTCGCGCTCGGCGGCGTGGCGGATGTCGCGGATCATCTTGCCCTTGTTGCCGATGACGATCGGGCGCTGGGTCGGCTTCTCGACGTAGATGGTCGCGGCGGCGCGGACGGAGCCGTCGGGCTGCTCTTCGATGCGGTCGGTCGCCACCGCGATGGCGTGGGGCAACTCGTCCTTGAGGCGGGCGTTGATCTGCGCGCGTATGACGTCGGCGACGAAGAACGGCATCGGGTCGTCGGCGATCTGGTCGGTCGGGAATGCGGGTTCGCCGGGCGGCATGGCGGCGCGCAGGGCGTCGAGCAGCGCGGGCAGACCGTCGCGGGTCAGGGCGGAGAGTTCGTGCCAGCGCCAGGGGGGCGGGGTCCAGGCGGAGTCGCGTTCGCGGTGCCGGGCGGCGGTGGCGGCCCAGGCGGCTTCGTAGTCGGCGCGGCGGCATCCGCGGTCGGTCTTGTTGAGGACCGCGAACACGGGCGTCTCTTCGCGGGCGAGCTTGTTCATCCAGCCGAGGTCTTCGTCGCGCGGCGGGAGCGAGGCGTCGAGCACCAGGAGGGCGGCGTCGGCGCCGGTGACGAGCCCGCGGGCGGTGCGGTTGAGCAGGGAGCCGAGCGAATGGGTGGCCTGGCGGATGCCCGGGGTGTCCAGGAAGAGGATTTGCAGTCCGGGTTCGTTCAGGATGCCCCGGACGGCGCGCCGGGTCGTCTGGGCCACGGGGGAGACGACGGACACCGTCTCTCCCAGGATGGCGTTGAGGAGGGTGGACTTGCCGGCGTTGGCGCGTCCGGCGATGACGACGGTGCCGGAGCGGAAGGGGGGCGGGTTGGTAGCGGATTCTGTCATGGAGGGGATGAAACGGCGGATGGGGGAAAAATGCAACCCAAGAGTGCGGGGGGGAGCGAAAGGTGTGAGGGGGACTGTGTCCAAGATGATCGGGAACGCCGCTGTTCGCTGCACTCAGAGGAAGTGGGGCGTGGGAGGTTTTCTGTGGCTTTCCAGACGTTCTTGGGTCTTCTGGGATTATGGTGGAACCACCTCCGGAATTCCACGAATGCAAGAATCAAGAAGGGCGACAGGACCCGCCCCCCTCCGAGAGGGGGGGTGCGTAGCCATGAATGAAAGGCTGATGCATGGAAAAAGACCAGCCGCAAGGGCCGCGACGGGGGGAGTACTGCGGTCGGCCGTCATGACAATCACGACTTTCCATTGCCAACAAAAGAAACAATCCCTCTGCGGATGGACCATGCGAAAGCCTGCATCGACGGCCACCCGCAGTACTCCCCCCGCCGCCCTTTCCTTCCGCTCCACACACGCAATCCATAAGCCATCTTCCTCCGGGTGGCACCCCCCTCTCGGAGGGGGGCGAATGCTTGCGCGCACCCCATGCCCTGAATACGGCCCCCATCGCCCCAACCCCATCGTCACAATCCACTAAAATCCCCGAAGAACCATGTTTTCCAGCGCGGTCGCGCGGAAGCGCGACCCTCCCCGTGGGGAGCGCACCGAGCCGCATCCTGGGGAGGGCCCGGCTTCGTCCGGGCCGTGTCCAGAGGGCGCTTCGGGGAGATGCCTGAAACAGCCCGTTCGCGCGGCCACGACAAAGCGCGGCCCTCCCAAGACGGGCACATTGTTTCGCGCCCCCCTCTGGTGCTTTGCCACCGCGGCGGAATTGGCTGGCGAGACAACGGCTTGCAGCCAGGCTGATTCTGGAACCGCTCCAAGTGATATGGCGTCAATCATGTCCCGACATGGTTCTTTTCGCTTGGCAGGGCAGGGCGTTCGTGCCCATATTCTTGCCGTGATGAACGGAAACGACCCCGAAGCGCACGAAAGGACACGCCCATGATCGGTGCCATCGTCGGCGACATCGCCGGTTCCCTCTACGAGTTCCACAACGTCAAGTCCAAGCACGTCCCGCTCTTCGCCCCGGTCCGCGGACGCGAGCCGGGGCCCACGGACGACAGCGTGATGACGCTCGCCGTCTCCCGTGCGCTGCTGGACTCGGCGGACGACCCCGCCGGGCTTTCCGCCGCCGCCATCCGCCGGATGCAGGAGTTCGGGCGCCGCTATCCCCACGCCGGCTACGGCGGAACGTTCCGGCGCTGGCTCGCGGAGGAGAACCCGCTCCCCTACAACAGTTGGGGCAACGGCGCCGCGATGCGCGTGAGCGCGTGCGGCTGGGCCGGGCGGACGATGGAGGAGGCGCTCGCGTTCTCCGACGCCGTGACGGGCGTGACGCACAACCACCGCGAGGGAATCAAGGGGGCCCGGGCCGTCACGGCCGCCATCTTCCTGCTCCGGAGCGGGACGCCGGTCGGGGAGGTCCGCGAACACATCGTCCGGGACTACTATCCGCTCGATTTCACGCTCGACAGCATCCGCCCTGCCTACGTTTTCGACGTCTCGTGCCAAGGGTCCGTTCCGCAGGCGCTCGAGGCCTTCTTCGAGGCGAGGGATTTCGAGGATGCCATCCGCAACGCCATCTCCATCGGGGGCGACAGCGACACCATCGGCGCGATCGCGGGCTCCGTCGCCGAGGCGCGCTGGGGCGTTCCTGAGAGCTTCCGCGCCGAGGCCCTCTCGCGGCTCGATCCATTCCAGCGGGCGGTCCTTGAGGCCTTCGAGGCGCGATTCGGCGCTCCTGCCGCGACCCGCCGATGAACCGCGCGGCCGCTCCGCTTTCGCCGAACCCCATGGGCGCATCGGTCCCGACGGGACCGGGCCTTCCCGGCCGGCGGATCAGGGCGGGGCGGTGAAGGTGAAGGAGCCTGAGACGGAGTAGATGGCGGGGGGGATGTGCTGCGAGAGGCGGCCGGTGAAGGCGCCGTTGGTGGCGCCGGGATCCCAGCGGAGTGTGTAGGCGTGCTCGTAGAGGTTGTCGGTGAAGGCGAGGGTGGCGGAATAGGGGGAGGGGGACCAGCCGACGGTGTAGGCGAAGATTTGTCCGGAGGCGGTGTTGGTGCCTTGGGTGCGGGTCCATTCGCCTGTATGGGTCCAGTCGGGGGGAAAGCGAAGGGTCTCGATCATGGGCGGGTCGGTGTCCCAGCGGCATGTGAAGGTGAAGTCGTCGATAGAGGGAGGCATGGTCCAGGCGTCGGGGTAGGTGACGGCGGAGGCGTGGAGAAAGGCGCCTGCGGCGGCGGCGGGGAGGACGACGTTCGTGGTGGCGGCGCCGGGGCGGTATCCCCAGTCGGTGGTTTGCCACGCGGTCCAGACGGGGGCGCGAAGGTCGTCGGTTCGGCGGAAGGCGACTTCGGTTTGGGCGGGGAGGTCGATGGAGGCCACGGCCTGCGTGGGGCCAAAGGAAAGGCCGACGGGGAGGTTGTCGACGCGGGGAAGGCCCTGGGCATGGATGTCGAAGCCTTCGGCGGCGGTGCCGACGCGGCGGATGGACACGCCGCGGAGGAAGATGTCTTCGAGGGGGCGGTTGGCGTTGTTGGTGGCGACTTCGACGGAGGCGATGGATGAGACGACGTCCATGCCGGAGACGACATGGCCGAAGGCGGTGTAGTGTCCGTCCCAGTTGGTGTAGTCCGCCGCGCAGACGAAGAACTGGGAGCCGTCGTGGTTGGGGCCGCTGTTGGCCATGGAGAGGGTTCCGGCGGTGTGGGAGAGGCCGTTGGAGAAGGCGTCGGGATAGACGAAGCCGGCGTTGGAGAAGTTGGTTGCGACGGGGGCGGCGAGGAGGGCGATGGAGTTGGTGGAGAGCCAGCGGAGGCTGATGGCGTTGGTGTAGACGAGGGGGACGTTGGTGGGATTGGGGAGGTGGAAGGCCAGCGGGACGGTGCATTCGGTGACGGAGGGGGAGAGGGTGGGGTTCGCGACCCGTTCGTTGCGGTAGACGTTGGTCTGGACGATGGTGCCGAGGGCGCAGGAGGAGCGGGAGACCATCCATACCTGCTGGAGCGTGCGGTTGGTTTGCAGGATGTCGGAGGCGATACCGCCGAAGGATGCGTTGGTGGGGACGGATGGGGCGTTGGTGAAGACGAAAGCCATTTCGTCGATGGTGTTGGTGGCGCCGCCGGGCGGGATTTCGATGGTGAAGGAGGCGTTGAGGCCGAGAAGGACGGCCGGGCCGTTGTTGGTCTCCGCCCAGGCGGCGGCCGGCACGGGGGCGGCCCCGCCCTGGATGGCAAGGCCGGGCAGGACGCGGTGGAAGAGGGTCCCGTCGTAGAAGGGGGTGGCGGAATGGACGTTGCCGAAGGCGTCGAGCCAGTTCTTTTCGCCGGTGGCCAGACCGACGAAGGCGGCGACGGCCTTGGGCGCGCGTTCGTAGTCGAGGCGGGCGGTGAAGTCGCCGCGGGAGGTGGCGAAGTCGGCGTAGATGCCGGGGGCCTCCTGCGCGGGGACGGCCCGGGCCGTGAGCAGGAGGCTGGCGAGGAGAATGGGGCGAAGCGTGCGGAACATGGCGGACAGGATACACGAAGGGGGCCTGCGATGGCACGGTTTTTCTTGGCGGTGCCCGGCGGGCGGCGGGCAACGATGGAAAACGCACATCTCCGGCGGCAACCGGGCACTCCCGAATCAGGCAAGGATAAACGGGCCCGCGGCGCGAAACACGGAGGTGACGGAGGAAGGAGGCACGGAGGGTGTTGGGAGGTGGAGTTTGCCGGAGGCACGCGCCGAAAACGCCGCAGGCAGGGGAAGGAATGGTTCTTCGGGGACTATAGTGTTTTGACCTTGCGATGTGCTAGAGCGGCTTGCTTTTTTCTGTGGCTTTTCGGAAGTTTCCCACCCACAAGGCCGCGCGGAAGTGCGACCCTCCCGGTGCGCTCTCCACGGGGAGGGACGCGCTTCTGCGCGTCCGCGAAAGAAAAGGTGGCGGCACAATTGATGTCGGCCACAGTATTTCTTAAACCACTCCAAAATCCACGAAGAACCAAAGGAACAGGCATTTCCCATGTCCGGAGGGGGAGAGAAGCTGGGAGGATTGGCATTCCGGACGTTTCCCGTCCGCATCGCGGGAGGGACGCCCGCGCCCCCAGCATGGCGCAGCATCTCTCGCGTTTCGCCGGCGTCCTGGGGCGGGCGGGCGGCGGATGGCTTGCAGGGGGGGCGGGGGTTTGGTAGAACGTGTGCCGAACCAACCATGGAGGTATCGATGACGGGAAATTCCAAGATTTTCGTGCTGGCCGCGGCCGTCGCGCTGTGGGCGGCGGGGGCGTTCGGGAAGGTGCAGTGGCAGCAGGTGGAATCGTCTTGGCTGGAGCGGGTGGGGTACGACCGGGAGACCGGGACGCTCGTGGTGCGGATGCAGAACAGTTCGGACGTGTACGAGTACCGGAATGTGCCGGAGGAGGTTTTCAAGGGGTTGCTGGAGGCGGAGTCGAAGGGGGCGTATTTCGCGACGAAGATCCAGGACCGCTACGAGACGCTGAGGCGCTGAGGGGCGGGCGGGCCCGGCGGGGGGAGACGGTAATGCAACGCCCCGCCGGGGAGGCGGGGCGAATGGAAGGGGGGGGAGGGGGAAATCAGGAGAGGGGCGGGAAGTCGAAGTGGGTTTCGAGGAGCTCGACGACGCGGTCGGCCTTCGCCGCTTCGTCGGGGCCTTCCACTTCGACGCGGACGACGTTGCCCTGGGTCATCTCGAGGGAGAGGAGCTGCAGGACGGAGCTGACGTCGCAGACGCCGTTGCTGTTGGAAAGGCGGATGGTGCCGGGATAGCCAAGGAATTCCTTGACGATGACGGCGGATGGACGGCAGTGGATGCCCTGGGCGTTGGCGATGGTTGCGGTTCTTGTTTGCATGGCTTCGATATATTTCTGCAAAGAGAGCACAATCGGCACGGGATGTCCAGAAACATTTTTTGCCCGGTGAAGTTCAGGAAAAGGGCGGCCCGGCGTGGAAACAAAAACTCCGCCGGGGAACCGGCGGAGCGGGGGAGGGGAATGTAGCGTCCAGTCAGCCTTCGACGAGTTCCTCGGCGATTTCGCGGGCGGCCTCAATGGCCATGTCGCGGCGCTCGGCGGAGTCGAAGTGGCGCTCGGCGTCCTGGCCGTCGGCCCAGGCGATGCGGATGTCTTCGACGCCGATGTAGGAGAAGATGGCGCGGATGGCCGGGGTGAGGCCGTCGGCGGGATCGTCCTCCTTGTAGACGGAGTCGGAGGAGACGAGGAGGACGACGGTGCGGATGTGGTGGGTGGGCATGGGGCCGTCGGGGCCCATGCGGTAGAGCTTGCCGGGGACGATGATCTGGTCGAGCCAGGCCTTGAGGATCGCGGGCATGGAGTTGATCCAGACGGGCAGGGTGAGGACGACGACGTCGGCATCGGTCATGGCCTCGGCGTTGTTGTTGGAGTAGTTGGCGGCGTTTTCCTCGGCCTTGGAGGGGATGTAGGCGGGGTCGATGACGGGGCGCCAGAAGTAGTTGAGTGCGTCGGCGCTCACGAACGGGGGCTTGTTCTGGTAGAGGTCGACGTTGTTGACGACGACGTCGGGATCCTTCTCCATGAGGGAGGAGAAGAACTCGAGGGCGAGTTTCTTGGAAACGGAGGTTTCCGAGGGTTTCGGGTTGGCGATCAGGTGCAATACGTTCATTTGGAAAAGTCTCCTTTCAGGGGGGCAACAAAACGTTTGGTCCTTGTGCCACAGGCTGGCCCGAAAGGCAATGCCAAAATAGCGCGGGGCCGCGTGTCGTGGATGGCGCATGTGCATCGCCATCGTCCGATGGGCGCGGCCCCGGCGGTCAGGGGAGGGTGACGAGGGCGCGGTAGAAGAGGGGGGCGGTGATGGCGGAGGGGTCGGAAGGTGGGGTGGTCCAGGCGGGGCGGAGGAGATTGGTCGTGGCTTCCAGGCCGACGGTGCGGCCGGCGGGGGGCGGCGGGTCGAGGAGGATGTCGGGGTAGAGGCGGAGGAACCGCAGGCGGGAGGCGGCATCGACGGGGTCCGTCCCGGCGACGTATTCTGCGAGGAGGGGCATGCCGTCGCCGTCGGTGTCGGCATCGGCGGACGGGGCGTCGGGGGTGCCGTAGTGTTCGACGCGGTAGGCGTTGGGGATGGGGTCGCCGAGGTGGTGTCCCGCGGGCAGGGCGACGCGGATCGGGCGCAGGATCAGGGTGTTGGTGCCGGTGTTCCCCCATCCGTCGGGCGTGGACCAGGCTCGGTCGGCCAGGACGCTGCGGGAAAGGTAGCGGTTGTCGCCGGCGGTGGTCGCGGAGACGATGACGCCGCACAGGAAGAGGTGTTCGGGCGGGGCGTCCGCCGCGCCGAGGGCCGCGAGCGGCAGGGCGGCTTCCCAGACGGTCGCGGGGCGGTTGCCGGTGGCGCCGGCGGGCGGGAGCGGGTCGGCGTACTGGGAGAGGCGGGCACCGGCGGCGGCCGGGACGGGGGTGAAGTGGTCGGTGGTGGTGGAGAGGTAGTAGATGCCCTGGCCGAAGTCGTGGCCGGCGTAGGTGAAGTTGGTGTAGGACGTCTTGTCGCCGTACTGGTCGCCGAGGACGATGGCCAGGTCCATGGGTTCGGTGAAGCGGACGTTGTGCAGTTTGTCGAGGGCGTTTGGGAGCGACGACTTGTGCCAGAGCTGCCAGGCGTCGTCGGAAAGGGTGTCCAGCCCGACGAAGAGGATGGCGGCGTTGTTGGTGCCGGCCAGGTCGAGGGCGGGGCCGCCGAGGTAGAGGTTACTAGAGTCGATGTTCGCGTAGACCGGGCCGAACGAGCCGAAGCCGCGGGGCAGGTCCGCCGCGGGCAGGACGGGGAAGGCGGTGTCGAAATCGAAGGCGTCCACGATCCCGGGCCCGGTGTTGTTCATGGCGCCGCCGGGCGGGTCGTCGGTGACCGCCGGGCTGTGGTGGGGCGCGTAGGCGGCGGGGCGCGCGGCGGGGGCGGCGGGGAACGGGTCGAAGAGGGCTTGCCAGTCGCAGCCGTGGTTGTTGTCCCAGGCGGTGGGGGAGTCTGGGTCGTTCTTGAAGCAGAAGGCGAGGCGGTTGGTGGCCGTGGCGGGGATGTCGAGGGTGGCGGCGAAGGTGCCGTCGGGATTGCGCGCCATGGGGGCGGTGGAGGCGGACGCGAAGCCGTCGACGCCCCAGTGGAGGGCGACCGCGAACGCGCCGGCGAGGGGGCCGCCGGCCGGATTGTACGTGACGATGGCGCGGCCGCCGGGCGCCGGGAAGGGCGGCGACACGCGGACGCGGCGGTCGGCGGCGACCGTGAAGGTGTCGAACACCTGCGGGTTGGTGGCGGGATCGTGGTCGGAGCGGCACGCCCGGAAGGTGGCCGTGCGGTTGGAGATGGTCGCGGTGACGTAATGGAAGCAGGTGGTGGTGAAGGCGAGGGAGGGGTCGTCGGCATAGTCCTTGGGGTAGCCGCCGGCACCGCCGGAGACGAGGTACTGGACGCCGTCGATGGGCTTGAAGCGCTGGTAGTTGTGGACATGGCCCGTGAAGACCGCGTCCGCTTCGTAGGCGGTGAAGAGCGGGCACCAGTTGGCCTGGATTTCCACGTTGCCGCCGTGCCCGGACGTGGAGTACGGCGGCCGGTGGAAGACGGCGAAGACGAAGACGTTGGCCGGGTCGTACGCCGCGGCCTGCAACGCGCGGGCCAGGAACCCGTTCTGCGACGGGATGTCCGCGTCGGAGTTCAGGAAAACGAACGTGGCGTTGCCGACGCGCGCGACGTGGTCCACCGACCCCGGCGCCGTCTCGGGCAGCGCGAAGAAGCGGTGGAAGAAGGAGCGGGCCTGGTCGCCGGAGTATTCGTCCTTGACGGTCTGGGGATCGCGGCCGTCGTGGTTGCCCATGGCCGGCAGGAACGGGATGGACGAGAATTCGTTCGAGCAGATCTGGATGAAGTTCGTCCAGGCGAGGTAGGGCGGGAAGGAGGGAAAGCCGCCGTAGGCTTCATCGGCGAGGTCGCCGGTCGAGACGACCACGCTCGGGGCGAAGGCGACGATGCCGCGCGAGACGTCGCGGGCGTAGGGGATGTGCCCGGGATTGTCCTCGAGGCCGCCTTCGAGGTCGCCGTGCAGCGCGAAGCGGAAGGAGACGTCCGGCGCGCGCGCGGGCGGCGCCGCGAAGGAGTTGGCGAACGCATAGCCGTCGGAAGCGGTCGCGGCGTAGTGCACCGTCGCGCCCGGCGGAAGCGGCGGGAAGGCGAGGATGTGCGCGTGGGTGCCGCCGGGATCGGTGACGGCGTTGGTCATCGCGTCGGGAGCGAATCCCCAGCGCAGCGTGGCGCGTGCGGGCGAGGCCGTGTCGAACGCGGCAATCACGCCCCCGTCGGCGGACAAGGACAGCCGCGGCGGCATGGCGATGGCGGGCGGCGCCCCGGCGGCGCGCCCCGGCAGGGCCAGGCCAAACGCAAGCGCAACGGCAAACGCAAACGGACGGAGAACGGACGCAACGGAAAAACCAACGGACTGTTTCATGCCCGCGAGCGTAGCGCTCCAGAACTCCCCCCGCAAGGGAGAAAAGGAAGCGTGCTGGAAACGCACCGCCGCCGCGGTTGCGAAGCGGACGGAGAAACATGGGCTGACGGGGGGCGCGGTTGCCGTCCGGGCTCGTGAGATTACGGAAAAACATGGACTTTTTTGCGATTTGTCCGCCTGTCACCCTGCCAGTCCAACGTCTTCCGGCATGGTTGCGAGGCTTTGAGGAGCAGGCTTCCGCGCGGGGCGGGAGGTTGGTAGGATGGGGGGCATGGGCGCAAGTGACGACAGGGTTCCGGCCGTGACGATGGCTTCGGCGCCGGAGGAGAAGGTGGCGCTGTTCCGGCGGTTGTTCCGGGGGCGGGAGGATGTGTTCGCGCGGCGGTTCGAGAGCAAACGCACCGGCAAGTCCGGGTACCAGCCGGTGTGCGGGAACGAGTGGATACGGGGCGTGTGCGGCAAGCCGAAGGTGAAGTGCGCGGCGTGCCCGCAGCGGGCGTTCGTGCCGGTGTCGGACCGGGTGGTTTTCTGCCATCTGCGGGGGAAGGACGAGGCGGGGCGGCCGTTCACGATGGGGGTGTATCCGATGCTGCCGGACGAAACGGTGCGGTTCGCGGCCATCGATTTCGACAAGGCGTCGTGGCGGGAGGACGCGGCGGCGGTGAGGGATGCGGCGCGAGGGGAGGGGGTGTCGCCGGCGGTGGAGCGGTCGCGGTCGGGGAACGGAGCTCACCTGTGGTTCTTCTTCGACGCGCCGGTGGCGGCGAGGGATGCCCGGGATTTCGTGTCGCGGCTGCTGGCGGCGGCGCTGGAGAAGGCGCCGGGGATCGGGCTGGATTCGTACGACCGGATTTTCCCGAACCAGGACACGATGCCGAAGGGCGGTTTCGGGAATCTTATCGCGCTGCCGCTGCAACACGGTCCACGGGCGGCCGGGAACAGCGTGTTCGTGGACGATGCGTTCGAGCCGCATGCGGACCAGTGGGCGTTTCTGTCGTCGGGCGAGCCGATACCGGCGGCGCGGGTGGCGGCGGAAGCGGCCCGGGCCCGGGCGGGCGGGCGCGTGCCGGTGCTGCCGGCGGCGGGCCGGGACGAGGCGTCGGCGGGCGATCCGTCGCAGCCGTGGTCGCTGTATGCGCCGGAGGTGACGGTCCCGGCGCAGGAGGGTGGTGCAACCGCGGGCACGGGCGGTACGGTGGAGGTGGTGCTCGGTAACCGGGTGTACGTGGACACGGAACCGTTGCCGGCGGCGCTGCTGGGGCGGTTGGTGCGGCTGGCGGCGTTCGCGAACCCGGAGTTCGCGGCGGCGCAGCGGATGAGGCTTTCGGTGCACGGCATCCCGCGCGTGATTTCGTGCGCGGAGCGAGCCGGCCGCTATCTGGCGTTGCCGCGCGGATGCCGCGAGGCGGCGTTGTGCGCGCTGGCGGCCGCCGGGTTCGACGCCTCCCCGCGCGACGAACGCTACGCCGGGGTGCCGCTGGAGACCGCGTTCCGCGGGGAGTTGCGTCCTGCGCAACTGGCCGCCGTGCGCGATCTCGAACGCCACGAGACGGGGGTGCTGGCGGCCGGTACGGCGTTCGGCAAGACGGTGGTCGCGGCGTGGATGATCGCCCGCCGCGGCGTCAATACGCTGGTGCTCGTGAACCGCCGCGAGTTGCAGGAGCAGTGGGTGGCGCGGTTGGAGGCGTTCCTGGAGCTGCCGTCGGGGAGCGTCGGGAGGATTGGCGGCGGAGCGGGCGCGGACCGCCGCACGGGCAAGATCGACGTGGCGCTGGTCCAGAGTCTTGTGCGCAAGGGGGAAGTGAAGGGGCTGGTGAAGGAGTACGGGCATGTCGTCGTGGACGAGTGCCACGCCATCTCGGCGCCGGCGTTCGAGCGGGTGCTGGACGGTACCGCGGCGCGCTGGGTGCTGGGCCTTTCGGCGACGGTCGTGCGCAAGGACGGACACCATCCGATCGTCTTCATGCAGTGTGGGCCGGTGAGGCACCGGGTCGATGCGCGGTCGGCCGGCGGCGCGCACCCCTTCGCGCACCGGGTGGTCGTGCGGCCCACCGCCTTCCGTCCGCGGCCCGGCGGCGCGGCGGAGGCGGCCGCGGAAGCGGCGGACGGCCCCGGCTACGCCGCGCTCTGCGCCGAACTCGCCGCCGACCCCGCCCGCAACCGGATGATTGCCGAGGACGCGCTGGCCGCGGTGGGCGAGGGCCGGTCGCCGGTCGTCCTGACCGAACGCCGCGAACACCTCGAAACCCTCCGCGCGCTGCTGGAGGGGCGTGTCCGGCATCTCGTCGTGCTGCGTGGCGGCATGGGACGGCGCGAGGCGGCGGAGGCGCGGGCGCGGTTGGCGGCGATACCCGACGGCGAGCCGCGCATCCTGCTCGCGACCGGAGCCTACCTCGGGGAGGGCTTCGACGACGCGCGCCTGGATACCCTGCTGCTCGCGATGCCGATTTCGTGGAAGGGGCGCGTCACGCAGTACGTCGGGCGGCTCCACCGGTTGCACGAGGGCAAGACGGAGGTGCGCGTCTACGACTATCTCGACGGTGCGGTCGCCCTCTTCAACCGCATGTTCGACCGCCGCTGCCGCGGTTACGAGGCCCTCGGCTACACCATCGAACTGCCGCCCGGCGCCACCGCCGGATGGCCCGCCGGAGTGCCGCTGCCCGTCGAACCCGCATGGCGCGAAACCTTCTCCGAAACCATCCGCCGCCTCTGCCGCGACGGCGTGGATGCCGAACTCGCGGACCTCTTCGTGTGGGCCTCCCGGCAGACCGCCGGCAGCGTCCCCGCCGACGCAAGGGTTGCCGCCTTGCGCTTCCTTTCCCGGCGCCTCGATACCCTGCCTGCGACCGCCGGACGCTTCGCCGCCAACGTCCGCCTGCCCATCGCCTTCGCGGGAAACCCGTTCATGGACGTGGACCTCTTCGACGCCACCGCCGGCCTTGCCATCCTGCTCGATGATGCTTCGTCCCTTTCCGACCCGGACGCCTACCGCCGCGCCCGCCGCCAAGACTACCTCCTGCAAGCGGCCGGGCACCGGGTGTTTCGCGTTCTGGCCACCGACGTGCCCGCCCGCCTGCCGTCCTTCCTCGACGACATCCTCCGCTTGGTCTTACCACCGACCTGAAGGACTACACTCCACCGCCCGGAGTCGTGTGGCCCGATGCCACGCCCGACAGCCAATGGGCGATCCGGTTGCGAAGATGGAGGGCGGGGCCCGCGAGGTTTTTCGCCGCCAGAAGCCGGCCCATGGCTGTCCGCGTCGCCTCCAGCCGTGCATTGTCCACGGTCGCCGTCCGGCCTCGTAAGATTACGGAAAAAGCAGGCGTTTTTCTCTTTTTCAGGCCGTGTGGACGGCGATAGACCGGGGCCTTCCGCACCGCCACGAGGCGCACGATGCCGAGGGCTTTTTCGACGGCGCGCGTGAGGGCGACCAGCGTCCGGTTCTCGCGGAGGAGCTTGGCGAGGCGGCGGGCGGCGGCGGCGCAGGGGGCGGTGAGATCGGAGGGAAGGGAGTGGTCGGCGGGGACGCCGGACATCACCCATTCGAGCGGGAGGCGGTCGTCGAGGGCAAGGATCTGGCGGAGGCGCTGGGTGAGCTTTTTGTAGCGCATGACGGTGGAGTAGCCGACAGCGACGCGGTGGTCTTCCAGCCAGCCTTTCATGCCGCCTTTCCGGGCACGGATGACGAGGCGTCCGGAGGCGTCGGGCTTACGGACGAGCGAGTGGTCGAGCGTGGGATCGAGGTCGGCCAGGCGGGAGCCGAGGCGCAGGCAGGTTTCGAGGGTGCGGGGTTGGTTGGCCCAGTCGTCGGCCAGTTCCTTCGCCGTCGGCGTGCCGCGGAGGGAGGGGGAGGCGGGGCGCCTTTCGTGGATGCGGATTTGGCGTCCGAGTTCGGCGATGGCCCAGGCGCCGATTTCGGTGACGGCGAACGCGGCGAGGATGGGCGGCGTGATGGCCATGAGGAGCAGCCAGTCGTTGTTGTGGGCGGCGGCTCCGGCGTCGCGAAAGGCGTTGTCGATAGCGGCGAGGGTCCTGGCGGTGTTGTCGAAGGTGCGGTTGATCTCGGTTTTCATGGGGGGAGAGGATGGGGGGGATTGGTGGGATTGTCAATCATTTTCCATAATCTCGTTGCATGGTGTGGGCTGGGGGGGAAGGGGGGAGGAGGAGGGTCAGGGGCGGCGGGAGAGGAGGAGGAGGGAGAGGAGGGAGGCGGAGAGGAGGGAGGCGGGGATGGACAGGAGGGCGAGGGGGGCGCGGAGAAGGGCGGTGCCGAGGATGTAGAGGAGGGCGCAGGGGAGGAGGAGGAGCGGGCGGCGGAATCGGTTCTGGGCCATCTCGAAGTTGAGCAGCAGGTAGGCGAGGGCGAGCGGGCCCATGGCCAGGGTCATGGCGCGGACCAGGAGGTGGGCCTGGGATTGGAGGTCGGCGGGGCAGGGGCCGTAGAGAATGAGCCAGGGAAGGGACGGGAGGGCGACGCAGACCGCCGCCGCCGCCGCGACCAGGAGCCCCGCGTAGAGGAGGGCGCGGCGGAGGAGTTGGGCGCTTCCGGGCGGGAGGGTGCCGTCGGAGGCGACTTTCGGGAAGAGGGCGGCGGCGATGGGGACGGGCAGGAACACGGCGGTGCGGGCGATGGTCGCGGCCTTCGCGAAAAGGCCGGCGGCGTCGGCGGGAAACCAGTGCTTGGCGAGGGCGGTGTCGAGGTTCATGAGGAGGCCGTAGGCGACCAGGGAGAGGCAGGAGAGGACGAGGTAGCGTCCGGAGGAGGCATGCCCGGGTCCGGGCTCCCGCAAGGCTTGGGCCGGCGATGGGGCGCGGGGGAGGCGGAGGAGGTAGAGGCCGCCGAGGAGGAGGACGAGGAGGACGCCGGCGAACTGGGCGGAGAGGGCCGCGGTGGCGGTGCGGAAGCCGGCGAACATGAGGGCGGTGCCAAGCAGCAGTCGTACGACGCCCCAGGCCTGGGGGGCGAAGGCGAGCCAGAAGAACGACTGCATTCCCTGCCAGAGGCCGCTGAACAGGCTCATGCCCATGGTGAGGGGCAGGATGGCGGCGGTGAGGACGACGAGTCGCCCGTCGGTGTTCCAGAAGGCGCCGAGGGGCGCGCGGAAGAGCCACGCGGCGGCGGGCAGCAGGGGCACGGCCAGCAGGACGGGCCAGGGAAGCCAGCGGCGGAAGCAGGCGGGGACGTCGGAGCGGCGCCCGTCCCGGCAGAGGAGGGCGATGCGGTGGGCGAGGGTGTTCTGGAGCGCCAGCATGGGCTGGGAGAAGGCCAGGACGATGCCGAGCATCGCGACCAGCGCCCCGTAGGCGGAGGCGTCGAGCAACCGTCCGGAGACCATGTGGAACCCGGCGTTGCAGGCGGCGCCGGCAAGGGTGCCGACCACCATCAGCGCGCCGTGGCGGAGGAGTCCGGAATCGTCGCGGGGCAGGGGCATGGTCAGCCGCCGTAGGGGTCGAGGGGGATGACGCGGCCGAGGAGGCGGTCGTAGAGGCGGACGACGAACCGGAAGGGGGAGTAGAGGAGGCGCAGGCGGACGATCGCCAGGGCCATCTGGAAGGAGGCGCGCGCGAGCTCGACCTTGGAGCCGGAGACGTCGCGCCAGGTGGTCGGGATTTCGCGGATGGGGTATTTGGCGCGGCGGGTCTTGAAGAGCATGTCGACGTCGAATGCCCAGCGGGTGATGCCGATGGTGGGGACGATGGCGTGCCAGGCTTCGGCGGTCATGAGCTTGGCCCCGCACTGGGTGTCGGTGATGTGGAGCTTGAAGAGGCAGCGGACGAGGGCGTTGAAGATGCGGGAGGCCATGCGGCGGCGGAAGCCGGGGCGGGGGGAGATGACGGAGCCGGGCAGGGCGCGGGAAGCGATGACGAGGCCGGCGCCGCCGATGTTCGCAACCAGATCGTCGAAGGCTTCCGGCGGGGTGGCGCCGTCGGCGTCCACGAAGCCCACGAGGTCGCCGCGGGCGAGGCGTCCGCCGGCCATCACGGCGCCGCCCTTGCCGATGGGCGCGGGATCGACGGTGATGCGCAGGGCGGGGTGCGCGGCCATGCGGGAGCGGACGACGGCTTCCGTGCCGTCGGTGGAGCCGTTGACGGAGACGATGAATTCGTGGTCGGAGGGGTAGCGGGCCTCGAAGTAGGGGAGGTAGGCGTCGAGCATCCGGCCGATGCGGGCTTCTTCGTTGTAGGCGGGGATGACGATGCTCAGGCGCACGGAGGGGAAAGGAATTACGAGTGACGAGTGACGAGAGACGAGTTTGCGGGGCGGCGGGCTGACAGCCCGCCGTCAGGAAGGGGTGGGAGGGCGGGGGCGGGGGCGTCTTCTTCCGCGGAGGGGGGCTCTTCGTCCTCGTCCTCTTCCTCTTCGGGGGGGGCGGGCTTGGGGGAGTCTTCGTCGAGGTCGGGATTGGTGCGGCGCCAGATTTCCAGGGGGGTGGCGGCCTGGCCGAAGGAGGGGATGGTTTCGACCAGGTCGAAGTGTTCGTCGAGGAGGGAGCGGAAGAGGAGGGCGTCCTCGGTGGTGACGGGCAGGACTTCAGGGGAGCGGATGGAAAGGGAGTAGCCGCTGAGGGCCGCGATGGGGGCGTTGGTGCCGGAGGCGAGGAGGTCGCAGAGCATGTCGCGGTTGACGACGCCCAGGCGGGCGGCCTTGTCGCGCGGCCAGTCGGGGCAGTAGCTGAAGGGGCCCATCTCCAGGCCGTGCGGCACGGGGAGGTTGGCTTCGACCGCCAGGTAGGTGTCCTGGGTCAGCAGCTCGGTGCCGGAATCGCCGGCGGTCAGTTCGCGCACCCACTGGGCGGTCTCGCGGAGCTGGGCGACGGGGCTCTGTTCGCGCAGGTTCCACCAGATGCGGTCGCGTCCCGCCAGGAAGGAGTCCTGCAGCCGCGGGGAGGAGAAGGCGTGCAGCCCGCACAAAAGCGCCGCGAAGACCAGCAGCGCCAGGCGCCGCGCGCTGCGCAGGGTGGGGGAGGCGTCGGCGAAGCGCCGGCGCTCGGTGCGGAGCCACCAGCGGACCGCCGTCGCGGAAAAGGCCGCGCAGAAGACGGGATAGACGGGGACGAGGTAGTCGTCGTAGGGGAACGGGGCCGCGAGGTGGACGAGGCCCAGGACCAGCGCGGTGGCCCAGAGGAAGGGGGTGTAGCCCGGGGGCAGGTCGGAGACCGGCGGATCGGCCTGCACGGGACGGGACTCGGCGGCGGGCGCGCCGCGGCGGGCGGCGTGCAGCAGGGCCGCGACGAGCAGGGCCAGGGAGCCGGCGGCCGCGGGGAAGTAGTCCTGGCAGAGGCGGGAGAGGCAACCGGCCTTGTAGGCGAGCTGGGTGAAGAGGGGACCCGCGTCGCGCAGGGAGTGGTATTCCAGGACGCCGAAGCGGAAGCCTTCGCCCCCCACCAGCCAGAACGGCAGCATGAACCCGGCCAGGCCGACGGCGCCGCCCAGGGTGAAGTCCAGCCAGGCCCAGCGCCGGACGCGGCGGCGGACGAGCAGCAGGTACAGCCCGGCGAGGGCCAGGGCGGCGCCCATCGAGATGCGCACGGCCGTGGCGCCCGCCAGCAGCAGGCCCGCCAGCAGCGCAGCGCGCCCGCCGCGGCGGGTGCCGACGAACGAAATCGCCAGGACCCCCGCGCCGAGGAGGACGGACGCCAGCGCGTAGGTTTTCACGACGACCGTGTAGTAGGACTGGAAGACGTTCAGCGCCACCAGGATCAGGCACAGCCCGCCCGCCAGCCGCTGCGCGGTGCGGGGGCCGGCGCGCATCGCCGTGAACAGCGCCGCGAGCGCGCCGAGGGTCCCGAACAGCCACGTGAGGATGCGGCCGCCCAGGATGCCGTGCGCGTCGATCCAGTTCAGGCACGCCGCGTAGGCCAGCGGCACGAGCGGGGCTTGCGTGAAGGCGAAGTCCCGGTAGGGCAGGCGCCCCGCCGCGAGCTGCTTCGCGGCGTAGAGGTACCAGCCTTCGTCCTGGTTGAGCTCTCCCATCCACAGGTTGAAGAAGGACAGGCCCAGCCATGCGAGGCCCACCGCGATGAACAATGCCAAATGCCCCCAGCGCCAGGCGCGGGGCGGTTCCTGGATGTTGTGGTCTTCTGTCATGCGCCGGATGTTCGCCCATCGCGCGCCGCGCCGCAACCCAAAACTTGCGGGGGGGGAAAAACGGGCGGGCGGAGGCCGTCCGGCGATGGAACCGCCGCCCGGGAGATGAGGAAAAAAGAGGTTGGAGATGAATGCCGTGTGTAGTAGGCTCGCGAAAATGAAAAAGCGGTGGATGAGGATTTTGTTTTGGGCGGCGGTGGCGGCCTGCACCCTGTGGGCGTACACGAAGGTCCACACCTACGCGACGGGGCAGGATCCGAAGACGTACCTGCTGCTGGCGAAGCGGATCCTGAAGGAGGGGCTCGGCGGCGGGGACGGCTGGCTGGTGGTGCCGGGGTGGCCGCTGGTGCTGGCGGGGGTGATGAAGGTCTGCGGCGTGCACGCGGCGTTCTGGACGAACATCCCGCTGTTCGCGCTGCTGGTGGCGGCGCTGGGGGCGCTGGCGGGGCGCCTGTCGAGGGATTGGACCCGCGGGGCCGTGGTGGCGGCGGGGTCGGCGCTGCTGATGTTGGGCGGGAGCCCGTACAATCCGCATTTCCTGCTGTGGGTGTTCCGGCAGACGCCGGTGTACCTGGCGTCGACGCTGGCGCTGCTGTGCCTGGAGCGGGCGGTGTCGCGGCGCGCGGCCGGGAAGCCGGGGCGGGCGGCGGCGTGGCTGGGCGGCTCCCTACTGTGGGTGGTCGCGGGAGAGTTCGTCCGGGAAACGGGGGCGCTGATTTTGCCGGCGATGGGGTTGTACCTGCTGGCGGACGCGCTGGGGTGGATCGGCCCCGCGGGGGCGGTGGGCAAGGGGCGCGGCCGGTGGCTGCTGGTCGGGCTTTTTGCCGGGACGCTGGCGGCGGGCGCGGCGGCGTTGGCGGCGGCCTGGGCGCTGGGGCTGGTGCGGGCCAGCGGGCAGGTGGGCTACATGATGGGATTCCTCCCCAACCTGTTCAACCGCTCGTCCCCCCTGTTGGAGATGATGGGGTGGATTCCAAGCGAGCTGGGGTGGATCGGGTTCGCGGCGCTGCTGTGGGGCGTCGTCCTGTCGGTGCGGCGCCGGAACCGGGGCTACCTGCTGCTGTTCCTGGTGCCGGCGCTGTCGTACCTGCTGTTCGACGGCATGCTCAAGGCGCACCGGCGCTTCTTCATGTCCACGCTGTTCTTCCTGTCCCCGGTGGCGATGCTGGGCGCGTGCGAGGCCGCGGGGGCGGCGTGGCGGGCGGCCCGCAGGGCGATGGCGCGGGCGGAATGGCCGGCGAAGTGGCGGAGGCGGGCGTGGATGGCCGGCCGCGCGGCGGTCTGGGCGGCGCTCGCGGCGTGGTCCGCGCGGGTCGTCGGGGACATCGGCCCCTGGGGCGTGCAGGCCCGCCGCGGGGACGTGAAGCGCGCGCTGGAAGTGATTTCGCCGTGGGTCGCGGACGGGCGTCCGATTCTGGTGGACGGCCGCGCGCGGTTCCTGACGGACGTCCTGGAGGTGTTCACGGACTGGGACGTGCGGGCGGTGGACCGCGAAAACGCGGAATCCTGCGTCCAGGAGCCGCCGCTGGCCTTCGTGCAGCCGCTGAACGAGCTGGCGCTGCACTGGGCGGCGACGGGGTTGCCGGCGAACCGCCTGCTGTCGCGCTGGGCGCACCTGGAGGACGTGCCGGACAGCGGCTTCCGCCTGGGGATGAGCCGGTACCGCCTGCGGTGGGTGGAGCGCTGGTCCGAGTGGTTCGTGCAGTACAAGCTGCCGCCGCCGCCGGAGTCCGCGATGCTGCCGCAGCCGCCCTACGCCCTGCTGCGCCTGGACGTGCCGGAGAGCGCGGCGGCGAAGCCCCTGCGCGTGACCTTGGGCGAACGGGTGCTGGCGGAACGGCTGGAGCCGGGATACCAGTTCCTGTCCGTGCCGCGGGCGTGGCTGGATTCGGCGGACGAAAACGGCGTGTTTGTGCTCCGGGTGGCGGCCGACGGGCCCATCCCGGACGTTTTCCGGCCCGTGTGGCTGCATCCGGACATGCCGCTGGAGATGGAGTTCGGCGCCCGCCGGGTCCCGTCCGCGGTGGCGTACCTCTCGGAGGAATTCCGGCGGTTCGACCATCTGTCGGGGCTGGACCGCGAGTTCCCGTACTGGCCGGCGCCGGGCATCGCGCGCGAGTTCGGCGGGGACGGGGACGTGCGGTTGCCGGAAGGGGTGTGGGCGGCCGGGGCGGACTACCTGGTCGAACTGACCTTGACCACGCTGCACAACGACCCGGAGGGGCGGCTGGCGGTGACCGTGTCGGTGCCGGAATTCCCGGAAGTCGCGCCCGCCACCGACCGCAAGCCTTTCCTGGCGCACCTCCAGCCGTTCAACTTCAAGCTGGCGAACCTTCCGCGCCCGCCCCGGGTGCTGCACATCCATGCCGAGCGCGAGGTGGACTTCCCCAAGGCGATCCTGGGCAATCCGCGCCATGCGAACCTGCAGCTTGGGAAGCTGGCGGTCCGCGTCCTCCGGGACGTGGAATCGCTGCACATCCGCGTCGGCAACACCGACGACGGCGTGCTGCTGCGGGACGGCTTCCACGGGCGTGAGCAGGCGAATTCGCCGAAACACGGCCGGTGGACCAAGGGGCGGACCCTGGCGTACCTGCCCATCACGGGGGGGAAGGATTACCGCCTGGAGGTGAACTACTCGCAGTACCGTCCCGACGAGGTGCCCCGGGCGGTGCCGACCGTCTCCCTGAACGGCCAGGTGCTGGAATCGGAAGTGACGGACTCCGGGCTGGTCGCCCGCATACCGGCCGGATTGCTGGCCGAGCCCAATCTCCTGCTCTTCGAGACCGACACCTGGAACCCCGCCCGCCACGGCATGGCCGACGACCGCGAACTCGGCGTCTACATGCGCGACATCCGGGTGGTGCCCTTCTGAACGAGCCCTCCCCGGATGCCAATCCTGACCAAGGATTGACCTTGGGGGAACGGGCCCGCGGCGCGAAACGCGGAGGGAACGGAGGAAGGAAGCACGGAGGGCTTTAGAAAAACTGAAACCGCGTTAGTGGAAGCGTCTCCCGAATTCCGCGAATGCAAGGATCAAAGAGGGGGGGATGCTTGCGCGCACCCCATGCCCTGAATACGGCCCCCGTCGTCCCAACCCCATCGTCACAATCCGCTATAATTCCCGGAACACAAACCTCTTTTTCCGTGGCCAAGAAATCCCGCATCGCCATGCATGCCGTGAGATTATGGAAAACACGAAGAAAACATGCGCTTTCAGTTGCGCTATCACTTCTTGAAAACATCTCCGTCCGCCCCCCCGCCGCTTGACTCCGGAGAGGGTGTGTCGCCACATGGTTGGGCCCCATCCAACGAGGGGGGGACGGCTTCCCGGCCGCGCCACGGAATCACGGTCCGGCCGCAGGGCGCACCGCCACCCGCCGCCCGGGCTACATTGTTTCTTCATTCTTCGGCGGGTTTTCCGTGCCGGGCGCATTCCCGGCGCAGAAAAGGCTTGGAGGGGAAAAAGGCGCATGCTAGGGTGGGAGAATGAAGAGACACTGGCAAAGGATTTTGTACTGGGGGTTGTTGGCGGCCGGGACGCTGTGGGCGTATTCGAGGATCCACACGTACGCGACGGGGCAGGATCCGCGGACCTTCCTGCTGCTGGCCAAGCAGTTGCTGCACGGGGGCGCGGGCGGCGGGAACGGGGGGCTGGTGGTGCCGGGCTGGCCGCTGGTGCTGGCGGGGGTGATGAAGGTGGGCGGGCCGTACGCCGCCTTCTGGACCAACGTGCCGCTGTTCGTGCTGCTGGCGGGGTTCCTGGGGGTGTTGGCGGGCCACCTGTCGCGGAGCCGCGGCATGGGGGCGGCCGTGGGCGCGGGCTCGGCGCTGCTGCTGCTGGGTGGATGCCCGTACAACGCGCACTTCCTGCTGTGGGCGTTCCGGCAAACGCCGATCTACCTGACGGCGACCCTGGCGCTGTTGTTCGTCGAGCGGGCCGTTGCGCGGCGCGCGGAGGGGCGGCCGTGGGCGGCCGTGGGGTGGTTTTCCGGATCGCTGGCATGGGTGGCGGCCGGAGTGTTGGTCCGGGAGACGGGCGTGCTGATGCTGCCGGCGATGGGCCTGTACCTGCTGGCGGACGCGGCGGGGTGGATCGGGGAGCCCGGCGAAGGGGGACAGGGACGCGGCCGCTGGTTGCTGGCGGGGATTTTCGCCGGCCTGGGGGTGGCGGGCGTGCTGGCGCTGGCGGCGGGCTGGTGGCTGGGGTTGTTCGGGGGGAGCGCCCAGGTGGGGTACCTGCTGGAGCTGCTGCCGCACATCTTCTGCGATTACCTGCCAGAGCGCGAGGTTTTCCCGCTGTTCCAGATGATGGCGTGGATCCCGGAGGAGCTGGGATGGTGCTGGTTCGCCGCATTGCTGCTGGGCATCGCCCTGTCGGTGCGGCGGCGCAACCGGGGGTACCTGCTGCTGTTCCTGGTGCCGGCGCTGTCGTACCTGCTGTTCGACGGCATGATCAAGGCGCACCGCCGCTTCTTCCTGTCCACGCTGTTCTTCCTCGCCCCGGTGGCCATGCTGGGCGCCTGCGGGGCGGCCCTGGCCGCCGGGCGGTTCGCGCGGAACGCCGCCGGCCGCCTCGGCGTGCCCGGGCGCTGGCTGGCGCGCGCCGGGACGGTGGGCCGGATCGCGGTATGGGTGCTGATGGCGGGATGGGGAGCAACGGTCATCGCCAAGTGCCGGCCGTGGGGCGTGCAGGCCACGCGGGCGGACGTGGAACGGACGCTGGAAGCGATCGCCCCGTGCGTGGGGGAAGACCGGCCGCTGCTGCTGGACGCGCGGGCGCGTTACCTGCACGAAGTGGTCCAGGTGTTCACGGACTGGCCGACGGTGGAAGTGGAGCTCGGGAACGTGGGCGACTGCGTGCGGGAGCCCCCGCTGGCGTTCGCGCTGCCGCTCAACGAGGCGGGGCTGCACTGGGCGGAGACGGGGCTCCCCGCCAACCGCCTCCTGGATCGGTGGGGATGGTTCAAGGACGTCCCCGACAGCAATTTCGCGCTGGGCCACAGCCGCTACCGGCTCCGGCGCGTCGTGCGCTGGCCGCAGCGGGAGGCCGTGCACCGCCTGCCCCCGCCGCCGGGGTCCGCGCTGCAATTGCCTGTCCCTGCCTGCGCCCTCCTTCGCCTGGACGTGCCGGAAGGCGCGGCCGCGGCTTCCCCGCGCGCGAGCGTGGACGGGCGGCCGCTGGAAGGGCCGCTGTCGTCGGGCTACCAGTACCTGGCCGTCCCCCGGGAATGGTTCAGGAACCCCGGGGAGGACGGGATGTTCGAGCTTCGCATCGAGGCCGACGGGCCGATCCCGGACGACTTCTGCCCTGAATGGCTCAATCCGGACGAGCCGCTCGTGATGGAATTCGGCGCCCGCCTGGTGAAATCCGCCGCGTCCTACCTGTCGGAGGAGTTCCACGAATACGACGGGAAGATCGACGCGGACCGCGAATTCCCGTACTGGAAGGCGCCCGTCAACATGCGGGAATTCCGCGGGGACGGCGAAATCCGCCTGCCGGAGGGGCTGGGGGAGTCCAATGCGGATTACGCCTTCGACTTCATCCTGGCGACCGTGTACCACGACCCCGAGGGCCGACTGGACCTCACCCTCACGTTGCCGGAATTCCCGGAAATCGCGCCGGTGACCGCCGGCAAGCCCTTCCTGTCCTCCCCCCAGACCTTCCACTTCGAGTTCAAGGCCCTGCCGCGGTCGCCCCGCGTCCTGCGCATCCATGCGGAATGCAAGGTGGACTTCCCCAAGGAGCTGCTGGGCAACCCGCGCCATGCCAACATCCAGATTTGGGGGCTGACGGTGCATCCCCGGCCGGAGGTGGAATCCCTGCACATTCGCATCGGCGATTCCAGCGACAGCGTGTACCTGGGCGAAGGCTTCTACGCGCGGGAGCGTGCGGACACCCCCGACCACGGCCGCTGGACCAAAGGGAAGTCGGAAGTGTACCTGCCGATCGGCGGGACCCGGGATTACCGGATTGAATTGACGTATTTGCAGCACCGGCCGGGAAGCGTCCCGCCGGCGGAACCGGCGTTGGCGCTGAACGGAACCCCGCTGGAGGTGGAAGCGGCCGACGGCGGACAGGCGTGGCGCATCCCGTGCGCGTTGCTGGCCGAGCCCAACCTGCTGACCATCGAGACCGACACCTGGCGGCCCTCCGCCCACGGCATCCCGGACGACCGTCGGCTCGGGATTTTCCTGAGCGACATCCGCGTGACGCCCTACTGATCCCGTCCCGGGGGCGCCCCCGCCCTTTTTTCCCCCCCCCATCCATCTCCCCCGGAACGCGTGCGCCGCCAAGTCGCGAGATTACGGGAAACACTGTCATTTTCATTTGATTCCACCCATGTTCCACCCCATGAACGTCCTGCCTCAATCCCGCGCTTGACCGCGGGCGGCCCGGACGGCAGAATGCGGGACATGGATAACCGATAAGAGGAAACGCCATGATGACCAAATTGTTGCTCAAGAAGATTCTGCCGACCGTCGTCGGCGTTGCGCTGCTGGTGCTGGCCGGGCTGTGGCTCTACGGCTACGTCGGCGTCAAGGCCGGGTGGGTCGGCGTCGGCGACTACAGCTCGCTCAATGCCATTTCCCAGCACGGGGCGGACACCGCCGGCGGGCTGACCGCCATCGGCAAGAAGGCCGTCGGGCTCTGAGAACCGCCCGGGCGGGGTAGGGAGGGACGGACGGAAGTGCCAAAGCGGAACGGCCGCAATATGGGATTGGCCAACCGGGGGGGATTGCGGTACAACAGTCGGGAAGGCGGCCCCGTGGCGGGGCCGCGCAACGTGGAGTGTGCCATGAACAAGATCATCCAGAAACAGCAGCTCTCCCAGGACGTCTACCGCCTGGTCGTCGAAGCGCCCGAAATCGCCCGCGAGCGCAAGCCGGGGCAGTTCATCATCCTGCAGCTCGACACCGAGTTCGGCGAGCGCATCCCCCTGACCATCGCCGACGCGGACGAGCGGGCGGGGACTGTCACGCTGATTTTCCAGGTCGTCGGCGCCACCACGCGCAAGCTCGCGGCTCTGCGCGACGGCGACTCCATCGAGAACCTTGTCGGTCCGCTGGGCCGTCCGACGCACATCGAGAAGTTCGGCACGGTGGTGTGCGTGGGCGGCGGCATCGGCGTCGCGCCGCTGTACCCCATCGCGCAGGGCATGAAGGCGGCGGGCAACAAGCTGGTCGTCATCATCGGCGCGCGCACGAAGGACCTGGTCATCCTGGAGCCCGAGATGCGCGCGATCGCGGACGAGGTGATCGTCTGCACGGACGACGGCTCGTACGGCCGCAAGGACCTCGTCACGGCCCCCCTGAAGGAGCTGTGCGAGCAGATGCCGCCGCCGGACCTGGCGGTCGCCATCGGCCCGCCCATCATGATGAAGTTCTGCGCGAAGACGACGCAGCCGTACGGCGTCAAGACGGTCGTCAGCCTCAACACGATCATGATCGACGGCACGGGCATGTGCGGAGGTTGCCGCGTATCGGTGGGCGGCGAGACGAAGTTCGTGTGCGTGGACGGGCCGGAATTCGACGGCCACCAGGTGGACTTCGACCAGATGATGTCGCGCCTGGGCGCCTTCAAGGCGCAGGAGCGCATCGCGGACGAGCACTGCCGCTTCCACGCGGAGGCGGTTGCCAAGGGCTTGAAGGAATAGAGGAGGCGCATCCATGACCCCGAAAGAGAAGATGGCGATTCCCCCGCAGGCGATGCCCGAGCAGCCGGCGGACGAGCGGCGGCGCAACATGAAGGAGGTCGCCCTCGGCTACACCGCCGAACAGGCCCGCCTCGAAGCCTCCCGCTGCCTCCAGTGCAAGAACGCGCCGTGCGTGGCGGGTTGCCCTGTGGCGATCCGCATCCCCGAGTTCCTGGCGGCGGCGGCCGAAGGCGACTTCGCCGGCGCGCTGGGCATCATCCGCGAGACGAGCCTGCTCCCCGCCGTGTGCGGCCGCGTATGCCCGCAGGAGAAGCAGTGC
The DNA here is from genome assembly GCA_017540905.1 of Kiritimatiellia bacterium. Taxonomy (GTDB): domain Bacteria; phylum Verrucomicrobiota; class Kiritimatiellia; order CAIQIC01; family Lenti-01; genus CACXEY01. The sequence continues at coordinate 11,157 of JAFYAC010000097.1, read as the reverse complement.
CAGAAGAACTGCACGATGGGCAAGGCCCTCAAGGACGTCAACAAGGCCGTCGCCATCGGCCGCGTCGAGCGCTACTGCGCCGACCTCGGCCGCGCCACCGGCTCCCAGCCCGCGCCCGTGATCGCGCCGCCGACCGGCAAGCGCGTGGCGGTGGTGGGCAGCGGGCCGGCGTCCATCACGGTGGCGGCCGACGTGCGCCGGGCCGGGCACGAAGTCGTCATGTTCGAGGCCTTCCACAAGGCGGGCGGCGTGCTGGTGTACGGCATCCCCGAGTTCCGCCTGCCCAAGGCCATCGTGCAGGCCGAGCTCGACAACCTCGCCGCGATGGGCGTCGAAATCCGCACCAACTACGTCGTCGGCCGCACCCGCAAGCTCACCGACCTGCTCGACAAGGACGGCTTCGACGCCGTGTTCGTCGGCACCGGAGCCGGGCTGCCCAAGTTCATGGACATCGAGGGCGAGAACCTCGTCGGCGTCTACTCCGCCAACGAATACCTCACCCGCTCGAACCTCATGAAAGCCTACGACACCGCCCACGCCGACACCCCCATGGCGGCCGCCAGGCGCGTCGCCGTCCTCGGCGGCGGCAACGTCGCCATGGACGCCGCGCGCACCGCCCTGCGGCTCGGCGCCGAGGAAGTGCACCTCATCTACCGCCGCACCGAAGTCGAGATGCCCGCGCGCGCCGAAGAAGTCCACCACGCCAAGGAAGAAGGCGTCCAGTTCCACATGCTCGTCAACGCCAAGCGCATCCTGGGCGAAGGCGGCCGCGTGAATGCCATCGAGTGCCTCCGCTACGAACTGGGCGAACCCGACGCCAGCGGCCGGCGGCGTCCCGTCGCCATCCCCGGCAGCGAATACACCATGCCGGTCGACGCCGTCATCGTCGCCGTCGGCAACGGCTCCAACCCGCTCATCAAGGCGACCACCCCCGGCCTCGAAACCGACGCCAAAGGCCACATCGTCGCCGACGAAAACGGCCAGACCAGCCTGCCGCGCGTCTTCGCGGGCGGCGACATCGTCCTCGGCGCCGCCACCGTCATCCTGGCCATGGGCGAAGGCCGCAAGGCCGCCGCCGCCATCAACCGCCTCCTCGCCCAGTGAGGTCGCGGCGACCAGCGGCGGGCGGCGCGCCCGGAAAGCCCGCGGGCGACGGACACCTCCGCCGCCTCCCCGCTCCGCGCCGCAACGGCGTCGAACTCCAGGAATACCTGGCGGAAGCCCTCTCCTGCTCCCGGCGCGCCGCCAAGGCCCTCCTCGACGACCGCCTCGTCTTCGTCAACGGCCGCCGTATCTGGATGGCCCGCCACCTGCTGCAGACCCGCGACACCGTCGAACTCCTCCCCGGCGCCGTCCCCAAGGACGTCCCCTCCGCCACCCCGCCGCCGCCCATCCGCATCCTTCTCGACGACCCGCATTTCCTGGTCGCCGACAAGCCCCCCGCCCTCCTGACCAACGGACCCAAATCCCTCGAAACCCGCCTCCGCGGGCAGCTGGCCCTCCCGTCCCTGCGCGCCGTCCACCGGCTCGACAAAGACACCACCGGCTGCGTCCTCTTCGCCAAGGACGAAGAAACCCGCCGCGCCCTCGTCGCCGAATTCGAGAACGGCGACGTCCGCAAACTCTACCACGCCCTCGTCGCCGGCGTTCCCTCCGAGACCGACTACGACATCCGCGAACGCATCGACGGCAAGGCGGCGGTGAGCCACGTCCACGTCGTCTCCGCCCGCCCGCGCGCGCCGAAGGCCGCCCACGTGACGGTCGGCATCGAGACCGGCCGCACCCACCAGATCCGCATCCACCTCCACGGCACCGGCACGCCCGTCCTGGGCGACCGCCAGTACTTCACCACGCGCACCACCGATTTCCAGGAAGTCCCCCGCCAGCTCCTCCACGCCGCCGACCTCCGCTTCCTGCACCCGGCCACCCGCGCCCCCTTGCAGGCGACCTCCCCCCTCCCGCACGACTTCCGCACCTGGCTCAAGCGGCTGGGGCTGCGCTAGAACAGCGCAAGAAATACTGTGGCTGTCCCCGGGAGACCGACCTGGGAGGTGCGGCTTTCAGCCGCGCCATGGACTTGGACAAGCGGCGCAAGACCTTCCGAACAAGCATTGCGCGACTTCCGGAGGTGCGGCTTCCAGCCGCGCCGCTGGAGGGGAGATTGTGGAAAAACATGGACATTTCGGCCATTTTCAATCTCCAAGCACCCCGCGGGCGGGACGCCAGCGCCCCCAGAATCCACGCGCCTTTTCATCCGTTTTCCATCCGCTGCCCGGTTGGGGCGGCGCAGCTTGAAAGGGTTGTCCCAAATGCCGATCAGATCACCTCCGTCCTCACATGGGACAATCCCTCTCGCTCTCCTTTCTCTTCTGCCTGCGGCGCAGAACACGGAGCGCGCGGAGGAAGGAGACACGGAGATTTTGCAGGGAGGAGCTTCGCGCGTCCAAAAACGGCCGACCCAGTGTTTGTCCTGCGTTTTCCGGGTGCGAAGGCTCCTCCAACAAACACCCCATTCAAAACCTCTCCGTGTCTCCGTCCTCCGCTCGCTCCGTGTTTCGCGCCGCGGGCCCCTTCCTCAAGGGAAAACCCTCATCTGATCAGCATTCAGGGTTGTCCCGAGTTGTCCAGGTTGTCTCTTTCCCTGCCGCGCTCCATCCGCCAGGGCGCGGCAGGATGCCGCACCTCCGGAAGCGGCGCAACACCTTCCGAACAAGCATCGCGCGACTTCTGGAGGTGCGGCTTCCAGCCGCGCCGCTGGATGGGAGATTACGGAAAAACATGGACATTCCGGCCAGTTTTCCATCTCCAAGCACCTCGCGGGCGGGACGCCCGCGCCACCAGCCTCCACCCTCTTTTCCATCCGTTTTCCGGCCGCCGCCCGGGCGGGGCGCCGCCTGGGCGGAACAATGGTTTGCGCGACGGGGCGGAAGGTGCTATAGAGCGGCGCGCCATGACAATCATCGACTTCCACACCCACGCCTTCGCGGACGCCCTCGCCGGGCGCGCGCTGGCCAAGCTCGCCGCCAACAGCGGACTCGGCCACGCGCTGGACGGCACCGTCGGCGCCCTGCGCGCCTCGATGCGCCGGGCGGGCATCGCCCGGTCGGTGGTCTGCCCCATCGCGACGCGCCCGCACCACTACGCGGGAATCCGCGACTGGGCCCGCGAAGTGCGCGCGTCGGCGCCGGACCTGGAGATGCTGGTGTCGGTGCATCCCGACGACCCGCGGGCGGCGGCGCATCTGGAGGAAGCGGCGGCGGACGGCTTCAAGGGCGTCAAGTTCCACCCCTACTACCAGGGCTTTTCGGTGGACGAGCCGCGCATGCGCCCCCTCTACGAAAAAATCCGCGACCTGAACCTGCTGGCGGTGATCCACTGCGGCTTCGACATCGCGTACCCGCACGACCGCTGGTGCAATCCGGCGAAGATCGCGCGCCTGGCGGAGGACTTCCCCGGCCTGAAGCTGGTCGCGACGCACTTCGGCGGCTGGATGGACTGGGAGGAATCGGCGCGCACGCTGCTGGGTCGGCCGATCTGGCTGGATGCGTCGATGGCGTCGCCCTTCCTGCCGCCGGAGCGCGTGCGGGAGATGGCGCTGGCGCATCCGGCGGAGTACCTGCTGTTCGGGACGGACAGCCCGTGGACCGACCAGTCGGCGGAGGTGGCCTTCTGGAAACGCCTGGACCTCGGCGACGGCTTCCTCCGCGGCTTCTTCGGCGGCAACGCGGAGCGCCTCCTCGCCTCCGCCGGCGGGGCCGGGTGACGGGGAAAAAGTTCAAGGTGGGGAGGAGAAGTCTGTCTTTGGTGATTGGAGCGTGCGAAGCTCTTTCCCCCTTCCGAGAGGGGGGTGCCGCCCGGTGAAAGGGTATTCCATGGCAGGTGCACCTGGAACGAAAGGACGGGCGGCGGGGGGAGTACTGCGGCTTGCCGTAGATGCGGGCTTTCGCATGGTGCATCCGCAGAGGGATTGTTTCGTTTGTTGCCGGTGGGGAGTCGTGCTTGCCGCGACGGCCGACCGCAGTACTCCCCCCGTCGCGGCCCCTGCCGCTTTTCTTTTGCCATGCATCCGCCTTCCATTCATGGCCGCGCCACCCCCCTCTCGGAGGGGGGCGGGTCCTGTCGCCCTCCTTGCTCCTTGCATGCGCGGAATTCGGGAGACGGGTTCGCCGAAGTCCCCGAAGAACCGGATTTTCCAACCATTGGAAATTTTTTTCCAATCATTGGAAAAATGGCGGAAATTTTTTCCAATCATTGGAAAAAACGAGAAAAAATTTTCCAATCATTGGAAAAAACGGGCCGGTTTTTCCAACCATTGGAAAAAAGTTTTCCAATCGTTGGAAAATTCCGCGCGCGCAAGGGGTTTGCTTTTTGGGCGGGGAACGGGTAAAAGGGCGGCATGAAAGAGAACACCCTCAAGCCCCGTCCCACCACACCCCAGACCGTCGGCCTCAAGCAGGCCAACCACTCGGTCACCAAACTCGATGCCAAGCAGCTCGCCCTCGGACGCGATTCGTACGTCGGCGATTTCGTGCCCGCCGACGCGTTGATCGTCAAGATGCTGTGGAGTCCCCACGCGCACGCGCGCATCACGTCCATCGACGTGAGCGAGGCGGAGAAGATGCCCGGCGTGCGGTGCGTGCTCTGGCACGGGAACGTTCCGCGCATCCCGCACTGCACCGCGGGACAGGGGTTCCCGGAGCCGTCGCCGTACGACACGTTCATGTTCGACACGAAGGTGCGGTTCGTGGGCGACCGCGTGGCCGCCGTCGCCGCCGAGACGGAGGAGCAGGCGCTCGCCGCAATCGGGAAGATCAAGGTGGAGTACGAGGTGCTCAAGCCCGTGTTCACCATCGACGAGGCCATGGCCCCCGGCGCGCCCGTCATCCACGACGAGAAGGATGCGTACGTGCCGATCCCCATCCCGTACGAGCCGGAGAAGAACCTCGTCGCGCGCGTGGCCTGCGAGGCCGGCGACTTCGAGAAGGGCATGAAGGAGGCCGACTTCACCTTCGACGACACCTACGAGACGCCCTACGCCCAGCACACCCCCATCGAGCCCTACACCGCGATGGCCAGGCTCGACGGCGCCGGGCGCATCGTCATCACGACCTCCACGCAGGTCCCCTTCCACTCGCGGCGCATCGTGGCGCAGACGCTCGGGATACCCGTGCAGCGCGTCCGCGTCATCAAGCCCCGCATCGGCGGCGGCTTCGGCTCGAAGCAGGAGGTGCTGCTCGACGACGTGGTGGCGATGGTGGCGCTGCGCACCGGGCGCTGCGCCTTCTGGCGCTTCACGCGCGAGGAGAATTTCCGCACCGGCCGCACGCGCCACCCCATGCGCGTCCGCATCCGGATGGGCGTCAAGAAGGACGGCACCATCACCGCCGTCGGCATGGACGCCTGGAACAACACCGGCGCCTACGGCGGGCACGGCCTGACGGTCGTCTCCTGCGCGGGCTCCAAGGTCCTGCCGCTCTACCGCTGCGAAAACGTCCACTTCGACGGCAAGGTCCTTTACACGAACCTCCCCGTCGGCGGCGCCTACCGCGGGTTCGGCGCCACGCAGGCGTTCTTCGGCATGGAATCCACCGTCGACAAGGCCGCGGAGGCCATCGGGATGGATCCGCTCGAATTCCGCAAGCGCAACCACATCCGCGTGGGCGAGGGGCACCCCGTCTTCGCGGCCCTCGGCGAGGGCAAGGAAGGCGTCCCCATGACCATCGGCTCCTGCGCCCTCGACGACTGCATCGACCAGGGCGCCGCCGCCATCGGCTGGGCGGGCCGCACCGACTGGCGCACCAAGACCGGCCGCTACCGCCGCGGCATCGGCATGTGCGCCCTCATGCAGGGGTCGAGCATCCCGCACATCGACATGGGCGGGTCGTCCATCAAGATCAACGAAGACGGCTCCTTCAACCTCCTGTGCGGCGCGACCGACCTCGGCACCGGGTCCGACACCGTCCTCGCGCAGATCGCGGCCGAAGAACTCTGCACCACCACCGACAAGATTGTCGTCTACTCCTCCGACACCGACATGACCCCGTTCGATGTCGGCGCCTACGCCTCCTCCACGACGTACCTCTCCGGCGAAGCCGCGCGCAAGGCCGCCGCCGACGCCAAGCGCCAGATCCTGCACACCGGCGCCGAAATGCTCGGCTTGCCCGAGGGCGAATGCCATTGCGAAGACTCCCAGGTCGTCTCCAACGCCGACCCGTCCAAGCGCGTCACCTACTCCGACATCGCCAACTACTCCCTCTACAGCTGCAACCAGTACCAGATCATCGGCACCGCGTCGCACTTCACCGAAAAATCCCCGCCGCCGTTCGCCGCGCACTTCGCCGAAGTCGAAGTCGACACCTGGACCGGGTTCGTCAAGATCCTCAAATACGTCTCCACCATCGACTGCGGCACGCCGATCAATCCCATCCTGTGCGAAGGCCAGACCGAGGGCGGCACCCTCAACGGCATCAGCTACGCGCTGACCGAAGAATACCTCTTCAACGAACGCGGCAAGATGACCAACGCCTCCTTCGCCGGCTACCACATCTTCTCGATGCGCGACAAACCGCCGATGCAGACCATCATCTGCCCCTCCTACGAAGAGACGGGCCCGTTTGGCGCCAAGAGCGTCTCCGAGATCTGCATCAACGGCGCCGCCCCGGTGTTCGCCAACGCCATCTACAACGCCACCGGCGCCCGCCTCTACGACTTCCCCCTCACCCCCGAAAAAGTCTACAACGCCATCCAGGCCGTGAAGCGCTGACGCCCCGCGCCGAAACCGACCGCCATCGACCGCAATCGACTGCAATCGATTGCAGTCGAGAAATCCCGCCCCGAAAGCCCCCCGCTCCCGGGGCGTTCCTTTGGCGCGGGTGCCAAAGATGCAGCCGCGCCATCCCTTTTGGGCGCGACTGGAAAGTCGCACCCCCCAGCCGCACCTCCGGAAGTGGCACGATGCTTGTCCAGAAGGTCTTGCGCGGGGGGAAGGGCGCGGGTTTTCATGGGGGGATTTGTTCGCGGGATGCTTTGGAAAAACGTGATTTTTCTGTAATCTCGCGAGTGGGGAGGGGAAGAGGGGGGCGGCTAGGGGGGAACGTCAGGCGTTCCGGGGGGGGCGTGCCAGCAGGAGCGGCCGTCAGGGCCACTGTTCGCGGAGGAGGGATTCGGGGAGGGGGCGGCGGGTGCGGGGGCGGGGGGCGGGGTCGTCGGCGGGGTAGCCGATCGGGGTCATGGCGACGACTTCGACGCCGTCGGGGAGGTTCAGGATGCGGCGGACGGGTTCGGGGTCGAAGGCACCGATCCAGCAGGTGCCAAGGCCGATGTCGGCGGCGGCCAGGGTGAGGTGGTCCATGGCGATGGCGCCGTCCACCCAGGCGTAGTTCTTGCCGTCGTGGGGGCGGGTCCAGGCGTCGCCGGGGACGACGCAGACGGCGACGATGGCGGGCGCGGACCAGAACCAGTCGCGGGAATAGGCGGTGCCGAGGAGCCGACGGCGGGCTTCGTCGCGGACGACGACGAATCGCCAGGGCTGGCGGTTGCAGGCGGAAGGGGCGCGGCGGGCGCACTCGAGGACCTGCAAAAGGAGGTCCTCGGGGACGGGGTCGGGCTTGTAGGCGCGGACGCTGCGGCGGGCTTCGGCGAGTTCAAGGAAGGTTTTCACGGGGATGGGGGTTCAGCGCCGGGTGGCGGAGATGTTGCCGGTGAAGTTGCCGGGGTTGGAGGGGTCGGCGGAGGAGCCGACGACGTTGGCGGAAGCGGTGCTGGACCCGATGTTGCCCGCGACGATGAGGTTGGCGTCCGGGAAGTCGCCGCGCGCGGAGAGGGCGCTTGCGGCGGTGAAGGTGTTGCCGGAGAGGGGCGCGGTCAGGATTTCGCTCTCCCAGAGCCCGACGATCTTGACGGAGCCGTTTTCGACGTAGAGGTTGACGGGGCCGGAGTCGCAGTGGGTGATGGCGTTGGAGTCGGTGCCGGAGGGTTCGAAGCAGATGCTGAAGGAGCCGCCGTAGTTGCCGTCGGTGACGGTGCCGGTGGGGTCGGCGGCGCTCCCGCCACCGTCGCCGTCGCCGTCGCTCCCGCCGCCACCGCCGTGGTGGCTGGCGAGGGCGATGGCGCCGCCGACAACCGCGGCCGCGCCGACGCCGATGGCGACCGGGAGGAGGTATTTGTTGCGGCCGGAAGCGGATTCGTCGTCGTCCTGCACGGCGGGCGCGGGGACGGTGACGGGGGCCGAGGCGGGGGAGGAGGGGGCGACGGTGCGGGCGGAGGGGGGCGCGGTGCGGGCGGGCGCCGCGGCCGGGGTCCTGGCGGCGGCGGCCTTGGAGGGGGAGACGGGGGCGGGGGCGGGCGGCGGCGCGGAGGCGGCTTCCTGCGACTGGCGCGCAACGGCGTGGACGGTCGGCATGGCGGCGGCGGAGATGCCGGGCTCGATGACGTTGACGGTCACCCACTCGGTGTCCGTGCTGTCGCCTTCCAGGTTGTCGGCATGGACGTAGTAGAAGAGGTTGCTGCCGGGGCCGATGAGGTGTCCGGGAATGGTGCCGAACCAGATGTCGGCGCCGGTCGTCGAGAGGTCGCGCCGGAAGGGGGTCATCCCGCGGGAGGAGGCGTAGAAGACGGAGACGGAGGAGACGCGGCCGTCGTTGTCGCGGACGGTCGCGCGCAGCCCGAGGGGTTCGCCCTTGACGGCCGTGTACACGGGGTCGTGGGTGATGACGGGCTTGGCCGAGGCCGCGCCGGTCGCGGCGAGCAACGTGGCGGTCGCCGCAACCACGGCCATGCCGCACTGAATCCAGCGGGCGGAACGGGCGCCCAACGAGGAGTGGGAGAAAGGTGTTTTCATATCCCGGAAAGAGTACAAGATTGCATGTGGTTGGAAAGCTTTTTTCTGCTCATTGGAAATTCATGGGGAGCGCCCGCGCGCGGGCGCAGTGACAAGTGACAAGTGAAAAGTGAAAAGTGAAAAGATGCGGTGGCGCGCCTTCGGGCGCGCAGATACGAGAGCCGAGTGACGAGAGACGAGATGTGGGGTGCCCGCTGCGCGGGCGCAACGGCAAGTGAAAAACGAGATGCGGGGAGCCTGCTTGCGGGAGGAGACGCGGGCGGGTCGCCAGCGCCCTGACAGGGGGGGGCGATGGGGGGGGCGGAGGGGAGAGCAAGACACATAGGTGGGGTGGGGGAGGGGCGGGCGGGGGGAAGCCGGGGCTATTTGATGTCGCGGGATTTCTTGATGCGTTCCCAGGCTTCGTTGATAGTGCGGAATTTTTCGGTGGCGGCGCGCTGGACGTCGGGGCCGAGATGGGCGACCTTGTCGGGATGGTGCTTCTGGGCCATGCGGCGGTAGGCGGTGCGGACTTCGGCGTCGGTGGCGGTGGGCGGGACGCCGAGGATGGCGTAGTCGGCGTCGGGGTCGGGGCCGCGCCGCTCGAACATCGCGGCGATGGAACGGGCTTCGGCGGCGGGGATGCCCAGTTCGAAGGCGATCTGGGTCAGGAGGGCGTTCTCGTTGCGGTGCAACGCGCCGTCGGCCCACGCGATGCCGTAGAGGAGGTGCAGGAGGGTGCGGCGGCTCGCGATGTCCATGTGCCGGCGGATCTGCCGGCAGACGGGCGGGACGTTGTAGGTCTTGCCGAGCAGGCCCTTGAGAATCTGGAGGCAGGAGCGGGCGGTGTCGGCGTCGAAGTTGTCCCGCAGAAACGCCTTGACGACGCCGAGTTCGTCGCGGCTCGCCCGGCCGTCGGCCATCATGACGGCCGCGACGAGGACCATCAGGCTGACGGTGAAGCTGAAGCGGGGGTCGGGGTCGTCGCCGGATGAGGCGGAGGAGGCGGAGGCGCGCCCCGCCGCGCCGCCGCGCGGGGGCGGCGGGGGAGGGGGACGACGGGACGCGCCCTGGGAAGCGCCCTGGTTTTCCTTGGCCTTGGCGGCGTTCCAGAAGGCGGCGCCGAGGAAGGCGATGATGCCTCCCAGCGGTCCGCCGAGTATCCACCAGCCGAGGGCGCCTGCGATCCAGGGGTTCACGGAATCAGTAGCGGTAGAAATCCGCCTTGTAGGGGCCGTTGACGGGGACGCCGAGGTAGGCGGCCTGCTTGGGGGTCAGGCGGTCGAGCTTGACGCCGAGCTGCGGGAGGTGCAGGCGGGCGACCTTTTCGTCGAGTTTCTTCGGCAGGCGGTACACGGTGCCGGGCTTGTAGGCGGAGGTGCGGGTGAAGAGCTCGATCTGCGCCATGGTCTGGTTGGAGAAGCTGTTGCTCATCACGAAGCTCGGGTGCCCGGTGGCGCAGCCGAGGTTCACGAGGCGGCCTTCGGCGAGGAGCAGGATGGACTTGGTCTTGCTGGTCCAGATGCGGTGGACCTGCGGCTTGATTTCTTCCCAGCGGTAGGCGCGCAGGGCGGCGGTGTCGATCTCGCTGTCGAAGTGGCCGATGTTGCAGACGATGGCGAGGTCCTTCATCCTGAGCATGTGCTTCTTGGTGATGACGTCGCAGCAGCCGGTGGTCGTGACGAAGACGTCGCCGATCTTGCAGGCTTCGTCCATGGTCATGACTTCGTAGCCGTCCATCGCGGCCTGGAGGGCGCAGATGGGGTCGATTTCGGTGACGATGACGCGCGCGCACTGCCCGCGCAGGGACTGGCAGGAGCCTTTGCCGACGTCGCCGTAGCCGGCCACGACGGCGACCTTGCCGGCGAGCATGACGTCGGTGGCGCGCATGATGCCGTCGACGAGGGAATGGCGGCAGCCGTAGATGTTGTCGAACTTGCTCTTGGTGACAGAGTCGTTGACGTTGAACGCCGGCCAGAGGAGTTCGCCGCGCTCGGCCATCTGGTAGAGGCGGTGGACGCCGGTGGTGGTCTCTTCGGTGACGCCGCGGATGGATTTGGCGAGGGCTTCGAAGCGGCCGGGGGCCTTCTGGACCGCGCGGCGGACCTGAGCCTTGAGGATGCGCTCCTCTTCGGAGGCGTAGGGGCCGTCGAGCACCTGGAGGCCTTCGCGGGAAGCCTTGACGCCGAGGTGGACGAAGAGGGTGGCGTCGCCGCCGTCGTCGAGGATCATGTTGGGGTATTCGTCGCCCCAGTCGAGAATGCGGTCGGTGAAGTCCCAGTACTGTTCGAGCGTCTCGCCCTTGATCGCGAAGACCGACGTCCCGCGCGCGGCGATGG
>JAFYAC010000096.1 GCA_017540905.1 Kiritimatiellia bacterium | reverse complement strand
TGACGAGTGACGAGATGCGGTGGGGTCGTGGAGGGAGGGATGGGGGGGGCGGCGAGGGTGGGGAGGGGGAAGAGGATGAACAGGAGAGCGGCCAGCCAGGCGCGGGGCTTGACGCGCGGGCGGGGGGCGGATAGGATGCGACCGATATAGCGAATTGGATACATCGGCGGAAGGTATGGCAGAAGCGAAGGGCCAAGTCAACGGCAAAGGCGCGCGCGCGGCGGGGGGCGCGCGGCGGGGGGGCTTCACGCTGATCGAGTTGCTGGCGGTCATTGCGCTGGTGGGGGTGCTGCTGGCGGTGTCGGCGGGGGCGTGGGGGCGGGCGCGGGCGGCGGCGCAGGGGGCGGCGTGCCGGGAGAACCTGCGGCTGTGGGGGAGCGCGTTCCACCTGTACGCGGCGGAGCACGCGGGGCGGTTCCCGCACACGGACGACTGGACGCGGGCGGACAAGTCGGGGCTGCCGCGGTCGGAGTCGCCGCACGACCACTGCTGGGTGGACGTGCTGCCGCCGTACATGGGGATGAAGGCGTGGCGGGACCACGGGGAGGGGCAGCGGCCGGAGCGGAATCCGTGGCAGTGCCCGGCGGCGAAGTGGGCGGCGGACTCGGCGTACGGCTACAAGCGGTCGAAGGAGGGGGGCTTCAGCTACGCGATGAATTCGTACCTGTCGTACGACTTCGACCACGGCGGCCACAAGGGCGGCGAGCCGTACCTGAACACGCTGCGCTGCGAGGCGCCGGCGCGGACGATCCTGCTGTTCGACCAGGCGGCGAACCCGGCGGACGGGCTGCATCCGCAGTACAAGAACCGCAAGGCGGGGAAGTATCCGGGGGAGGACGTGACGGCGCTGACGGTGCGGCACCGTCGGGGCGACGGGCGGGAAGGGGCGAATTTCCTGTTCATCGACGGCCACGTGCAGTTCCGCGACGACGTGTGGGTGCGGCAGCACTCGGACGTGCCGGAAGACGCGGGCGACCTGGAGTGGTTCCCGTACCGGTACGAGTGAGAGGGCGCGGGGCGGCGGCACAGGAATTTTCCAATGATTGGAAAAATATTTTTCCAATCATTGGAAAAAATGGGCCAAAATTTTCCAACCATTGGAAAAAAGTTTTCCAATCATTGGAAAACTTCGGGGGCGGGTGTTTTGGGGTTTGACATCGCGGGGGGGCGGCGGCATACTGCGCGTGCAAACCTACATTGGAGGAAAGTATGTCCAAGTTGTTGAAGCCGCTTGTTTTGATTGTCTTGATCGCAGCCATCGCCGCGGTGGTTTTGCAGGCCGCCGTGCTGTTCCCGAAGCGCACGCTCATCAAGGAACGCACCCAGAAGCTCGAAGCCGGCATCGCGCGCGTCGTCTCCACCCTCAAGGGCAGCCTCGACGAAGAGACGCAGAAAAGCATCACCTTCAACGCCAACCGCCTGAAAGTCGCCGACAAGGCCAGCCTCCCGCAGATCGACGCCGAACTCACCAAGGCCAACGGCGCCGCCACCGCCGTCCTCCAAGGCTGGGAAGACACCAAGACCGACCTCGAAAACACGCGGCAGGACCTCGAAAACACCCGCGCGGAACTCGAACGCACGAAGGCCGACCTCGAAGAGGCCCGCAACACCATCGTCCAGCTCAACGACACCATCCGGGCCAAGGACGCCGAGATCATGGAGAAGGACAACCGGATCGCCGGCCTGGAAGAGGAGCTCGCGACCTTGCAGGCGCAGATCACCGACCTCAACGACCAGATCGCTTCCATGCAGGACCAGATCGCCCAGCTGGAAGAGGACAACGCGATGCTTGACGCGCAGCTGCGCAAGTGCGACCAGGAGAACGCCCCGCTGAGCGCGATGAAGGAAGGCACGACCGGCAAGCTGCTGTACGTCAACGCGGACTGGAACTTCGGCGTGATCAACGTCGGCACCAGCCAGAACGCGCAGCCGGGCGCGGTCATGATCGTCCACCACAACGACCAGATGGTCGGCAAGGTGAAGATCTTCGATTCCAAGGAATTCATCTCCATCGTCGAGATCCTGCCGGAATACCAGAAGGAAACGATCAAGGAGGGTTACGATGTTCTCTACTAACGGATTGGGCGTCATGAGCCTGCTGGCGCTGCTGGCGCTGGTCGCGGTCATCATCCTGCAAGTCGCCGAGCTGAGCTACTACGGCGCGGCGCCGAGCCTCTGGCCGATGTGAGGGGATTGGCATGAGCTCCGCACCCAGGTGGGCCCTTCTGGCCCTGCTCGCCGCCTTCGCCGCACTCTTCGCGGCCGGGTGCGCGACGACGGACGAGGAATCCGACCAGCCGTGGAACATGAGCCAGCCGTGGGAAACGGCACCGGGGATTCCGGGCCTCAATCCGAACTGAGGGTTGGGCCCGGATCAACGGGAACGTCCCCGCGAGGGGAGCCAAAGGGAATGCCTGCGAGGGCATTCCTTTTTTTGGGCTCTTGCAGCGGGAGGGGGACGGCGGTTTCGCGTTGCAAAAGGGGCGGGGGAGGGATAGGGTCGCGGGCATGGGCGTTTTCGTTATCCGGCATGTTGGGTTGGCCTTGGCGCTTCGGCGGGCAGGGCGGTGGGTGGTCGGGGCGCTGGCGTGCGCCGGGATGGCGGGGGGCCTGCTGGCTGCGTTGCAATTCACGCAGGTTCCGTGGAAGGCGTATTCCTTTCTGGCCGGCGACGGGGCCGTGCATGGCCGGGAAACTGGTTGGGAGCCCACGCACATCCTCGTGATGGGAGGGAGCGGCGTGCCCGGGGAGTCGGGGTTGATCCGCCTGTGGTATGCGGCGGATGCCGCCGCCAAGCATCCCGGGGTGCCGGTTTGGATGGCGTTGGCGTGCGCCGAGGGGAACCGGGGCGATCCGGCGGCCGTCGCGTACGCCGGGGAGTTGCGGCTGAGGGGCGTGGCGGATGGACGGTGCGAGCCGCGGGCGTGCGGGGTAAACACCCGGGAGCAGGCGGTTGCGCTGGTGCGGGCGTTGGATGCGGGCGGGGCGGCGGCGGCGGGAGGACAGGATGCGCCCCGCGTGCTGCTGGTCACATCGCCCGAACACGTCCGGCGGGCATGCCTGGCGGTGCGGCGCGCGGCACGGGATGCGGGACGGGCCATCGAGGTCCGCGGACTGGCCGCGGAGAACCTGTCGCTGGACGACCACGTTGCGGCGTCCGATGCGTCCGGGGCGATGGCAGGGACGGACGGGGGGGCCGCCCAGGAGGGCGGCTCCGTCGGCGCACCGGCCGCGTTCCGCTATGATTTCTGGAACAACGCCGAATATACGCTGCGCTCCGCACGCGAGGCCGTCGCCCTCCTGTACTACCGGGCGCGGGGGTGGATTTAGAGGGGGGGCAGAGCGGTTTAAGGAATAGTGTATCCGTTCCAGAGCAGGAAAACTCCGATTTGTCCGATGCCTGCGCTAACGCTCCGGCGATGCGTTCCAATCGCTTCTTCAACTGCACTTCAATGTGCGCAGCGACGGATGCCCCGGATGTGGGGCATCCGTCGCTGCGCACACGGCGAAGTATTTTTCCGATTCCGGGAAGCGAAGCGTTGGGACAACTCCTTGCAAGCTTGCGCGCATGATCTGCGGGCCGGAATGGGAAAAATGTCCATCGTGCGGGCAGCGACGGAGGTCCCAGGCACGGGACCTCCGTCACTGCCCGCGTTGTGGGAGGCCATGGAACTAGAGCGGTTTAAGAAATGCTGTAGCCGTTTCGGGAGGGCCGCGCTTTGTCGCGGCCGTGTGCAAGGACGAAAAACCAGGCCCGGACGAAGCCGGGCCCTCCCCGGCTTGCGACTACACTTTT
>JAFYAC010000001.1 GCA_017540905.1 Kiritimatiellia bacterium | reverse complement strand
GGACGGGGCTATGTTCTCTTTCACGGGAAGACTCCTTTCGTGTGATTGATCCGCCGCATCATAGCGGCAACCGAAAAAGTCTTCCCGCTTTTTCAAACAGTGGAATGCTTTTTCATCCTCCTGCATTCCAACGGGTTGCAAAAAAATCAGGGATAATTTATCCCGGATTTTCCGGGATAAAGGTGCTTCTCACTCGCGCGTTGCATTGCCCCCCACACTTGCGCTAATCTGTCTCCCGTCTTGGAGCGGCGGGTGCCGCCCCGAAAGGAGAAGAGCCATGTTTGTCATGCTGGATTTGCCCCAAGCCCTGGAGCGGGAGGCCGAGGAGTATGCAACCGCCCGGGGAACCACCCTCGGCCGGATGCTGGCCAACTGGCTGGAAAACGAACTGCACAGGAACCGCCGCTCCGATGACGCGGTGGCCGAGTTCGATGCCCTTCTCCGGCAGACCACCCCCCGCCTCAAGGGTGCCCCCTACGTCTTCGACCGTGCCGACGCCTACGAACCCGAGACACCCTGCGCATGACATTCCTCGACACCAACGTCCTGGTGTACGCCGTTGACTCCCGTCATCCCGCCAAGCATGCCGCCGCCCACTCCATCCTCGTCGATGCTTTGGGCGGGGACCGGGCCGTGATTTCCGTCCAAGTCCTCAACGAATTTGCCAACGTGGCGATGAAGAAATTGCAGATGACCGAGGACGAAGTGCGGGCCTACATCGGCGTTTTCAGGCGCATCCGCGTCCTGGCCCCGTCTGTCGAAAGCATACTGAACGCCCTGACCATCAAGAAGCGGCACGGCATCCACTTCTACGACGCCCTCATGCTGGCCGCCGCCGAATCCGCCGGCTGCTCCGAAATCCTCACCGAAGACCTGAACGACGGCCAACTCTACGGCCCCGTCAAAGCCGTCAATCCCTTCAAAGGAATGTAATCCCCCCCTTGGGAGGTGCGGCTTTCCAGCCGCGCCCGCTCAAGGATAGCTCCTCCCCTGCGAGAAGCCCCTCGCCCCCCTCCGAGAGGGGGGTTCCGCCTCCGGCGGCAGGGGGAGTACTGCGCCTCGCCTGCGTCCCTCCCCCCTCACCTTCTGCCCCCCCCGCCCCCCCTCACCCCCGCCCGCTTCCCCTTCCACTCCCAGCCCGCAGGCCTCCCCGCCCTTTTTCCTCTCCCCTTCCTCTTCCCCCCCCTTCCCGCGCCGCCTCCCCCTGCCCGCCGCTTTACAATCCGCCCCACATGGGCTATCGTTCACCCCGTTGCCACGCAATGGCGCGCGGCACATTCGGAAAAGCGCCTTCTTCGGAGAATTCCCCATGCCCAGACTGATGGAAAAAAACGATTGGATGCGGGCCGTGGCCAATGTCGGGTCCGCCGAAGGCGTGTGGTGCGACGATGTCTCCTCCTCGGTCGGGGTCCTCCCCCTTTCCGTTCCCGAAGACGGCCACTACCAAGTGATTCTCGTCAAAATCGGCCCTGAAGCCCCATCCCCCCACCCCGAACGCAAATCCGCCCGCGATTACATCGGCTATGCCAGGAAATACCATCCCGAATGGCACTCCACGGCCGAAATCATGAAAGAACTCCGCGAGGGCGAGGAAGACCGATGACAAGGCATGGAACGCCCATGTCCTGCGGCGGCGCACCGAAGGCATCCGCAAACGCCCCATCGCCGATGTCATGATTGGCGCTTTCGCCCTCCGCACGGGCGGCCTCATCACGCGCAACGAGAGCGACTTCCGGACCTTGTATCCCTCCCTACCAATCCTCAACCCCTCAAAGCCCAAGCCTCCCACTCCATGAAAGCTTTTCTGGGAGGTGCGGCATTCCAGCCGCGCCCGCTCAAGGATAGCCCCCCCCTGCGCCAGCCCCTTTCCCCCCTCCTCCCCCGCCCCGCTTCTGCCAGAGCGCGGCCGCGCCCCCCCTTTCCTTTCCCGCCCGCAGGGCGCACCACAAACTCGTCTCTCGTCACTCGTAACTCGTCTCTGCGCCCGAAGGGCGCTCACTTTTCACTTGCCCCGAAGGGGCATCCGTCGCATTCTCCCACCAGACAGCCGCCCGCGCGGGCGGAGAAAGCAACCAACTCGAACCATACGGAAATAACACCGCCGAAATAGATTATCAGCAGTCCATCAGCTTTCTGCATAGTAGTCGTTTAGTTTGAATCCTAGAAAAATTCGTTGAATGGCACGTGCAAGACAAGCGCGCAATGCGCGCCTCTTTCCGTGTTCTCAACAAGGCCTTTCTAGGAGCCCAAACTAAGGGTATGGAAAGAGGTCTTTTATGGAGCCCCCTCCAGCGGGGAGCCGGACGACGAGGAAACAAAGACCATGACGAGCGCGAAATGCCATTTCTCCCCATGCTCCTGACCACCTTTCCTGCGGAATGTCTTTTATGCGCAATCTGGCAATAGGTAAAATGACATCAGGGCAAGTTTCATGAAGAGCAGTTTACGCCATGGATTCGGAAAGGGCCTCTCCCACCGGCCATACAGATGGTTGCTGTTTGTGCTGTGTGCCATTCCATGCGTTTCCCTCCCATCCGCTTTTGCCAAAAACTACAAGTATCCAACGCACCTGCCACAACTGGACGTGGAGTTTGGAGACCCGTCTGGTAGTCTTCACAACGACCAGTTGGTTTTCAAGCCAATGGATGCCAAGTATTTTACGAAGGAGCTTACACCTTCCTTCCGATGGCGTTATCGCCCTGTTGAATTGCATTATCGCAGACCAGACGGACGGGATGCCGTGTCCAAAGCCGAAAACATGGTTGGTTACATCCGCACCCCATTGTATCCATCCGCATGGCGGGTAGTACCCAGGGACGAAAATTCGGTTTCATATGAAAGGATGAAGGACAGCGGCAAAGCCGAAGTCGTTGTTTGCAGTTGGACGGTAATGACAACGGATCACTTCGAACTATTGGGATTTTGGGACAATAGGCCTCCGAGAACCGGACACATTATCCTGGATGATCCACAACTGGATGAGGTTACCCGCTGCTACGTTGTCGGTGGAGAAGGAGAATCCATGTGGGTGTCTCAGGAATTCGGCATTCGTTGCGGTGGTGGTCAGGGAACTCATGCGAATTGCAGAAGATGTTTCACCCCTGTGGCGTTGGGAAGCTCTGGCACACGCAAACAACCGGTATCGGTGCCTACGGCGGATGAACTTGTTGGACAGGAATTGCATCTGGAATCCGATATCACCATCTATTCATTGGGGGCTTTTCCTCGGGAAGAACCGATGGGAAAACTCAAGGCCGGGGTAGCGCTCTCTGTGTCACGGAAGCTGAACCCGGAATTGCTCCATGTGAAGTTCACCTTATCCAATGGCCGGACATACGAAGGCGTGGCCAAACACGCGGATTTGCTACTGTCGGCCCCCCACACACATCTTGTCCCCTTCCGGCTCCCCAAGGCAAGTACCCCCAACGCCCATCCATATCAATACCCAAGTCATCTAAAGCAAAAAACCGTGCGAATCCAATCTGATTTTCCTCCGAATACAAAGGAGGGGCATCATCACGGATTGACCGTTTACTCAATTGTTGGAGAAGGCCCGCCAGAACGCATGCCGTATTTCCCCCAGTTGCATTATTGCAGAAAAGACGGAACGGATGCCGTATCAACTCCATACACCCCCTCATTCTATTGGAATTGGCATATAACAAAAGCGGAAAACATTGAATTGTACGAGGACATGAGGTGGCGGAAAAATACAAATGGCCTCGTCGGAATAGATCAATTGCAACTGGGGGATGTTACCCGCTGTTACATCGCCTGCGGGGAAGGGGAATCCGCATGGGTGTCGCAAGAATTTGGAATTCGTTGCGGGGGGGATGGATGGCTTCATTCAAACTGTACGTCTTGTTTTATGCCCGTCGAATTGGAAAACCACGGCAGAGCCAATGCGGCACAAATGCTTACGGCGGATGAACTCGTTGGACGGGATTTGCGTCTGGAATCCGATCTGACCATCTATTCACTGGATGCACTGCCGCAAGAAGCCATGATGGGAAAACTCAAGGGGGGTGTTGCATTCCATGTGGTCCAAAAGCTGACCACGGAATGGCTTGATGTGAAGTTCACGACTTCCAATGGCCAGACCTACGAAGGCGCGGCAAAACGATTGGATTTGTTGCTGGCGGTGCCAACCTCCAGCCTCGCCCCCTCCCCGGGTGAAAAAGCTTTGGCTAAACAAGACAAGCCATCTGACACACGGCAAGCGCAATCTCCACTCGGCTCAGCCAACCAAGGACGGACATCGGTTTCCCTTTCCCGTTCCGGCGGCAATCTTGTTCTGGCAAATGATGCAACAACTTTCACGTGTCCCGTAGATTCCTGGTGGGGAGATGGTTCGCTTTCCATATATCAAGGTGACAACAACAAGATGCTGGGCTACAAGGAAAGTTGCCACAACTTGCCCCCCGACACCCGTGAGTTCGACATGGGGTGGGATTTCTCCAGCGATAGGCAAACCGTTTGTCCCGGCAGCGTATTCGTGTTGGTCAACAACGAGAATCGCATCGCGGCCGTCAAAATTCTCTCCGTCAAAATCTTTGGAGATGATGGATCCCAAATCGATCTCGAAGTGGAATACAGGATTTATTGAGCTCCTTGCTTGGACCATGTCTTTCCTATCCCCAAAAAAGTTGACGAACCATCCATGCACTTGTAGGGTTGGTTCCATATTCAACACCTTCCCGACCCGAAATACCGAAAGGATTACCATGAAAACCCGTTTCTTGCTTCCAATTTGCCTGTTTGCGGTCCTCACCTCCCCGGTATGGGGCGCGGTCCTGCTTTCAGAGGGTTTCGACGGCATGGAGAAAGGCAAGCTGCCCAAGGGGTGGGAGTGCAGTGTCAAGACGCCTGAGTACTACACGAACGAAAAAACATATCCCACCCAGCCTTGCCTGATGTTGGGAACGACCGAGATGACGGTTACCAGCCGGACATTCCCGACGGGTGCGACGAACGTTTCGTTTACGAGTTACACGGCAAACAACGAGGGCGAATGCAACGAATTCACGGTGGAAGGATGGGCTGACGGACAATGGTTTCAAATCTACAAGTGGACCGACATGCCCGTCAAAACGCATACTGTCTTCTCATGCCCAATCGACAACCCCGAAACAACCCGGGTGAGAATCGAATTCAAAAAAACCTACAATGCGTCACTAGACGACATTTTGGTGGAGGGACCGTTCAGCGTCACGTTCGACCGGAAAGACGATTTTCGGTTGCCGGAGGGAACGGGCGACGCCATCACGGCGACGGCGAACTACGACTTCGCGACGTCCGACACGGAATTCGCCTTTGCATGGAGCGGCGATTTGGAGGGTTCGGATGCAGTGCTGGAGATTCCGGACGACTTGGAACCGGGAACCTACCAAGTGACTTGCACGGCAACGGTGGTCGGTGACGAGGAGATGACCACGGCGAACAGCATCACCTTCCGGGTGCTTAAGTACCATGAAATCACAATCGGGCCGAGCGAACACGGAATCCTCGCGGCGGATGCGGAGAGGGCGGTGGAGGGGACGCTCGTAAGGGTGGCGGCGGTGCCGGAAAGCGATGCCTACGGTCTCCTGTGGATTGTGGTCAACGGCGAGAACCAGCCCCGCGGCGTGACGGAGTTCAAGATGCCGGACACCAACGTGGTGGTCACAGCGGTTTTCACGCGGGAAGAAACGGGCAACTTGGTCATCACTTTCGATGGCAATACCAGCAAAAATCCCGCATACGCCGCGAAGGAATTCGAATCGGAGGCCGTGGCGTTTTCGACTCAGCAGTGCCAAGTGGCGTTTGCGGCATTGCAGTGCCAAGGCGGCGACGAGGGGTCCATCGGCTACGACGGAGACAAGTCGATGCGCGTCCGGCACACCGGCAGCGCCGGAATCGTGACGAACGGATTTTTCGCGACGGCGAATGAACTTGAATACCCGATCGACCGGATTTACTTCGAGTACAAGGCAGCCAGTTCCAGCCATGTCAATCGGAAGTGGGCGCTCGAAACCAGCCCGGACGGGACGAAGTGGACGGAGCTGGCGACAGTGGCGGCTCAAGAGGGATGGGCTGCCTGCAAAGTGACGAATGGTATCCCAGAAAACAGCTTCTATTTTCGCATCATTTCCGCGAACTCGGGGACCACGGCGCGCATGGTGCTTTTCGACAACATCCACATCTGGTACGGCACGCCGACCTTCCGCGTGAGGCTTTCCGGCGTGAAACCCAACGAGCGGGTGGTCTGCGACGACGACAACCCGCTGTTGCTGACGGCAATCGGTCTCGACGGCACTGAACCGTATGAATACACCTGGACATGGACGGTCGATGGCGGCGAAGGCGGTACGGCGGAGGGCGAGACCTGCACGTTCTCCGAAACGGGGGTCTACGAAGTGGAAGTGACGTGCACAGACGACGATGGCGCGGTCGCCACCGCTGGCCTCCACTTCACGCTCGAAAAACAGTACAGGGTGGTTTGTCCGCCAAGCACGAACAGTTGCGCCATCGTGGCGAGCACGAACAAGGCATTCGCGGGGGACAAGATCACGGTCGAAGTAAAGCCAAAGCTCGGGTTCACCCTGGACGGCGATCTCACCGCGACCTGCAACGGCGAGCCGGTTGAACTCACCGGCAGTTCGTTCATCGAAAAAAACTTCACAATGCCGGCGGGCGACGTGGAGATTTCCGGAGCGTTCCGCGAGGTGCGGGACGTGACGCCCCTTCCGTTTGAACACCACGGCACATGGCAGGCGACTGTGAGCATGCTGGACGGCGTGACCGCCAGGAAGATGGGCACGGATTACGACGACAAGAATTACGACGACGAGGGGAATGGTGCGGCGAAATTCGGTGACGAGACTTCGATTTACCAAATCCATTTCGATGGCACTCCCGGGGAATTGTCGTACATGATCCGGGGCAATTCGCTTGGGGCGTGCATCTGCACGGTGTTCTGCATCTGGGAATCGCCTGATGGCACAAACTGGCGGGGGGTCAAGGAATATGAAACTAAGGTCGAAGAGGTGCTTGATCGCCTCAACCACGGGACGACCAACGAGACGTTCGTGCTCAGCCCAGACAGCCGCTACGTGAAATTTGGTTACAAGGACATGTCGAAAGGCTCCGGCAGTATCGGCGTGGACGCCATCATCATCACCAAGGGCGAAACCCCTGAGCCCGTGACCGTGAAAACGGCAATCACGGAGGGCGGCATTTCGTTCGCGGACGGCAACGCGAAGTTGAACGTGGCGCTCGCCCCGGCCGCGGCAATCCAGAGAAGCGACATCTGGACGGCGGCGGATCTGGTGGGTGCCGATTGGCATGCGGCAACCAATGCGACAGTCGAAGAGTCGGACGGGAAATACCTCATCACGCTCCCGGAAAGCGAAGGCAACTTCATCTCCGTCGGCAAGCCCGCCTTTCTGGCACAGTAAATCCGCCGCAGTTTTCCCGCTTTTCAAGCGCTCTCCAGTCCATTCAAGTCCGCGCAGCGGTATTCGAGTTATTCTTGTAGATTCTCTTCACCCACCTCCCACCCGCATCCCTTGTCCCCCTTTGTCCTGTTTGTCTCCCCCCCCTCCCCTCCAAAACAAGCGCCGCCCGGTTGGGGCGGCGCACCTTGTAAAAAGTTGTCCCGAGTTGTCCAAATTGTCTCTTTCCCTCCCGCACTCCAAGCGTTCCTGTCCGCGAAGCGGTTTTCTTGGTTTTCAATGCAGATTCCCATTGTCGGAAATTGTCATAATTGTCTGACATTTCTTCTCCTCATCATTTGTTTCCCTTTTTGTTCTTTTTGTTTCCAAAAATCCTCCCCGAAAAGGTTTTCCAATCATTGGAAAACTCCCCTCCGCCGCGTCCCTCCCGCCCGTACGGGAGGGGCAACGTCCTCGGCGCCCTTTTTCGTTTTACTTTCAAGTAAGGAGAAGGCATCATCCGGCTTCAGGAAAAAAAGGATGCCACCATGATTGCGACGATTTCCTCCAAAGGGCAGATTACCATTCCCGGTTCCATCCGTAGGGCGTTCCGGCTCCGGACGGGCGACCGGGTGGATTTCCGGGTCGTGGCACCGGACCGCCTGGAACTGCTCCCGCACCGGGCCTCCGTGAGAGCGCTCCGGGGCATGGTCCGCCACGAAGGCCCCGCGCTGACCCTCGAAGACATGGACAAGGCCATCGGCCATGGAGGAGAACCGTGATCGGCCTCGACACCAACGTCATCGTCCGCTATCTCGTGCAGGACGATCCCGTCCAGGCGGAAATCGCGACGCGCATTTTCGAGAACCGCCTGTCCGCCACCGCACGGGGCTTCGTCTCCGCCGTCACGCTCTGCGAAGTTGTGTGTGTGCTCAAGCGCGGCTACAAGCGGCCGAAGCCCGAACTGTGCTCCGTCATCCGCGCGCTTCTGGAAGCCGACGAACTGGAAATCGAACACCGGGATCTGGTCTGGCGGGCACTTTCCGCCTACCAATCCGGCGCGGCCGATTTCTCGGACTATCTCATCGGGGAGAGGGCGCGCGTGGCTGGAGCGAAGACAACGCTCACCTTCGACGGTGCCGCCGCCACATCCAGCCCCTTCACCCTCGCGGAATAGCCCGCCGCCCCTCCGTATCCATCCCGTTTTCCCGGGGGAGGGGCAACGTTCCCGTTGCCATCCCGTTCCTGTCCGCACAACGGTTTTCTCCCCGTTCTTGTAGACATCCCTCCCGCCTCCCTTTCAATGTCCGCGCAGCGGTTTTCATGCTTTTCAATGCAACTACCTCCCCCTCCAAACCATTCAAGTCCGCGAAGCGGCATTCGAGCTATTCATGTAGATTCCCTCCTCCCGTTCCCCTCCCACACTCCTCTCTCAATTTGTCCCCCCGAAGGGCGCACCGCCCACTTGCCGCCCGTCGCCCGTGCCTTGTCCCCCCACCCTGCCGAAACGCTTCACCTCCCGACCCCACTCCCCGCTTGCAACCGCCCCCGAAATCCACCACCCTCCCCCTTTGAACACCAAGCCCGAACCGGGCACAA
The DNA here is from genome assembly GCA_017540905.1 of Kiritimatiellia bacterium. GTDB lineage: Bacteria > Verrucomicrobiota > Kiritimatiellia > CAIQIC01 > Lenti-01 > CACXEY01. The sequence continues at coordinate 10,218 of JAFYAC010000001.1, read as the reverse complement.
CCAAGAAAGCGAGGCAGCAATTGAAAGCCATCTTGATCGTCATGGATTCCGTCGGAATCGGCTCCGCCCCGGACGCCACCGCCTACGGTGACGCCGGAGCCTCCACCCTCCCGCACCTGTCGGCCGCCGCGGGCGGACTCAACGCCCCCACCCTCCAGAAGCTCGGCCTCGGTAACATCCCCGGCCTCCTCCCGCAGAAGGAAACCATCACCGGCTGCCCGCCCGTCGACGCGCCCATCGCCTCCTGGGGCGCCATGCGCGAGATGTCCGACGGCAAGGACACCATCACCGGCCACTGGGAAATCGCCGGCCTCGAAGTCGATCCCGGCTTCCACAACTTCCCGTTCACCGACTCCTTCCCGCCCGACCTGATCGCGGCCTTCGAGAAGGAGACCGGCCGCAAGCTCATCGGCAACAAGGCCGCCAGCGGCACCGAAATCATCAAGGAACTCGGCGAAGAGCACATGCGCACCGGCGCCCTCATCTGCTACACCTCCGCCGACAGCGTCTTCCAGATCGCCGCCCATGAGAGCGTCGTCCCCGTCCCCGAACTCTACCGCTACTGCGAAATCGCACGCCGCCTCTGCGACCCCCTGCGCGTCGGCCGCATCATCGCGCGCCCCTTCGTCGGCACCTGTGCCGCCGACTTCAAGCGCACCGAGAACCGCAAGGACTTCGCGTACCTGCCCGCCGAAAAGACCGTCCTGGAGCGCCTCTTCGACGCCGGCGTCCCCGTCTACGCCGTCGGCAAGATCGAGGACATCTACTGCCACCGCGGCATCACCGAATCCATCCACACCGGCAACAACGTCGCCTCCGAGGCCCTCGTCAGCAAGTGGACCCAGGAAAAGGAGAGCGGCCTGATCGTCGCGAACTTCATCGACTACGACATGCTCTACGGCCACCGCCGCGACCCCGACGGCTACGCCCGGAGCATCGAGGAGACCGACCGCTGGCTCGCCGGCTACCTTCCCCTCCTCGGCCCCGAGGACATGCTGATCATCACGGCGGACCACGGCAACGACCCGACCTTCAAGGGCACGGACCACACGCGCGAGTACGTCCCGCTGATCGTGTACCGTCCCGGCCGCCCCGGCGCCTGCCTGGGCATCCGCAAGGGCTTCTACGACATCGCGCAGTCGCTCGCGAAATTCTTCTCCATCCCCGCCATGCCCCGCGGCGCCTCGTTCATCGCCTACACCTGACCCGCAGGCCATCCCCCACCCCACGGCACGCCCCCACCCGGGCGTGCCGCTTTGTTTTCCCTGACCAAGGCGCCCAAAGCCTGCATCGGTGCGGATTTTCCTTGGTATTTCCTTGATGTCCGGCAACGCCCCTTGACAAGATAATTCCGTTTCGTACAATCCTGTCCAAGATGAAAACGAAAAAATCCACGGAAGAAGCCGCCGCGGCGGTCTCCAGTCCGGCGCCGGGCCTGGGCGAGAGCCTGCTGCCGTTCCTGCAACGGATCGTGCATGCGTACGCGTGGCGGATCCTGCATTGGGGCCTGCCGCTGGAGAAGGGGTACGCGCTGTTCCACCTGCACACCCACCCCGACGTGGCCGGGCCGGCGCAGGTCGCCGAGGCGTGCTGCATCCCGCGGCAGACCATGACCGCGCTGCTCGATTCGCTCGAAAAGGACGGTCTCGCCGTGCGCACCCCCCACCCCACCGACCGGCGGAAGAAGGTCGTCAAGGTCACCCCCGAGGGCGCCCGCACCGCCGAGGCCGCCATCCGCGACCTGCTGGACATCGAGAAGGCGGCGATGAACGTCATCGAACCGGAGCTCCTGCCGAAAATCCGGTCGCTGCTCAAAGCCTACACGGACGAGCTGGAGGGCTTGAACGGCCGCAACCCGCCCACCGGTGGGGCCGCGCTTGTCCCGTCCTACCATCCGCAGGCCCCGGCAACGGGAAAGGCATCCCGATGAGCGCGCGCGCTTTCTCCGCCCTCCGCCGTGCGTTCTGCGCGGTGGCGCTGCTGGCCGCCGCGTCCGGCTGCGGCACCTTCGATCCGCAGGAGGCCCGCCGCGGGCAGACCGACGCCTTCTCCGCGGAGCTCCGCGAGCGCCTCGCCGCCCTCCCCGACCGCCCCCTCTCGCTGGATGACTGCATCCGCATCGCCCTCACCAACAACTACTCCGCCCGCCTCGCCGACCTCGACCGCGAGCTCGCCCGCCTCGGCAAAACCACGGCCTTCTCGGCCTTCCTGCCGCGCGTCTCCGCGAGCGTCGGGTACACCGACCGCGACTACGACAACATCCTTGGCCAGGCCGCCGACGGCCGCCTCGTGTACGGCCCCGCGGCCGACACCGCCTCGACCCTCACCGCCGCCCTCCCCGTGTTCTCCCCCGCCAGCTGGTTCCTCTACGCCGCCGCGCGCCACGGCGAAGCCTCCGCCGCCATCGCCGCCTACTACACCCGCCAGAACATCGTCCTCCAGACCACCGCCGCCTACTGCGACGTCCTCGTCCAGCTCGACACCGTCCGCGCGCTCGAAACCCAGCTTTCCGCCGCCGAACGCCTCTCCGAACGCCTCTCCGGGCTCTCCGCCGAAGGCTTCGTGGCCGATTGGGAGCGCGGCCAGGCCGATCTCCAGGCCCTCGCCCGCCGAACCGAACTCGACAGCGCCCGCCGCCGCCTCCGCGTCCTGCAAGGGCGCCTCCTCCAGACCCTCGGCCTCCCGCCCGACGCCGAGATCGGGCTTTCCGGCGACTGCGGCAACACGCGCGCCCCGGAAGGCCCCGTCGAGGACCTCGTCATCCTCGCCCTCATGAGCCACCCCCAGCTCGCCCTGGCCGACCGCCGGGTGGTCATGGGCGAGCTCGCCGTGCGCCGCGCCTTCTGCAACTTCCTGCCGACGCTGTCCATCAACGCCACGCACGTCTGGGGCGGCGAAGACCTCGCGTTCGACGCCCTCGGCTGGAGCACCGGCTTCCACGGCGCGTGGAGCGTCTTCAGCGGCTTTGCCAACTCCGCCGCCTACCGCACGGCGCTGGTCGAGCGCCGCCAGAGCGAGCTCCAGCGCGAAAACACCTTCCTCTCGATCATCCTCGGCGTGATGGCGGCCGAGGCCCAACTGCGCGACGCCCGGGAATCCGTCGCCGTCCGCCAGCTCGCCTACGACGTCGCCGCCGCCAAGTCCGCCGACCGCGACGACCGCGCCGCCGAAGGCCTCATCCCGGTATCCGACGCCCTCGACGCCCGCAGCGAGATGGACTTGGCGCAAGTCGCCCTCATCCGCTCCCGCTACCAGGAAACCATCGCCATCGCCAACCTCGAACTCGCCATGGGCATCCCCTTCCTGCCCCCCGAGTACGCCCCTCCCCTCGCGCCACCCGAAACACAACCCGACACCCCCCAATGAGATGCACCATGAAATCCGCCGCCGTCCTTCCCGTCTTTCTCGCCGTCCTTCTCGCCGCCGCCGCGCCCCGCACCGTACGCGCGTGGGGCCCGGAGGGCCACTCCATCATCGCGCGCCTGGCGGTGCCGCGCCTGACGCCGGCGGCCAAGGCGGAACTCCGCCGCATCCTCGGCGACGACTACGAAATCGGCGACTACGAAATCGCGTCCTGGCCCGACATCATTCGCGGCAACAAGGCCTACGAGGAGCTCTATCCGCGCCAGGGCCGCTGGCACTACATCGACTTCGACGTCCAGCAGTGGTACGACGAATCGTTCTCGCTGACGGTCTCCGACAGCGGCGACGACGTCGTCAGCCAGATCTACCGCTGGCGCGACGACCTCGCCGAGCCCGGCAAGCTCGAAGGCGAAGCGCGGCTCGACGCCCTGCGCTTCCTCGTCCACCTCGTCGGCGACATGCACCAGCCGCTGCACTGCGCCTACCGCTACGGCGACATGGGCGGCAACATGCTGCCCGTCAACTCGTTCGCCGGCCGCAACTACGCCTTCGACGAGACGACGCCCCAGGACTGGGGTCCGCCGAGCCTCCACAGCGTCTGGGACGAGAGCCTCGTCTACGAACTGATCGGCAAGCACACGGTGCTGGGGATGGCGCGCATCCTGTCGCGGGAGATCACGCCGGAGGAGGAGGCCGCCTGGACGCGCGGCGGCGACGTGCTACGCTGGGCGGTGGACAGCTACTGGATCGCCCGCAAGCAGGCGTACCGCTGGACCGACGGCGCGAAAGTCCCCTTCACCTGGTCGCGCCCGGGGATGGACCTGACGCTGGACAACTACATCGACTCGCACCTGCCCATCGTCCGCGACCAGCTCAAGAAGGGCGGCGTCCGCCTCGCCCTCCTCCTCAACCAGGCCCTCGACCCCTCCCTCCGCCAGCCCCGCCACGAACTCCCCGCCCTCTCCCCCGCGGAAGAAGCGGAAGAAGCCGCCGCCGCCGCGGAACCCGCCGCCGTTCCGTGAAGGCATTGAAGGCTATGAAAACCGCTTCGCGGACATTGAAAAGGGGGCTTCCATGTCCATGATATACGAGCGGGAATGCTATGCCATCCGCGGCGCGGTGTTCGAAGTCTATTCCCAGCTCGGGAACGGCTTCGCCGAAGAGGTGTACCAGGAGGCCTTGGAAATGGAACTGCGCGAGCGCGGCATCCCATTCGAGGCACAGCCCCGTCTCCGGATCCGCTACAAGGACAACTGGCTCCGGAAAACCTACATTCCCGATCTCGTCTGCCATGGAAAAATCATCGTGGAGCTGAAAGCCGGCAAAGCCCTCCTGCCCGAACACGAAGCCCAGCTCATCAACTATCTCAAGGCCACCGGCCTCCAGCTCGGTCTCCTCGTCAACTTCGGCGCCTATCCCCGTGTCGCCATCAAAGCCTGTTCCAACCGTCCCGACTACCACCCTTCCAACCCCTCCTCTCCATGACCCCCTTCTCCCTTTTTCAATGTCCGCGCAGCGGTTTTCATAGCCTTCAATGAAAGAAAAATCATGACCACACGCCTTCCCGTCCTCCTCCTTTTCTCCCTCCTCCTCGTCTCCTGCAGCCGGCAGGGGGCTGTCGAGTCGGCATCCCTGGCCGACACCCCGCTCCCGGTCGTCGCCGAGGCCGCGGCCACTGCGCCGTTCGAGCGCGCCCTGACCGTGCAGGGGACCCTCGAGGCCGTCGATTCCGCGACCGTCTCCGCGCGCATACCGGGGCCGCTCTCCGACGTCTGCGTCGACCTCGGCGACCGCGTGGAAGCCGGCAAGACCAAGCTCTTCGCCGTCGATCCCCTCACCGTCTCCAACCAGGTTGCCATCGCCCGCGAAGCCGCCGCGACGGCCCGCGCGCAGGTGGCCGTCGCCGAAGCCCGCGTGGCGAAGGCCGAAGCCGTCGCCCGCAAGGCCGCCCTCGACGCCGACCGCTTCGCCCGCCTCAAGGCGGCCGACCACGCCACCGACAACGAACTCGAGCAAGCCTCCACCCAGCGCGACACCGCCGCAGCCGAAGTCGCCGTCGCCAAGGCCTCCCTCGACCTCTCCCGCCAGCAGGTGGCGCAGGCCGAGGCCCAGCTCGCCATCGCCGAGCGCCAGCTCTCCGACGCCACCGTGCTCGCCCCCGTGACCGGCACCGTCGACGCCCGCCTCAAGGAACCCGGCGAAATGGTCGCCCCCGGCACCCCCGTCGTCCTCGTCAAGGGCACCGACGCCCTCAAGGCCCTCGCCTACCTCCCCGCCCGCCACTATGCCGAAGTCGTCCCCGGCGAAACCCGCGTCGAGATCCGCCCCAACGGCGCCGCCGACCCCGTAGAAGCCGTCGTCACCGCCAAGTCCCCGGCCATCGACCCGCGCCTGCGCGTGTTCCAGATCAAGGCCCTCCTGCCCGGCTCCCCCTCGGCCGTGCCCGGAGCGATGGCCGACATCCGCGTCGTCTTCGAGCACCGCGAAGGCCTCTCCGTGCCGCAGGAAGCCGTCCTCTCCCGCGCCGCCGGCACCGTCGTTTTCCTGGCGCAGCCCGACGGCACCGCCAAGGAAACCTCCGTCGAACTCGGCCTCCGCGACGCCGGACGCGCCGAAATCCTCTCCGGCCTCGCCCCCGGCGATCCCGTCATCGTCCAAGGCCAGACCCAACTCTACGACGGCCGCAAGATCGCCGTCGAATCCCCCGCGACTCCCTGACGACCCACCGCATCTTTTCACTTTTCACTTGTCACTTTTCACTCCGAAAGGCTGCCTCCCATGTTCCTGACCACCGCCGCCACCCGCCGCCCCATCGCCATGAGCGCGCTCCTGATCGCGCTCGTGCTGCTGGGCCTCAACTCCTGGCGAAAACTCTCCCTCGAAAACCTCCCCTCCGTCGACATCCCGTACGTCACCGTCACGACCGTCTGGCCCGGCGCCTCCCCCGAGGACATCGAGAAAGACGTCGCCCGCCGCATCGAAGACGCCGTATCCGGCGTCGAAGGCCTCAAGCACACCTACTCCACCTGCATCGAGAACGCCGGAAACACCCTCATCGAGTTCGCCCTCGGCACCGACGTCGACGTCGCTTCCCAGGACGTCCGCGAAAAGATCGACGCCATCGTCGGCGACCTTCCCTCCGGCTGCGAGCGCCCCTCCATCGCCAAACTCGATCTCAACGCCGCCTCCATCGTGACCATGTTCCTCTCCGGCGGCCTCGCGCCGGACGACCTCTACTGGGAAGCCGTCAACCGCATCCACGACCGCCTCGCCTCCGTGCGCGGCGTCGCCGAAGTCAAGGTCATCGGCGGCGAAGAGCGCGAAGTCTGGGTCGAACTCGACCGCGACGCCCTGGCCGCGGCCGGCCTCAACGCCGCCGCCGTCGCCCGCACCCTCGGCTCCGGCATCCTCTCCGTGCCCGCCGGGCGCGTCCGCGAAAGCGGCACCGAGCTGGCCGTCCGGTTCGACGCCGAATGCCGCACCGTCGACGAAATCGCCTCCCTGCAGGTCGCCGGCGCCGACGGCGCCCGCCGCTACCTCCGCGACCTCGGCACCGTCCGCCTCGCCACCGAAGAGCCCCGCCAGCGCGCCTACCTCGACGGCGTCCCCGGCGTCGCCATCAAGGTCGTCAAGAAATCCGACGGCAACACCGTCGAGACCGTCCGCGAAGTCAAGCGCCGCGTCGAGGAAATCCGCCGCGAACTCCCTCCCGGCGCCACCCTCCGCTGGCTCCAGGACGACGCCGAAATCGTCCAGGCCAACGTCGACAACACCCTCTCCGACATCGCCTCCTCCGTCGCCCTCTGTGCACTCATCCTCTTCGCCTTCCTGCTGAACCTGCGCAGCACCTTCGTCGTCGCCGTCACCATGCCCGTGACCATCATCGTCTCCCTCTGGTTCATGCAGCTCTGCGGCCTGACCCTCAACCTCGCCACCCTCCTCGCGATGGGCCTCTCCGCGGGCATCCTCGTCTCCAACTCCATCGTCGTCCTCGAAAGCATCGTCCGCCGCCTCTCCGCGGCCGGCGCCGCCGCCCGCCTCCCCGAAGCCCGCTGGGCCGCCGCGCGCGAAGGCGCCTCCGCGCAGACCGTCGCCATCCTCGCCTCCGCCGGCACCAACGTCGTCGTCATGCTGCCCATCGCCATGATGACCTCCCTCGTCGGCCGCTTCTTCGTCCCCTTCGCCACCACCACCCTCATCGTCAACCTCGCGTCGATTTTCATCTCCTTCACCCTCACCCCCATGCTCTGCGCCAAGGTCATGCGGCCCGAATCCGACCGCGACGGCCGCCTCGCCCGCGCCGGCCGCGCGTGGGAAAAGACCCTCTCCCGCTGGGGCGTCGCCTACGGCGCCTGGCTCCGCCGCACCGGCTCCCGCCGCGGCGTCGCCGTTGCCGTCCTCCTCGCCGCCCTGGTCCTCGTTGCCGCGGGCATCAAGGCCGGCGCCCGTGGCCTCGGCTTCTCCCTCCTCGAAGACGACGACTGGGGCCGCGCCTTCCTGCGCCTCGAATACCCCGACTACTACGACCTCGACCGCACCACCGATCGCACCCTCGCCATCGCGCGGGCCCTCCGCGAAGACCCCGACGCCGTAACCGTCCTCGCCATGCCCGGACGCGCCGACGCCCTTGCCGGACAGGCCAACGAAGGCGTCTACCTCGCCCAGATCGAGATCGTCTACCGCCCCGCCGCCGACCGCCCCACGCGCCCCGTCACCGCCATCCTCGAAGACCTCCGCGCGCGCCTCCGCGCCGAACCCGACCTCATCGCCACCGTCACCGCCCCCGGCTACATCGAAGGCGTCGGCTCCACCGTCCAATACAACCTCAAGGGCCCCGACCTCGCCGAACTCGCCACCCGCGTCCGCCGCCTGCAGGCCCTGGCCATGAACCTGCCCGGCATCGCCCAGCTCGACACCACTGCCCGCGACGACAAACCCGAGATCCGCGTCCTGCCCGACCGCGCCGTCATGGCCGACATGGGCGCCGACCCGGCCCTGCTCGGCGCCACCCTGCGCGCCTCCGTCGACGGCCTCGAAGCCGCCTCCTACAAAGAAGACCTCAAGACCATCGACATCCGCGTCAAACTCGCCGAACGCCAAGGCTCCGCCCAGATCGCCACCCTTCCCCTCCCCGCCGTCCCCGGGCGTCCCCCCGTACCCCTCTCCGCCTTCACCCGCGAAATCCGCACCGGCCAGAAAGTCATGATCTTCCGCCACGACAAACAACGCGCCTGCCTCCTGGCCGGCAACGAACGCGCCGGCACCCCCGCCTCCGCCCTGAACGCCCAAATCGAGGCCCTCGCCAAAGAAAACCACATCGACGGCGACGGCTACACCCTCGTTCCCGTCGGCTTCAGCGAAATCCTGGGCGAATCCGTCCTCGACTTCATGGAAGCCATCCTCCTGGCCGTCATCCTCACCCTCCTCACCCTGGCGGCCATCCTCGAAAGCTGGCGCAAGCCCCTCCTCGTCCTCCTGACCGTCCCCATGGCCCTCGCCGGCGTGCTGGGGGCCTTGCACCTGGCGGGACTGAACATCTCCATCTTCGTCCTGCTCGGCGTCGTCATGCTCATCGGCGTCGTCGTCAACCCGGCCGTCCTGATCGTCGACGCCCAGACCCGCCTCGAACGCGCCGGGAAGCCCCCCGCCGACGCCATCTGCCGCGCCGTCGCCCAGACCTTCCGCGCCGTCGTCATGGTCATCGTCGCCTCCGGCCTGGGGATGCTCCCCATCGCCCTGTCCACGGGCATCGGCGCCATCAACCGCGTCGGCATCGGCGCCGCGAGCGTCGGCGGCATCCTCGTCGCCGGCGCCCTCACCCTCCTCGTCCTCCCCTTCCTCCCCCTCGCCCTCTCCCGCCGCCGCTGACCGATGCCCCCCCCCCGTCCCATCCTCCCCCTCCTGCTCCTGCCGCTGCTGCTCCTCCCCCGTCCGGCCTCCTGCGCGGAGACCGATGCCGCCCCCCCACCGCACCCCGCCCCCATCCCCCTCCTGACCCTGTCCGGCGGAACCGCCCAACTCTTCGATGGCGCCGACCGCCCCTTCGGCTCCGTCGGCTGGCGCCCCGCCGCCCGCCTGGCCGACCACCTCGGCGCCGACTTCCTGGTCGCCGTCGGAACCCACGGCGAACGCTACGTCGCCGCTGGCTTCTTCTGCGAACTCCCCCTCGTCTCCCGCCTCGTCCTGACCCCCGCCTTCACGGCTGGCTGGTACGACCACGACGGCGAGGACGGCCATGACGACGACCTCGGCTTCCCCGTCGAATTCCGCACCTCCCTCCAACTCGACTGGTGTTTCCACAGCGGCATCCGCATCGGCCTGAGCGCCTTCCACATCTCCAACGCCTCCCTCGGCCTCCGCAACCCCGGCACCGAAGCCCTCGCCCTCGTCCTCTCCCTCCCCCTCCGCCTCCCTGGATCAAACAAAGCAAAAATGTAGCCGTGTCCCGGGAGGGCCCGGCTTCGTCCGGGCCGTCTCCACGGAGGGCTTCAAGAACATGCCAGGAACACCCCGTCCGCACGGCCGCGGCGAAGCGCGGCCCTCCCAAGCCGTTTCGCAACCACAAGGTCGCGCGGAAGCGCGATCCTTTCGCTCCCCACGGGGAGGGACGCGCTTCTGCGCGTCCGTGTGGGCAGAAACCGTGGCCGCATTGGGAAGAAAGACAAAACTCCGATTAGTCCGATGCCTCCGCTAACGCTCCGGCAAAGCTTTCCAATGGCTAGAGCAAATTAAGAAAAAGTGTAGTCGCAAGCCGGGGAGGGCCCGGCTTCGTCCGGGCCTGGTTTTTCGTCCTTGCACACGGCCGCGACAAAGCGCGGCCCTCCCGAAACGGCTACAGCATTTCTTAAACCGCTC
>JAFYAC010000012.1 GCA_017540905.1 Kiritimatiellia bacterium | reverse complement strand
ATGCGCCCGCTGGAGGAGCGCGTGGACGAGCTGAAGTACGCGCTCGACGCGAAGGACGCCGAACTCGTGGCGCTGCAGGCCGAGCGCGACGCGCTCTCCGCCCGCGCGGCGGAGCTGGAAGCCGCGGCCGCCCAGGCCGCCGCGGAAGCCGCCCCCGCGGAAGAATCGGAACCCATGGTGCCAGCCGCCGAACTGGCCGCCGTGCAGGAGCAACTCGCCGCCAAGGAGGCCGCGCTCACCGAGGCGGAGGAAGCGGCCGGCAAGCTCGAAAAGGAGGCCGAGAAGGCGGCGCGCGACCTCAAGGAAGTCCGCGGCGAGCGGTCCGAACTGAAGAAGCAGCTCAAGTCCGCCGAGGCGGACCGCGCCGCCGACATGCGCCCGCTGGAGGAGCGCGTGGACGAATTGCAGTACGCGCTCGAAACGAAGGAATCCGAACTCGCCGCGCGCGCCGAAGAGCTGGCCGGACGCAGCGAGGAGGCCGCATCGCTCCAGGCCCGCGTCGCCGAACTCGAATCCTCGCTGGCCGCCGCCACCTCCGGCGACGCGGAGCGGCAGATCGCCGACCTCCGGGAGCGGATGGACGCCGCCGAATCCGAACTGGCCGCCGTGCGCGCCGCGCGCGACGAAGCCGCCGGGCAGGCCGCCGCCGCCGCCGTGCGGCAGGCGGAACTCGAAGGGTTGCTCAGCGAGCTCACCGCCGATTCCGCCGCGCGCCAGGAGGCCGACGGGCAGAAGATCGGCGAGCTGTCGGACGCCAAGGCCGACGCCGAAGCGCGGGCCGCCGCCTTGCAGGCGCAGCTCGACGAAACTTCCGCGCGCCTCGCCGAGGCCACCGCGGAAGACCTCGGGCAACAGCTCGAGTCCCTCCGCGCCAGGCAGGCCGAGTCCGAGCTCGCGCTCGAAGCGGAGCGCGCCAACCGCGCCGCGCTCGACGGGCAGCTGGCCGACGCCACCGCGCGCGCCGGGGACCTCGAAGAACGGATGCGTTCGCTCATCGCCGAAAACCTCGCGCAGCTCGAAACCCTGTCCAGGACCACCGAGGAACTCGCCGGCGAAAAGGCCGCGCTGGCCGCCAAGGGCGACGAAGTGCAGCGCCTGCAGGAGCAGCTCCGCAACCGCGACGAGGACCTGGCCGGGTACCAGCCGCTGCTCGAGCAGCGCACGGCGCTCGTCGCGCGCCAGGGCGAACTCGTCCAGCGGAACCGCTCGCTGGAACTCGAGCGCGACGCGCTCAGCGCCCAGCTCGTCGAGGCGCAGCTGCGCGCCGCGCAGGCGGAGGCCGGTATGCGCGATCTCCTTGCGCGCGCCAACGGCGGCGACGCCGCGGCGTCCGTCCCCGCCGCCGAGGTCGCGTCCGTCCCCGCGTCCGCGCCGGACGGCGCCGCGCCGGTGGAGGATGCGCTGGCGCGCGCGCGCACGCTGCTCCTGGCCGGACAGGCGGAGGAGGCGCTGGAGGCCGTGCGCCAGCTGCCCGCGGACGGTGCGGACGGCATCCCGGCGGTCCTGCTGCACGGCACCGCGCTCATCCGCTTGCAGCGCTACGCCGACGCCATCGGGATTCTCGCCCCCGCGGTGCAGGCCAACGGCCGCCACGCCGAGCTGCAGGCCGCCTACGGCGCGGCCCTCATGGGGGCGCGGCGCTACGGCGAGGCCCGCGCCGCCCTTGCGCGCGCGGTCAACCTCGACCGCCAGTGCCCGCCCGAAACGTACGCGAACCTCGCCATGCTGTGCGCGTTCATGGACCCCGTCGACCTCCCGCTCGCCCGCCGGTACTACGAACAGGCGCGCGAGGCGGGGCTGCCCTCCTCGCCGCAGCTGGAGAAGCGGCTGAAGTAACCGCGGGGCGCGGTGGAAAAGGGGCCGCGGCCACACGAGAGGGGAGAAGGGCGGCACGGGGGCCGCCCTGCGGGACGGGGACGGGGGGCGCGCAACGGGCTTGCGCGGGGAGGGCGGGGTGTGGCAGGATGGCGGCATGAATACGGAAGGCATCAGCATGTACGGGTTGCCGGGGGCCGCGGCGAGGGAGCGGCAGGTCGCCGGCGCGTTCAAGATCGTGTACGGGTGGATGAGCGCGGGGTTGGCGCTCTCGGGCGTCGTCGCCTGGAAGACGGCGGAGAGCGGGCTCTGGCGGAACATCCTGTCGGGGCCGTGGCTCTGGGTGTGTTTGCTCGGGGAGCTGGGGCTCGTCATCGGGCTCTCGGCCGCGATCCGCAAGCTGAGCGCGGCGGCCGCGGCGGGGCTGTTCCTGGCGTACGCGGCGCTCAACGGGCTGACGCTGTCGGTGGTGTTCATCGCGTACGACCTGGCGCTCGTGCAGCGGGCGTTTTTCATCTCGGCCGGGATGTTCGGCGGGTTCGCCATCTACGGGTCGATGACGAACACGGACCTCGGGCGCGTCGGCTCGATCTGCGGGATGGCGCTGTGGGGGGTGGTCGTCGCAAGCCTCGTGAATTTGTTCCTGAAGAGCAGTCGGCTGGACTGGATCGTGTCGCTGGCCGGGGTGGTGGTCTTCTCGGGGCTGGCGATGGCCGACGCGCAGAAAGTACGCCGCCTGGCGGACGCGGAGGCGGAGCTGGACGGCGAGACGGTGCGCAAGCTCGGCATCCTGGGGGCGCTGGCGCTGTACCTGGATTTCGTGAACCTGTTCCTGCATTTGCTGCGGCTCATGGGACGGCGGCGGTAGGGGGCGCGGCGCGGGAAAGGACTTGCGCGGGAGGGCGGGGCGGGTGTAAAAAGAGGGGAGTGAGCGGAGAAACAACCGACATGGACAACCCCAACGACAGGACCAACGACATGCAACCGATCATCAACCATCTCGTGCAACTGCAGGAACTCATCGTGGCCCGCGCGCAGCAGGCGGCCGGCCAGCCGAACGCTTCGCTGGGGAGCCTCGACGAAGCCATCGCCTCGCTCACCAAGGAACTGCCCGCCGACGTCAACAGCCAGTTCACCCGCCTGCTCAAGCGCAGTCCCCTCGCCATCGTGCCCGTCGAGAACGGCGTGTGCACGGCCTGCGGCATGACCCTCCCCGTGGCGCTCGTCCACCAGGTCCACGCGGCCGACCAGCTCTACCACTGCCCCTCCTGCGCCCGCCTCCTCTACTACCGCGCGGCCGGGGTCCGCAACATCCGCAAGGCCCCCCGCCGCAGCGACCAGCCGAAAATCGGCGTGGAACGCTTCTCCTCGGAAACGCTCATGATCCCCGACCTCAAGGGCAGGACGCGCGACGCGGTCCTCGCGGAGCTCTGCCAGAAGCTCAAGGGCGAGGGCTACGTCAGCGACGACAAGGAGCTGCTCCCGCTGGCCCTCGAGCGCGAGGCGATCATCTCGACGGCGGTCGAAGGCGGCCTCGCGTTCCCGCACGTCCGGGGCGTGGAAGGCGGCGGACTGACGATGGCGGTCGGCATCTCCCGCGACGGCGTGAAGTTCGACGAGTCGGGCGAAGGGCTCAGCCACATCTTCTTCTTCGTGGTCATCCCGACGGCCGCGAGCGCGTTCTACCTCAAGCTCCTCTCCGGCCTCTCGCAGGTCTTCCAGAAGGAGGAGAACCGCGCCAAGCTCCTCGCCGCCACCACCGCCGAAGACCTCTGGCAGGCGCTCATCAAGACCACGCGCTTGACGATCCAGTGAGGCGCGGCGGGAGTCTTGGGGTCCGGAGTCTAGGTATCTAGATATCTAGGTATCTAGGGTTCCGTGGTTCCGGGGGTTCCGCCGGGGTCCGGTCCAATGGCCCGCTATCTTTTCCGCCGCCTTTTGCAGGCCATCCCGACGGTGGCGGGGGTGGTGCTGGTGACGTTCGTGCTGTTCCAGGTGGTGGGAGGGTCGCCGGCGGCGATGGTGCTGGGGCAGAACGCGGGGGCGGCGTCGCTGGAGGAGTTCGATGCGGCGCACGGGTGGAACAAGCCGCTGTTTTATGGGAACTGGGCGCCGACGCGGGCGCTGGAGGAGGTGGTGTTCGACGCGGACACGCCGCCGTCGGTGCGCGCGAAGTGGGGCGCGGCCGCGGAAGGGGACGGTCCGCTGAAGCTGGCGGAAGGGGAGGTGCTGGAAATCCCGTACGCGTTCGATCTGCCGCCGGGGGAGACGTGGAGGCTGACGGTGACGGGCCGCGGGGAGGGGTTCGACGAGGGTTGCGGGAAGGAAAAAAGTTTTCCAATGATTGGAAACTTTTTTTCCAATCATTGGAAAAAACGCGAAAAAATTTTCCAATCATTGGAAAAATCGGACGAATTTTTCCAACCATTGGAAAAAAGTTTTCCAATCATTGGAAAAAACGGGGCGGAGATTTTGAGCGTGCGGCTGGAGCGCAAGACGCGGCACTTCTTCGACAGCCAGCTCTGGGATTACGCGAAGCGGGTGGCGCGGTGGGATTTGGGGACGAGCACGAGTTTGAACCGTCCGGTGGGGGAGCTGCTGAGGGAGGGCGTGGGGCCGTCGCTGGCGCTGACGGTGCCGATTTTGATCGTCGAGCTGGTCACGAGCCTGACGCTGGCGCTGCTGTGCGCATGGCGGCGCGGGGCGTGGCTGGACAAGGCGCTGGTGGGGGTGTGCGTGGGGCTGATGAGCGTGAATTACGTGGTGTGGATCGTCGCGGGGCAGTATTGGCTGGCGTACCGGTGGGGGTGGTTCCCGGTGTGGGGGTTCGAGTCGTGGCGGCATCTGTTGCTGCCAGTCATTATCGGGGCAGCGACGGGCGTGGGCGCGAACGTGCGGTTCTACCGGACGGTGCTGCTGGAGCAGATGGGGAGGGAGTACGTGCGGACGGCGAGGGCGAAGGGGTTGTCGGGCGGGCGGATTCTGTTCGTGCACGTTCTCAAGAACGCGCTGGGGCCGGTCATCACGAACGTGGCGCTGGCGCTGCCGTACCTGTACACGGGGAGTCTGCTGCTGGAGGGGTTCTTCGGGATTCCGGGATTGGGGTATTTGAGCCTGAACGCGGTGCAGTCGGCGGACGTGGAGGTGGTGCGCGGGGTGGTGCTCGTCGGGGCGCTGCTCTTCACGCTCGCCAACGTGCTGGCGGATTTGGCGCTGGCGTGGGTCGATCCGCGGGTGAGGTTGTCGTGACGGGCGCGGGCGGACAGATGGGTGCGGCGCGCAAGCTCGCGCGGAGTCCGGCGGTGTGGGCGTGCGCGGCCGTCATCGCGGTGTTCGCGGCGGTCGCGGCGTGGAGCTGGGGCGCGGCGGCGTGGTACGCGTGGAAGGACGTGACGCCGCCGTGGCAGCTGCAGGACCTCGCGTCGCGCTACATGGCCCCGTGCGCCGCGCACTGGCTCGGCACCGACGGGCTAGGACGCGACGTGGCGCTGCGGCTCGCGCAGGGGGCCGGGATCGCGTTCGAGGTGGGGGTCGTCAGCTCGCTCATCGCGATACCGCTCGGGGTGCTGCTGGGGTGCTTCGGCGGCTATTTCGGCGGGAAGACGGACGACGCGGTGGTGTGGATTTCGACGACGTTCGCGTCGATCCCGGGGCTGCTGTTCGTGCTGGCCATCGCGATGGTCGTGGGGAAGGGGTTGCTGGGCGTGTTCCTGGCGATCGGGCTGACGACGTGGACGGGTACGTGCCGGCTGGTGCGCGCGGAGGTCATCGCGCAGCGGGAGCGGGGGTACGTGAAGGCGGCGAAGGCGCTGGGGTTCTCGGGCGGGCGGATCCTGTTCCGGCACATTTTGCCGAACGTGGCGCACGTGGCGCTGGTGCAGTTCACGCTGCGGTTCCCGGCGGCGATCGGGACGGAGGTTTTCCTGAGCTTTCTGGGCATCGGCGCGCAGGGGGAGCCGAGCTGGGGCGTGATGCTGTCGTCGGCGCGCATGCGCCTGTGGCAGGGGATGTGGTGGGAGCTGGCGGCGGTGACGGGGGCGATCTTCGCGGTGGTGCTCGCGTTCAACATTTTGGGCGACCGGCTGCGGGATGCGCTGGACCCGAGGTTGCAGGGAGGGGAGGGGTGATGGGGTGAGGGGGGGGGCGGTGGGTGGCCGGCGGAGCGGCCACGAGCAAGACACATAGGCGGGGAGGGGGGGAAGGAAGGGGGAACGGGGGGGAGGGGCGTCAGTTGATTTCGCCCTCGCGGGGGGAGGCGGGGGTGGCGAGCTGGATGGTGGCGCCTTCGGGGGTGATGGTCTGCCAGACGACTTTTTCGCCGGCGGTGCGGACGTTGATGTCTTCGTAGGAGTTGTCCGTCAGGCGGAAGAGGAGGTTGTCGGAAAGGTCGAGGGCCACGGCTTCGGCGTCCCAGTTGTCGATGTAGCTGCTCCAGGCGATGATGCCGTCGGCGATCTGCGGCGCGATGTCGTCCCAGGTGTTGCTGGTGAGTTTGACGGTGCGGCGGGCGTGGTAGTAGAAGATTTCGAGGTCGCCGTCGTCGTCGACGCCCTGCCAGACGACGCGGCCGTTCCAGATGGACGGCTCGGCGTTCTCGGTGGAACCGGTGCTGATCTTGGTGATGGAACCGTTCTCCCAGAGGAAGATTTCGGCGTTGACGGTAGGGTAGGCGACCCAGGCGGCGACGCCGTCGCAGATGACCGGCGACATGTCGTCGAAGTTGTTCTGCGTGAGGGCGGTGGTTTCGCCGGTTTCGAAGTCGTGGAGGTAGATTTCGTAGTCGTGTCCGTCCCAAGCCTGGAAGACGAGCTGGTTGCCGTGGAGGGAGGGGTTCTGGACGTAGAAGTAGTTGGTGGTGATCTGGACCAGTTCGCCGGAGCCGATCTTCCAGCCGACCATTTCGTAGCCGTAGGGCCAGGTGCGGTCGCAGAGGAAGGCGGCGGCGGTGTCGGAGAGGACGGGGAAGGAGTAGGCGTGGTTGCCGGGGGTGAGGCGCTTGATGGTGCCGTCGGGGTTGCAGAGGACGATGTCGGGGGTCATGCCGGTGGCGTCGCGGTATTCGACGGTGGGGGAGCGCTCGGGGGGAGGGGGGGCGGATTCTTCGCCTTCGGCGGGCGCGGGCGGCTCGGGGAGGGCGTGGCCGAAGAGGGAGGGGTAGTCGTTTTCGAGCTCGGCCATGTCGTCGGTCTTGGGCGGGATGGAGAGCTGGAAGGGGATCCCGGATGCGTCGGAGGCGGGGCAGACGGCGGTGAAGGCGATGGTGTCGCCGTGCACGACGGGGCGCGTGGCGGAGCCGGCCACGCGGGGGTCGTCGCCGGTGCGGTTGGATACGGTGCCGTCCTTCCAGGAGTAGATGTCGGAAGGCGTGCGGCCGAAGCCGTCGGGGGCGGTGGGGGACTGCTGCCAGGCGACAAGGCCGGTGGAGGAGATGGCCGGGAGGCGGGCCTGCCCGGCGCCTTCGGGGGAAATGGTGGCGACGGTGAAGTCGCGCGCGGGGGAGGTGGCCGCGGCCGTCGCGAGGAGCGCGGCGGCGGCGAGGAGGCGGAAGGCGGAAGGGGAGGATTGGTTGTTCATCATGCGTCGGTGGATTCGGCGGCGGGTTGGGGCTGTGCCTGTTCCTGCTCGCGGCGGGCCTTTTCGGCTTCCTGTTCGGCCTTGATGCGGGCCTTTTCTTCTTCTTCGGCGATGGAGCCGGGGGTGGGGACGCCCAGGGTGCCGAGCGGCCAGTCCGCCCCTTCGATGTGTTCCTTGGACCAGTGGCCGGCGGTGGAGGTGTCTTTCTGCGAGAACGCGAGCTGCCAGGGGAGTTCGCCGGCGTAGAAGGCTTTCTGGGCGGCGAGGTCGAAGCAGAGGCGCTCGACGGTCTTGAGGATGGCGTTGTTCTGGCGGCGGTTCTGCTTGGCGTGGACGCGCACGATCTTCTGCTCGACCTTGATGGTGTGGGAGTCGATGAGGTCGACGTATTCGGTGGCCCACCAGTTGTCGTTCATCTTGCCCCAAGGCATTTCCTTGATGTAGCCGCCGTATTTGTCGTGGAAGGTGGCGCGGGCGAGGGCGATGGTGTCGCGGCAGAGGGTTTCGACGTGGCCGGCGGAACGGACGTCGGGGCAGATGAACATCCAGTCGCAGGCCCCCTTGTCGCCTTCCATGGAGCCGCGGACGAGGACGGTCTGGAGGGCGTTCTTGATGTTGGGCGGGGCGACTTCGCCGGGCTCGGGGAAGACGATGGCGTAGTAGAGGGGGGCTTCGACGATGCGCTTGGCGAGCGTGACGATGTCGCCGTGGAGGAGGTCGAAGAGCAGCGCCATGTGGGATTCGGCCTTGTCCTGTTCGCAGAAAATCACGATGTCGCGGCCGAGCAGGTGCACGAGGGAGTTGCCGAAATTCCACATGGCCGGGTCGAACTCCTGGGCGAAGTAGCCCGTGCCGTGGAAGCCGAGGCGCTCGCTCTTGGGGTCGGGGAAGCCGCCGATGGCGTAGATGGCGGGGTCGCGGATTTCGTCGCCGGCCTTGCGGTAGGTGACGAGCATGGCGGCGATGTTGCCGAGGCGGAGGTTGGCGTCGGTGGCCATGCCGAGGTCCACGACGGACTTGAGCTGCTCGACGAGGTCGGGGTTGTCGCCGAACAGCGTGCGGAGGTAGTTGTCGGAGAGCACGTCGTCGGCGGGGGCGCCTTCGACGGTTTCGCCGGACTCGAGGAGGTAGCGGAGGTGGCGGTAGCCGCCGCTGGCCGTCCGGTAGAGGTCCCAGACGCGATAGCCCACGAAACCGGCGGCCACGACAACCGCCAGAAGGCAAAACATCAAACTACGGATCAAAATTCTTCGCATGGCACCCTACTCCTGCAAGTCTGCTGGGAAAGATAGGGAAAAGGGGGGGGAATGGCAAGTGGAAAAGGCCCGCGGCAAGGGATGGGGTCCGGACCGGGCGGGAGGTGTTCCGATGAAGGGGGGAACGGGGGGCGGAATTTGGGAAAACACCTGTGTTTTCCTTGATATCGCGAATCGTTTTCGGATTCTTTGCCCATCGTTGCATCCAAGGCCACTGTTCCGTCCTGCACCCGATTGCGGGGGGGGGGGGGGCGACTTTCCGCTTTCGCGGGGCGCGTCCGGGGTGGTACCATGGGCGGCATGAAAACCATCGACTGCGACCATCTCGTCATCGGCGCCGGCCTGGCCGGCCTTTCCGCGGCCCTCGAACTCTCCGGGCACGGGCGCACCGTCCTCTGCACCAAGACCGACCTGACCGAAAGCAACTCCTCCCACGCCCAGGGCGGCATCGCCGTGCCCATCGACGACGCCGACAGCGTGGACGCCCACCTCCAGGACACCCTCGTCGCGGGCGCCGGGCTGACCGACGCCGCGGTCGCGCGCGAAATCATCGCGGCGGGCCCGGCGCGCATCGCCGACCTGGAGCGCTGGGGCGTGCGCTTCGAGCGGGCGCCGGCGTCGCCCGGCACGCGCGAGGCGGACGCGGCGTACGACCTCGGCCGCGAGGGCGGCCACAGCGTGCGCCGCATCCTGCACAGCGGCGACATCACGGGCGCGGAAGTGATCCGCGCGATGGCGGAGGCGGCGCGCGCGCGTCCCGACATCGACATCCGCGAGCACCTGATGGCGATCGACCTGCTGACGACCGGATGGCTCAAGATCGGCGGCCGCGACGCCTGCCTGGGCGCCTACTTCCTCGACCGCAAGACCGGCGAAATCCTGGCCGTGCGCGCCCCGCACACCATCCTGGCGACGGGCGGCGCCGGAAAGGTCTACCTCTACACCTCGAACCCCGACGCCGCGACCGGCGACGGCGTGGCGATGGCGTGGCGCGCGGGGCTGCCGGTGCGCAACATGGAGTTCGTGCAGTTCCACCCCACGTGCCTCTACCACCCGCAGGCGAAGTCGTTCCTGATCTCCGAGGCGGTGCGCGGCGAGGGCGCGCGGCTGCTGAACGCGGCGGGCAAGCCCTTCATGAAGCGCTACGACCCGCGCGCCGAACTGGCCCCGCGCGACATCGTGGCGCGGGCGATCGACCACGAAATCAAGTCCCGCGGCGACGCGTGCGTCTACCTCGACATCACGCACAAGGGCCGGTCCTTCATCCGCAACCGCTTTCCGAACATCTATGCGACATGCCTGAAATACGGCTTCGACATGGCGAAGGCGCCCATCCCGGTCGTCCCGGCGGCCCACTACTTCTGCGGCGGCGTCGCGGCGTCGGTCAACGGCCGCACCGGCATGGAAGGCCTCCACGCGGTGGGCGAAGTCGCCTGCACGGGCCTCCACGGCGCGAACCGCCTGGCGAGCAACTCCACGCTGGAGGCGCTGGTCTGCGGGCACGCCGCCGCGCGGGACATCCTGGAGAACCCGCTGCCGTCCGTGCGCAAGATCCGCATCCCGGCCTGGAAGACGGGCAACGCGGTGCCCTCCGACGAAGCGGTCGTCGTGGCGCACAACTGGGACGAAGTCCGCACCGCGATGTGGGACTACGTCGGCATCGTCCGCTCCAACCGGCGCCTCTCCCGCGCCCTGCACCGCATCGCGAACCTGCGCCGCGAAATCCGCGCCTACTACCGCGACTACCTGGTGACCGACGACCTCCTCGAACTGCGCAACATCGCGGCCGTCGGCGAACTGGTGATCCGCTCCGCGATGCTGCGCCGCGAGAGCCGCGGCCTCCACTACACGCTGGACTACCCGACGCCGGTGGACAGCATGTGCCGCGACACGGTCATCCACGACCTCCCCGGCGGCGGCGCCATCTGACGGGGCTGGCCCGAATGCTGATCAGATAAGCTCCGCCCACCCCTGGGACAAGTCCGCCCGCACTCCTTTCTCCCATGCCTGCGGCGCAAAACACGGAGCGCGCGGAGAAAGGAGACACGGAGATTTTGCAGGGAGGAGCTTCGCACTTCCAAAAACGTCCCCAATCCGAAAAAAGATTCCGCTTGCAACAGGGCGGCAGAGCGATGCAGAATGGCAAGCGTGCGCCCGAACACGGATGCGTGAAGGCGGATGGACATTTCGAGCAACTTGCTTTCTGCACAAGCGTCGTTTTCCGGTGCGGGAGGCCAACGAGAGGAACGGACGATGAAAAGACAAGTGAGGTGTTTGGTCGTGGCCGCGCTGGCGGCGGCGGGAATGTTGGTGGCGGGATGCCGGAGCGGATACGAGCCGGTTGCGGCGCGGCCCATCGCGGTGCAGCCGGTGACGTTGCCGGCCGCGACCGCGGCAGGGACCACGCCGGTTCCGGTGGCGGCGATGGCGGCCCCCGCGGCGACTTCGGTTGCAAGCGTGGAGGTCCGCACTGCACCGGCGGCGGTGGCCTCTGGACCCCGCACGAAGGCGGTGCTGGTTGTCCAGAACCACACGGGGACGGCGTCAACCCCGTTCTCGCTACAGACGCTCGGCGATTGGCTCCAGACGGCGCTGGGGGCGGGAAGTTTCGCGGTCATAAATCCGCACGACGCCATCGGCGCGGAACAGAACACGGGGCCGTGGGGAGAGGCGATGCCGGAAAGTTCGGCGGTGCGGCTGGCGGAGAACTTGGATGCGCCCGTGCTGCTGACGGCGTCGGTGACGTCGGCCCGCGTGAGGGAAATCGGCGGGGTGGACCCGGGGGTGCAGGCGGTGCTGGAGTTCACGCTGTCGGCAAAGGCGGTACCGGGCGGCGAGGGCGTGGCGTCGGTGACCGCCGCCGCCCGCAGCAAGAAGGAGTCCAGCGCGCTGGCGTTCGGGCGCAAGGCGGCGAATACGTGGAGCGAGGTGGCGAAGGAGGCCGCGTTCTCGGCCGCGAAGGCCTTGCAGGAGGAGTATGCGAAGGCGGGCGCGGTGCCGCCCCCTGCGGCGGATGCGGTCCGGGTGGCCTTTTCGGCGAACGTGCCCGGGGCGAACGTCCGCATCGACGGCGTGAGCTACGGCACGGCGGGGCCGGAGGCGCGGGCATTTGCCGTCACGAAGGGGCTGCACAACCTCGAAGTGGCGTATCCGGGACTGGTGGGGTTCAAAGATGTGGTCAAGGTCCAGGACGAAACCACCTTTGAAATCCATCTGGCGCTCACCGCGGAAGGCAACGCCCTGCGCAAGAAGGACGCCCTCTTCGCCGCGACGATGGACCGCCTGGAGAAGAGTGGTGCGACGGACGACCTCGTGCGCGAGCTGGTGGCGAAAGGCTACGGGCAGTATTTGGCGACCAGCCACACGCAAATTCAGGGGATGCCGCAGGCGCTGACGCTGCAAAACTCCTCGCTGCCGTCGCTGGGGTTGCCCGCGGGCGAGATGAACGTCCCGGCCGGGCCCTCGACGGAGGAGCTGATTGACCGCGCGGGGAAGCTGGCGGAGTGAAGACATGAATCCGTGCGCCAGCAGGGGGGTACACAGTCCGGCGTCAATGTCCGCATTTGTTGTCGGGGCGAATCGGACTGGGGGGACGGGCGCCCCCGCCCGTCCTTGGGCAAAAGGATGGCACGGAATCCGCCATCCAAGCGTTTTCCATCCGCGAATGGACGGGCGAGGCGCCCGTCCCCCCAGTGCGGGACGTGACGGACGCAGAACTTGCGTACCGGAGGTCGGACCCAGCCGGGAGTGCCAATGCAGAAAGAATGCCGTGAAAACAAGGAGACAAAAATGAACGGAAGAATGGTTTTGGTGATGGGGCTGTTGTTGCTGGCGGCGGGATGCGTGTCGTACGTGGACCCGGCGAAGCGGAATCCGGGCAAGAAGGAGGACTACACTCGGGCAGAGACGATTCCGGCGGGGCAACGGCTGGTGAACGCGATGCTGGCCGATCCGGTGTTCGCCCGGCAGTATGCGGCAAAGGTCCGGCAGCGCGGCGGAACCCCGGTGGTGCAGGTGGCGTACATTACTAACCTCACGAGCGAGCACGCGAGCAACAGCGCGCTGGACCTGCTCCGCGCCGACCTCGAAGAAGCCCTGCGCGCCAGCGGGCGCTTCGTCCTGAGCGGCGACCCGGACGCTTGCGACTACATCCTGCGCGGCGAATACCGCGCCGTGCAGGACGGCCGGCGGACGACGCACCGCGTCACGATGCGCCTGCACGACACCGCCGCCGACAGCGACGCGTGGACGGGGAGCGACGAGATTGCGAAAGAGTGACGGGGGCGAATGTCAAAATACGAACGCGGAAAGAAGGGGAAATCCTCATGAAAAATGCGATGAACTTGTACTTGATTGTCATCTGCAGCGTGTTTTTGAGCGGGTGTGCGGCATTCAATGTCGGAGAGCCGGATATCTACTCCGTGGACTTGGGAGAACGGGGGCGTTTGGAAGTGACACGGCAGAAGCGGATGAGTTTCGGATTTTTGCCGGCCTTGGCCGAGGAATACTGCCGGCCGCCCGAGTCCATCAAGCCGATGGTGGGTTGGACCCACGACGGGGGAGGCCATTATTCGCGGGATAAAAGGGAGCCTTTCCTCCGGTATGTCCTTTTCGGCTGGGCGGTCACGCCGTGGGCGCTTCTGGTGACGCCCTGGCATGGGGAGTATTCGTGCGGCTCGCACCTCTGGATGAACAACGGCGCGGAAGAAATCGCGCTCTTGCCGAAGGCCGCCCAAACCGCACTGGCCGTCAAGACGGCCCGGGACGACCCCGGGACAAAATGGGGCTTGGGTGCCAGCTCCTTCACCCATTCGGCCCTGCTAGGGTTCCACCGCTACGAGACGGTGGTGGTGGAGGAGAAGGACCCGGATGAAGACGACTGAGAGCATCCAGCGGGGCTTGTTGGCCCTGGCGGCAATCGCCGCGACCTGTCTTGCGGCCGGATGTGCGGCAACGCGGTTCACGTCGCCCGAGCGTTTGTCCGAAACCAGGCCCTCGGACCGGCTGGTCCATTCGTATTACGTGGAATCGGCGCGCGGGACCATCGTGCTGGCACACGACCAGCTGACTCATGCCGTGTCGCCCGGTGCATCCGAAATCAACCGGTTGCTGCGGGCGCGCTATCCCCGCGTCTTCAACAAGGAGGCGGGCGCGGTTCCCTTGCACGTGGAGTACTCGGGGACGGTTGCCGCCATCGGGGCGGAAAGCCACGAAACGAATCCGTTGTTCATTCCCTTCTGGTGGAGGTACTCGACGGGCGGGAAGCTGGCGGTCGCGATTGCGCTCGACAACCGGGGAAAGCGGAAATTGGCGCGGGTGCCTTACCGGAAGAGCCGAACGGAGGCCGTCCTGTTTTGGCCCCTCATCGTGCCCGGGGCACAGGATTGGCCGGTGGTCTGGGGCGTGCATCCGGCCGCCTCGAAGATGGAACCGGTTTTCGCGGACCTGGTGGCGGCCGGCGTCGTGAAGGCGCTCAACCGCATGGACGAGGGGGAATTGGCGTTGCTGGCGTCGGAGGCCTACCAGACGCCCGAAAGGCGGCGGCTGACGGAATGGCTGGCCGCCGGGCCGGGCATCACGGTGTCCGTGGATGCCGACGGCCGCACGTTCGTCGAATCCGCGCGGGAATTCGTCCCGGTGGAAGTGGACATGGCCGCATGGAGGGCCGTCCCGGACATCGTGTCCCACCACTACGACGCCAGTTCCCGGCGCGGCATGGTGGAGGCGGATTCCGCCGGGGCGGATGCCGGCCGGACCATCGACTATCTGGTCGGCCGCGTGATCCCGGCAATCTGCCGGACGAAGGGCGTCGTGTTCAATCCGGAAGACGAGCCGCCGGGAGGGGCGCTCTTCCGGGTGCTGGGCGTTTCCCAGGAAGAACGAAACGGAAAGGAGCGTTTCCGAATTGAATTCGAGTCGGTCGAATAGCCGCCGGACGGCGCTGTGCGGCATCGCGGCGGGACTGTTGCTGTGTGCCGGGTGCGTGTACTCGCGCATCGTCCCCGACGGAGGATACGGGACGCATGCGGGAGGGGAAGGCGAAACGCTCCGGGTTTTGGAAATGGAACTGGTGACGGACGCCGAGACGGCGTTGGGTCCCGTTGAACGCAACCGGTCGAAGGAATCCAGCCTTGGGACTCTCCCGGAGCAGTTGCAGAAGGTCTGCCCGAACCGGTTCTCGGACCGGCCGGAGGCCATCCCGATTCTGGTGCGGCTCCGGTGCACCGTGACGGAAGAGTTCGGGGTGGGGACCGAAGGCCCGCTGGAGTTCTTTGCCTTGGCGTCGATGGAATTGCCGGCGGCCTTGACGCTGTTCACGATTCCCGCCCGCTCGGGTTGTCTGCTGCGTCTGGATGCGTCCATCCAGCTCGGGCCGGGAAAGTGGTCGGACGGAGCGCCCGTTTCCGCAAAAAAGGAATCGTTGACTTTCAACCCGTTGGGGAACTTTTTGTTCGGATGGATGCTTTCGGACAAAAACGGCTGGCAAATGGAGGAAAACGATGCGGTGGGTTCCGACGGCATCGAGCTGGCCGGAAGCGGTTTTTCCCTGATATCCTGTTTGGAGGGGTCCCGAGGCACGAACCGGCGCCTCGCGGAAACCATCGCGGCGCTCGTGGCGGACGCCTGGGATGACTTGAACCCCGGCGAGAAAGCGGAAGCGCGCCGCAATCCCGTGGCGAAAAAACGCTTCGCGGAACTGTTTCCCTTCGAAGCCGACCGCGCGGGAATGCCCGGCGGAACCGTGCCGGTGCTTGTTCCCGCGCCTCCGAAAAAGACGGCCGGTGCAGGACCGCAGGTGGTCCGGAAAGAATACGACCCGTCCACCCGCCGCGGCGTCGTGGTTTTCGCGGCGAACGGAACGGAACATCTCCGGGCGATGGAATGGGTGCGGACCCGGGTCCTGCCGTCGCTCGTCGGCAAGAACGCCCGGGTGCGCATTCTGTCCGAAGGAATGGAGGGGGACGGGGCCTTCAGAATCGAGTTCGAGAAAACCGAATGAAATCCGCACGGACAAGAACATGGGCGGGATGCCTGTCCGCCTGCCTGCTGGTGGTGCTGGCCGGGGGGTGCACAAGTGCCGCCGTGAGGACGACGTACGGATTGCAGCTGGATGGGCCGGGACGCGTTTCCTCCAACGGCGGCGATCGCTACAGCATCGTCCAAATCCGCGAAAACGGAATGGAATCCGTCGGCGGACCGGACTCCCGGACCCTGGCCCGGAACGTGCAGTCGCGGTTGGTCCGGCTGTACCCGGAGTGGTTTTCGGACGGGGTGGATGCCGTTCCGGTCATCGTCGTTTCCCGTTCCTCTCCACCCCGTGCCATCTACGGGGTCGGCGCCTGCCTGTCGAGTACCGCTTTGGGCCTCGGAGCGCTCTTCACGCTGGGGGCCGTCCCGAGCAGAAGTCTGGTCCACAGGATGGATTTCGAGACACGGCTCCTGGGTGCGGGAAATCGGGAAACACGGGCCTGCGATTATTCCGCCGAGACCCTGCACGTTTCCGCCCTGCCTTCCATGCTGGATGCGTTTTGGCCGGAAAGCGCGGGATGGAAACGGATCGACGAAAGGGCTTATCCTGCCGGGTTTGAGCGCGACGATCCCCGGCGGGAGGAGGCCCTTTGCGCTTCCATCGTCCGCCTGGTCCAGGAATTGGGGGCGGAGGAACGCGAAGCCGTGCGGAACAACGGCGAGGCCTGGTATTGGGACGCCAAGCTCGGCAACAAGCGGAACCGGCGCGTCGAAATCATGCGCACGGCCCAAGCGGACGGAGACAGAGGCGGCCAGCCTGTACTGCCAGGTGCAGAGCCGCATCCGGCCATCCTTGAACAGACCTGGGACTGCCAAACGCGGCGCGGAACGCTTCGATGCGATTTCACCGGCTGCAGTGACCGGAATGCCGCCTTGAAATGGATAAGGGACGAATACCTGCCTGAATATTCCGCCCTGCTCGGAGTGGCGGTTTCCGCCGACCGGACGGAGGCACTGCCTCCCGCAGACGTACGCATCGACCGGTTCGAGGTCTTGGAAAACGGAATCATGCAAATCGAGTTCCGCATCCTGGATTGAGTGAATGCGGCGAGCGTGGAGTCCGAGGCGGCGAAGTGAGCCGGGGCGGGCGGGGCCGACCTCCGGGCGGCCCTGATGAAACAGGTTGCGCTTGGTTGCAGGACGGCCCGCCCGGAGGTCGGGCCCTACCGGCGGGGGGAAGATGGCGTACGGGGGGGGCACCCCGCCCGGAGGTTGCGGCGGCATGCCAACCAGACGGGATGCTTTTCGTCTGGCAACTCCCCCGGATGGGGGGAAGGACTGGCAGGGGGCGGAGGCTGGGAGGCTGGTGGCGGAAAATTGGGGGGAAATGCAGGGGATTTCCTTGATATCGCAAGTGGGTTTGGACGGGGGGGGAAAGGGAGCGGGTGGGGGTGGGGGGGGGCGGCAGGGCGCAGTACTCCCCCCGCCGCTGAAGCGGCACCCCCCTCTCGGAGGGGGGGGAAGGGGCGGGTACGGGTGGGGGCGAGGGCAGGGCGCAGTCGGGCATGAGCGTTCGCTTCCGTTTTGCGGGGTTGGGTGGAGGCTGGGGGGACGGGCGCGGTAGGGGCCGACCTCCGGGCGGCCCGGAGGAAACAGGTGCGATTGGTTGCGGTGCGGCCCGCCCGGAGGTCGGGCCCTACCGGTGCGGGAACGCGGGGGATCAGAGGCGGGTGCCGGGGGGAATCACCGTGTTCTTGGGGATGACGATGATGCCGTCCTGGACGGTGTAGAGGTCGTGGACGCCGTCGGGTTTGCCGTCGGGGGTGATGTAGCAGCCGTCGCCGATGCGCGCGTTCTTGTCGATGATCGCGTTGCGGATGAAGCAGTCGCGGCCCACCCCGAGCGGGACCGTGTGGGTCTTGTCGGTGCGCTCGTGGTCGTAGTAGTCGGCGCCCATCATGACGGTGTGCTCGAGGACGCTGCCCTCGCCCACGATGGCGCGCACGCCGATGATGCTGCTCAGGATGCGGTGGCCGGAGATGATGCAGCCTTCGGAGAGCAGCGCGCGGTTCAGGTCGCAGCAGTTGATCTTGGAGGGCGGCAGGAAGCGCATGTGGGTGTAGAGGGGCGCGCGCGGGTCGTAGAGGTTGAACTCGGGCAGCGGGCCGGTCAGTTCCATGTTCGCCTGCCAGAAGGCGCGGATGGTCCCGATGTCGCGCCAGTAGCCGCGGAAGAGGTAGCGGTGGACGTTGCGGTCGCGGATGGCCGCCGGGATGATGTTCTTGCCGAAGTCGGTTTCGTCGTTGTCCAGGACTTCGAGGAGCGTCTTGGTGTTGAAGATGTAGATGCCCATGCTGGCGAAGTACCGCTCGGGGCCGTCGCCGGGCGCGCGCAGTTCGTCGAGGACGGGCGTGTCGCCGGGCTTCTCGACGAAGCGCACGACGCGGCCCTTCGCGTCCGCCTGCATGATGCCCAGCGCGCCGGCCTGGGAGCGGGGGACGGCCTTGCAGCAGACGGTGACGTCGGCGTGGTTGGCGATGTGCTCTTCGAGGACGAGGCGGGCGTCCATGCGGTAGAGCTGGTCGCCGGAGAGGATGAGGACGTGGTCGGGGTTGTGGTCCATCACGTAGCGGAGGGACTGGCGGACGGCGTCGGCCGTGCCCTGGAACCAGCGCTCGGCGCCGGGGGTCTGCTGGGCGGCGAGGATGCGGACGTAGCCGTCGTGGAAGCGGTCGAAGACGTAGGTGTTCTGGACGTGCTGGTGCAGGGAGACGGAGTTGAACTGCGTCAGGATGTTGATGCGGCGGATGCCGGAGTTGATGCAGTTGCTGACGGGGATGTCGACGAGGCGGTACTTGCCGGCGAGCGGGACGGCCGGTTTGCACCGGTCGCGGGTGAGGGGTTGGAGCCGTTTGCCTTCGCCACCGCCGAGTACCACGCCGACCATGTTCATGTCCATCGCTTGCCGTCCTTTCTGTGCATTCGGTTCAAGGGGGAGTATGGCGCGCGGGGCGGGCCGGCGCCAACGAAAAGAGGGCGGGGTGCGGAAGCGTTTTACCGGAAGGGGCGGCGTGGGGGAAAAGGGAGGGAAGGAGGGGGATGCGTGGGGGAAAAAGGAAGGGCGGGGGGAAGGGGGGCGGGGAAGGACGGGGGCGGGGCCCCCGAACCCCCGGAGGGGCCCCCGAAGCACCGGGGGGGAGGGAAAATGGCGCACGGGGGGAGGAGGGGGGCGGGCGGGGAGCGGTTTTTCCAATGATTGGAAAATTATTTCGATAGTTTTCCAATGATTGGAAAAAATTTTGCGGATTTTTCCAATGATTGGAAAATTTTTTTCCAATGGTTGGAAAACTTTTGGGCTTGCGGTCGGGGAAATGGCGGCGTATACGGCGCGGTGATTGGAGAAAAAACCATATGTCCACGCAACGCGAAGAGATCGCCGCCCGGCTCCGGGAACGGCGCGAACTGGAAAACGTCCCCGCAGAGGAAATCGCGGAGAAGATCATGATCCCGTACTCGGATTACCTGGAGTACGAGAGCGGCGCGAAGGACATTCCGGCCAGCGTGCTCCACAATGCGGCGCACGTGCTCGGCGCGGACTTGACGGAGCTGCTCACGGGGGAGGCGCCGCGGATGAAGATCTTCACGGTGACGCGCGCGGGGATGGGGGTCAAGGTGGAGCGGAGGAGCGATTACAGGTACCTCAACCTGGCGACCAATTTCATCGGCCGCAAGGCGGACGTCTTCGAGGTGACGGTTCCGCCCGAGACCGAAACCGAGGGCGCGCACGAGAACGCGCACCCCGGGCAGGAGTTCAATTACCTCCTGGAGGGTTCGTTGCGCGTGAACATCCACGGCAACGAATTGATTCTCCGGCCGGGCGACTGCGTGTATTTCGACGCCACCCACCCGCACTCGATGCAGGCGCTGGGCGGGAAGCCGGCCAGGTTCCTCGCGCTCATCATCTGAGCGGGCGCGCGGGATTCCGCCGCGGGCCGCGGCGGTGCGGTTGCCCGGGTTTTCGGGTTTTCGGTATTTCGGTATTTCGTGTTTTTGTTTTGAAATGGGGCGAGGGCCCCGGAAAGTGACAGGTTTGCCATGTTGGATTTGTTGAAGCGTTTTTTGGTCCGTACGGAGTTTTCGTCGTACGAGGATTTTTTCAGGGGGTTCGCCATCCGGGTGCCGGAGGAGGGGTTCAATTTCGGCTATGACGTGGTCGATGCGCGCGCGGCGGACGAGCCGGGCCGCATGGCGCTGCTCTGGTGCAACGACCACGGGGAGGAGCAGCGGCTCTCGTTCGCGGACATGAAGGCGGGGAGCGACCGTGCGGCCCAGGTCTTCGCGGCCCACGGAATCGGCAAGGGCGACGCGGTGATGCTGACGCTCAAGAACCGGTACGAGTTCTGGTTCTGCATCGTGGCGCTCCACAAGCTGGGCGCGGTGGTGGTGCCGGCGACGCACATGCTCACGGAGCACGACCTGGAGTACCGCTTCACGAAGGCGCACGTGAAGATGATCGTCTGCGCCCCCGACGACGGCCTCTGCGGCTACGTGGACCAGGCCTGCGCCGCGATGGGCGAGGCGGCGCCGCTCCGGGCGCGCGTGGCGGCGGCGCCGCGCGAGGGGTGGATCGATTTCTCGGCGGAGTGGAAGGCCGCGGACGGGCAGTGGACGCGCCCGGCGTGGACGGTCGGGGCGGACGTGCACGAGCCGCTGCTGATCTATTTTTCGTCCGGCACGTCGGGGCACCCGAAGATGGTGCTGCACAACCACCTGTACCCGCTGGGGCACATCATCACGTCGCGCTACTGGCACAACGACCGGCCCGGCGGTGTGCACTACACCGTCGCGGACACTGGGTGGGGCAAGGCGGTGTGGGGCAATTTGTACGGGCAGTGGATCGTCGGAAGCACGGTGTTCGTCCACGACTACGACCGCTTCCATGCGGCGCGGACGCTGGAGCTGTGCTCGAAGTACGGGGTGACGAATTTCTGCGCGCCGCCGACGGTGTACCGGTTCCTCATCAAGGAGGACATGTCGAAGTACGATTTCAGCGCGCTGGAGTACGCGTGCGTCGCCGGCGAGCCGCTCAATCCCGAGGTCTACAACCGCTTCCGCGACGCGACCGGCCTGCGGCTCATGGAGTGCTACGGGCAGACGGAGACGACGTGCTCGGTCGGCAACTTCATCTGGATGGAGCCCAAGCCTGGCAGCATGGGCAAGCCGTCGCCGCTCTTCCGGATCAAGCTCGTGCGCCCCGACGGGACCGAATGCGACGCGGGCGAGCACGGGGAGATGGTCGTGCCGCTGGGGACGGCGGGGGAGCGTCCGGCGGGGCTGTTCAACGAGTACCTGGAGAATCCGGAGGCGAACGAGTACGCGACGCGCGGCGGCGTGTACCACACCGGCGACGTGGCGTGGCGCGACGAGGAAGGCTACCTCTGGTACGTCGGGCGCGACGACGACCTCATCAAGTCCAGCGGCTACCGCATCGGGCCGTTCGAGGTGGAGAGCGCGCTGATGGAGCACCCCGCGGTGCTCGAATGCGCCGTCACCGGCAAGCCCGACCCGGACCGCGGGCAGATCGTCAAGGCGACCATCGTGCTGGCCAAGGGCTACGAAGCGAGCGACGCGCTGGTCAAGGAGCTGCAGGAGCACGTCAAGAAGGCGACCGCGCCGTACAAGTATCCGCGCGCGATCGAGTTCGTGAAGGAGCTGCCGAAGACCATCAGCGGGAAGATCCGCCGCGTGGCGATCCGCCAGCACGACAAGGAAGCGGCGGGGAAGTGAGGAGGCGGTGAGCGGGGGGGCGCCGGGGGGGAAAGGGCGGCACGGGGGCCGCCCTGCGGGACGGGGACACGGGGGAGGCGGCCCGGCGAGCTATGCGGGGGCGGTGGAGGGGGCGGTGGCGATGTCTTGGAGGAGTTTTTCGGCGGCGGCGGGGTCGAGGCGGGTCATGGCGTAGCCGACGTGGACGAGGAGGTAGTCGCCGGGTGCCGCGTCGGGGAGGAAGGCCAGAGAGACGCGCTGGCGGACGCCGCCGTAGTCCACCAGACCGCGGCGGTCGAAGCCTTCGCCGGGTTCCATCTCGATCAGGCGGCCGGGGATGGCAAGACACATGGGAACGCGTCAGTGGGGTTGGGGAGGGGGCTGGGGTTGGCCGGGCGGGGGATTGATCTTCTGGACGCGGAGGGGGAAGCGGAGCTTGAGGTCGTCGTCCAGGGAGATCTCCACCCAGTGGAGGCCGGGGGCGCGGAATTCGGTGTTCAGGAAGACTTCGATGTTCGTGGCGCTGGCTTCGGAATTCGCCAGGCGGACCGGGATGCGCCGGCCCTGCGCGATGGGCTGCATGTCGGGGCCGAGGATGCTGGTCTGCTGCGCGAATTCGCCTTCGCCCGAGCACCAGCGGGTCACGAGGTACATGCGCGGGTGGCGCAGCGGGAAGGTCGCGCTGCCCAGCATGTCGAAGATTCCGATCAGGATGAATTTGCCGGTGCGTTCCTGGCGGACGTCGTCGCAGAGGAGGGAGGATTGGAGGTCGGGCATCATGGACATGGGGAAACTCCTGGGAAGGAAGAAGGAAGAAGGATGAAGGAAGAAGGGCGGTGGGTCTGTCTAAGAATCAAGGCACGGTGGCGACGCGGATGAGGTTGCTGACGCCGGTCTTGCCGAGGGGAAAGCCGGCGGTGACGACGACCTGGTCGCCGGAGGCGACGTAGCCGTGCTTGATGGCGGCTTCGAGCATGGCTTCGAAGAGGTGCGTCAGGCGCTCGACGGGCGGGATGCGCATGGGGAAGACGCCGCGGACGAGTGCCATGCGGTCGTAGGCCAGCGGGTCGCTGGTCGCCGCGAGGATTCGCTGCAAGGGGCGGGTCTTGGCGGCCTGGCAGGCGGTGACGCCGGATTGGGTCGCGATCATGACGGCCTTGGCGCGGATGGTCTCGGCGAGGTCGCACGCGGCGCGCGCGAGGGCTTCGGAGGCGCCCTGCGGCGGGATGTGCTTGAGCTGGTCGGTCCAGGCGCGGCGGTCGTAGCCTTTTTCGGCTTCTTCGGCGATGCGCGACATGGTGGCGACGGCTTCGACGGGGTAGAGGCCCATCGCGCTCTCTTCGGAGAGCATCACGGCGTCGGTGCCTTCGAGGACGGCGTTGGTGACGTCGGTGACTTCGGCGCGCGTCGGGCGGGGGGCGTCGGTCATGCTCTTGAGCATCTGCGTGGCCGTGATGACGGGTTTGCCCGCGAGGTTGGCCTTGGAGATGATCAGGCGCTGGGCGGTGGGGACTTTCTCCATGTCGATGTCCACGCCGAGGTCGCCGCGGGCAACCATGATGCCGTCGACGGCGTCGATGATGCGGTCGAGGTCCTTGAGGGCTTCGTGCTTTTCGATCTTGGCGATGATGGGGCGGACTTTGCCCTGGGCGCGCATGTAGGCGCGGGCGACTTCGATGTCGGCGGCGGAGCGGACGAAGGAGAGGGCGACGTAGTCGACGCCCTGGGAGAGGCCGAAGGCGAGGTCCTGGTAGTCCTTGTTCGTCAGGATCGGCGCGCGGATGGAGCGGGAGGGCAGGTTGATGCCCTTGTGGCTGGAAAGGCGGCCGCCGAGGATGACGCGGCAGAAGATGTCGGTGTCGGCCACTTTCTCGACGCGCAGTTCGAGGGCGCCGTCGGCCAGCAGCAGCGTGTCGCCGGGCTGGACGTCCTTGGGGAGGTCGCGGTAGGTCAGGCCGACTTCCTTTTCGTTGCCGGGGACGTCGCGGGAGGTCAGGGTGAAGAAGTCGCCGGGCTTGAGCTCGATGCTGCCGCATTCGAATTCGCCGGTGCGGATCTTCGGGCCCGCGAGGTCCTGGAGGATGGCGACGGGCTGGTCCTTTTCGGCGGCGATTTCGCGGATGAGCGCGATCTTGGCGGCGTGCTCTTCGTGGGAGCCGTGGGAGAAGTTCAGGCGGGCGACGTTCATGCCCGCGTCGATCATGCGGCTGAGCGTCTCGCGGTTCTCGGAGGCGGGGCCGATGGTGCATACGATTTTGGTCTTTCTCATGGGAAAACTCCTTTATTGAGGGGGCGGTTGTTCGGAAGTTCGGTTCTTCGGGCGGTCGGTGGGTGGGGTTCAGGGAGGAGGATAAATCCAGTCGAGCCAGCGGGGGAGGTCGGTGAAATCGGGCGCGGCGTGCGCGGCGCCGGCGGCGAGGAGGGCGGGCACGTCCCAGCGGCCCGCGGCGACGCCGAGCACGGGGATGCCGACGGCGAGGCCGGCTTCGACGTCGAGCGGCGTGTCGCCGACAAGTACGGCGCGCGCGGGCGCGGGGCCCGCCGCGGCGAGGGCGGCGCGGAGGATGCGGGAGCGGTCGGCTTCGTCGTCGCCGTAGCCGCCGAAGGCGAAGTAGCCGTCGAGCCCCGCGCTCGCCAGCTTGAGGTGCGCGCCGCGCTCGATGTTGCCCGTGACGAGGCCGAGGCGCGCGCCGCGGCGGGCGAGTTCGGCAAGGAGGGCGGCGGCGCCCGGCACCGCGGCGCCCGGGGCGTCGGCGAGCGCGGCGGCCAGCTCTTCGGCGACGGCGTCGAAGACGGCCTTGCGCTGGGCGTCGGGGAAGGCGCATCCCCGGTGCGCGGCGACTTCGTCGAGGACGCGCCGGTCGGTGTTGCCCGCGAAGGAGACGTACGGGAGGTCGTCCTCCACGCCCGTCGCGCGCCGCAGTCCGCGGCAGAACGCGGCCCGCCCGGCGCCGTGCGTGTCGAGCAGGGTGCCGTCGATGTCGAAGAGGACAAGGATGTCCGGGGCGGGGTTCATGTACGGCGGCGGAGTATACGGCATGGGGGGGCGTTCTCCAAGTCCCGTTTGCGGGGGGAAAGAGCGGAATGCCGATCAGACAAAGATTCACCCTTCGAAAACGGGCCCGCGGCGCGAAACACGGTGGGAACGGAGGCAGGAGAGGAGGCACGGAGGTTTTTTGGGGGTGGAGTTTGTCGGAGGAGTTTCCGCGCCCCGAAAACACACTCCAAACTCTTTTCCGGTTGCCGAGGCAGGGAAAGAAAGGATGCCGCCGGAGCGAAGCCTCCTTCCGGCAACCTTCGTGCCGCCTTCCTCCGCGCGCTCCGTGTATGCGCCGCAGGCACGGACAGGATTAGGGAGGTCTCCCAGGTTCCGCCATGGCGTTCCTCCACCTTGCACGTTGTGCCCACTCCCCGGTCGCCGGGGCGTGGCGGAAAAGTGTCGCCAAGGGGGCGGGAGCGTGCGATGCTGGGGGTACCAGGAGAACGAGAAAGCATGAGCAAGCAGAGCACCCCATCCGCGCCTCCCGCCGGCGAAGCCGAGCGGCGCAAGGCATCGCAGCGCATCGCCGAGACGGCGGATAGCATACGGAGCGCGATTTTGCGCGGGCGCAAGCCGTCGATGAGCTTCCCGGTGCGGTCGCTCTCGAACGTGCGCTACGACGCGAAGCGCGGGCATTTCGAAATCCTGGACAAGAAGTCCACGCGGACGCTGACGTACAACACCGTCAAGACCTTCGCGCAGTCGATGCGCCTGCTGGCGACGACCAAGAACGACCTGCTGGACCGCAACGACATCGCCGGCAAGCGCGAGGTGTACTACAACAGCAAGAGCTGGGGCGAATGCCGCTTCGACGCGCAGCCGGAAAGCGACACGCTGCTCGACGACATGGAGGCGATGCTGGGCGTCAACCGCGAGCAGCTCGGGTACATTCCCGAGGAGCGCGGCGGGGACGTGTGCGGGCCGCTGACCGTCATCGACCGCGACCCGGTGAGCGGGCGCGACGTTCGGATCGACTGCGCGGGGCTGGGTACCGGCGCGTGGAGCATCCCCTCGCGTGTGGAGCATTTGAGGTTCGAGACGAGCGCCAAGCTGGTGCTGGTGGTGGAGACGTCATCGCTGTTCCAGCGCCTCGTGCACCACCGCTACTTCGAGACGGCGAACTGCGTCCTGATCTCGATGAGCGGCGTCCCGACGCGCGCTTGCCGCCGGTTCGTGCGGCGGCTGGCGGACGACCGGAAG
Organism: Kiritimatiellia bacterium; assembly: GCA_017540905.1. Classification (GTDB taxonomy): domain Bacteria; phylum Verrucomicrobiota; class Kiritimatiellia; order CAIQIC01; family Lenti-01; genus CACXEY01. The sequence continues at coordinate 2,591 of JAFYAC010000012.1, read as the reverse complement.
CTGCCGGTGCTGGCGTTCACCGACGGCGACCCGTACGGGTACTGCAACATCTACCGGACGCTGAAGGTCGGGTCCGGGCAGGCCGCGCACATCAACCGCTTCTTCTGCGTGCCGCAGGCGCACTACCTGGGCGTGACGCCGCAGGACATCCTCGACTACAACCTCGAAGACGCGACGCACCCGCTGGAGGAGGCGGACGTCAAGCGCGCGAAGGACGCGCTGAAGAACGACCCCTTCATCCTCCACCACAAGGAATGGCAGGCGGTCCTCAACCAGATGCTCAAGATGGGGGTCCGCATCGAACAGCAGGCGTTCGCGAAGCACGGGCTGAACTTCGTTCTGGAGACGTACCTGCCGGAGAAGTTGCGGAAGGGGGATTTCCTTCCCTGAGAGGGGAGTCAGACGAGCTCCGCGAACACGGTGTCGCTGACGAAGTAGGCGGAGGGGGCGAGGCGGATGGAGCCGGGGGTGGAGAGGAGCAGGCCTTCGGCGGCGAGGCGGGCGATTTCGGCGCCGCGGAGGTCGAGGTAGTCGAAGCCGGTGGCGTCGCGGAAGGCGTCGCGGGTCCAGCCGTCGGTGCGGCGGAGCCCCATGACCAGCGTCTCGCAGGCCTTGAGGCGCGGTGGGAGCGTTTCGCGGAATTCGACGGTCCAGGTGGGGAGGGTTGGGGTGTTGCCCCGCCGTTCCCCGTCCCAGTGGGAGTGGGCGGCCGGGCCGAGGCCGATGTAGGCGCCGCCGGTCCAGTAGAGGAGGTTGTGGCGGCATTCGCGTCCGGGGAGCGCGAAGTTGGAGAGCTCGTAGTGGCGGTAGCCCGTGGCAGCGAGGCGGGCCCGGAGGAGATCGTAGGCGCGGCGCTGGAGCGAGGGGGGGGCGGCGACGCGGCGGCCCGCGGCGCGGAGGGCGTCCAGCGGGGTGCCGGGTTCGATTTCCAGGCAGTAGGCCGAAAGGTGGTCGGGGGCGAGGGCGAGCGCGGCGTCGGCGTCGGCCCGCACCGCGTCGAGGGCGGCGTGCGGGGCGGCGGCGGCGGGGGAGTGCCAGCCGTACATGAGGTCTAGGCTGACTTCGGGGATGCCCGCGTCGCGCACCATCGCCACGGCGTCGCGGACCTGGCCGGGCGTGTGGATGCGTCCCAGCGCGGCCAGGGTGCCGGGGGAAAACGATTGCGCGCCCAGGGAAAGGCGCGTGACGCCCGCGGCGCGCATCCGTCGGAGTTTTTCCGGGGATAGGGTGCCGGGATTGGCCTCGACGGTCCATTCGACAAGCCCCGCACCGCCCCAGCGGGAGGAGATGAAGTCCAGCAGGTGCGCGAAGGCGGCGTCCGGCAGCGCGGTGGGTGTTCCCCCGCCGACGAAGACGGTGGCGGGCATGAATCCGGCGGGCGCGCCGTCCGCTTCGCGGACGATGCCCCGGAACCAGGCGGCAACCGGGTCCGGGTCCGGGGCGGCGGCGGCGGGGCAGGATGGGAGCGGCCGCGAGAAGAAGGCGCAATAGGCGCATTTGCGGACGCAGAAGGGAACGTGGACGTAGAGCCCGCCGGAGCGGGGCGGGGGGGCAGGGGGTGGGGTGGGGGATGGTTGGCCGTGGACGTTCATGCGGAATCCGATGGACCACTATAAGCCAAGGCGGGTCGACGCGCCACGGTTTTCGGCTGGATTGGGGGTTGGCCGTGGAAGGGGCGGCAGAGCACGGCGTGCGGGAGATGCATTCCTGTTGAACTGCGGGAAGGTTTCGGGTACAACACTTCCGCACGGAGAGGTGGCAGAGCGGTCTATCGCGTCGGTCTTGAAAACCGAAGACCCGAAAGGGTCCGGGGGTTCGAATCCCTCCCTCTCCGCCATTTTCCCGATGCAAAACGGAGCCGGACGCTTTGGTGGCCGTATGCGTGCCGACGTGGGTGGGGGAGGAAGATGGAGGAACACAGGCCGCTCAGGTCTCGCCCATCGGTTTCAGCCCCGACAACCAAGCCTTGATGCGGTTTTGCAGATGGAGCGCCGTTCCCGCCAGATTCCGGGCTCTCAGCACCCTCCCCATCGCCTGTTTCGTCGCTTCCAACCTTTCCGGCGCGACATTGGCCTGCCAGTCTCGCGAGATTACTGAAAACTCTTGTGTTCTACGTGATTTCGCACTCCTCCTCCCCCATGATTTCCGCACCGTCACCAGCCGCACGATGCCGAGTTTGCGCTCCACGTAGCGCCCCAGCGCGGCCAGCGTCGGGTTCTCGCGCAGGATGGCGGCGAGTTGCCGGGCGGCGGCAACAAAAGCGCTCTGGAGGTCAGCGGGGAGGTGCTGTCCGGACGGAACGCCGGAAAGGAGCCATTCGAGGGGCATGCGGTCGTCCAGGTGAAGGAGTTGGCGGAGGCGCTGGGCGAGTTTTTTGTAGCGCATGGCGGTGGAATACGGAATGGCGACGCGGCGGTCTTCCAGCCAGCCTTTCATGCCGCCCTTGCGGAAGTGGATGACGGTCTTGCCGCTGGGAAGGGTGGTGCGGAGGATGGAGTGGTCGAGCGTGGGGTCGAGGTCGGCGAGGCGGGAGCCGAGGCGGAGGCGGATGGCGAGGGTGCGGGGCTTTTCGCGCCAGTCGGCCACGAGTT
>JAFYAC010000095.1 GCA_017540905.1 Kiritimatiellia bacterium | reverse complement strand
CTTGCCGCTGGGAAGGGTGGTGCGGAGGATGGAGTGGTCGAGCGTGGGGTCGAGGTCGGCGAGGCGGGAGCCGAGGCGGAGGCGGATGGCGAGGGTGCGGGGCTTTTCGCGCCAGTCGGCCACGAGTTCCTTGGGCGTGGGGGTGCCGCGCAGGGAGGGGGAGGCGGGGCGCTTTTCGTGGATGCGGACCTGGCGGGCGATTTCGTGGATGACCCAGGCGCCGACCTCGGTGGCGGCGTAGGCGGCGAGGATGGGGGGCGTGATGGCGAGGAGGAGCATCCAGTCGTTGTCGCGCACGGTGGCGTTGACGCTGAAGACGGAGTGGATGGCCGAGAGGGTGTTGACCGTGTTCGATACGATGCGGGGGGCTTGGGTGTTCATGGGGGAAAGATGGATGAAGATTGATGGAAAGTCAATTGTTTTCTGTAATCTCGCGAGATGGGGGGGGGAGTGGGGGAGGTTGGGGCTTTACGGTGCGGGGGGGATTGCAATACATTCGGGGGCGGAGAAGAAAGGAAAGAGGCGGATGGCAAGGAATCTGGAAAGCGGGATGGACAGTTTGTTCGCGCGGAGGCGGGAGGGGGAGGCCGACGAGAGCGTGCCGCTGGCGGAGAGGTTGAGGCCGGACACGCTGGACGGGATTTGCGGCCAGCAGCATCTCGTCGGGAAGGGGAAGGTGCTGCGGAACCTCATCGAGCGGGACACCGTGCCGTCGATGGTGTTCTGGGGTCCGCCGGGCGTGGGGAAGACGACGCTGGCGCACGTCATCGCGAAGACGACGGACGCGCAGTTCGTGACGTTCTCGGCGGTCACGAGCGGCATCAAGGAAATCAAGGAGGTCATGGCCCGCGCGGAGGACGCGCGGGCGCTGGGGCGGCGGACGATCGTGTTCGTGGACGAAATCCACCGGTTCAACAAGGCGCAGCAGGACGCGTTCCTGCCGTACGTGGAGCGGGGGAGCATCATCCTGATCGGGGCGACGACGGAGAACCCGTCGTTCGAGGTGAACGGGGCGTTGCTGTCGCGGTGCAAGGTGTTCGTGCTGCGTCCGCTGTCGGAGGAGGACCTGGTGGCGCTGCTGCGGCGGGCGGTGGAGGACCCGCGGGGCTACGGGGGGCGGCGGGTGGAGGTCGGAGGGGAGGCGCTGCGGGCGATCGCGGCGTTCGCGGACGGGGACGCGCGGTCGGCGCTCTCGACGCTGGAGATGGCGGTGCTGAACGGGGAGGAGGGGCCGGACGGGGCGGTGACGGTGGGGGAGGAGGACGTGGCGCAGTGCACGTCGCGCAAGTCGCTGCTCTACGACAAGGCGGGCGAGGAGCACTACAACATCATCTCGGCGCTCCACAAGTCGATGCGCAACTCGGACCCGGACGCGGCGGTGTACTGGCTGGCGCGGATGCTGGAGGGCGGGGAGGACCCGCTGTACGTGGCGCGGCGGGTGACGCGCTTCGCCGCGGAGGACGTGGGGCTGGCGGACCCGCGGGCGCTGGAGATCGCGGTGGCGGCGTTCCATGCGTGCCACTTCATCGGGATGCCGGAATGCACGGTGCACCTGGCGGAGGCGGTGATCTACCTCTCGGTCGCGCCGAAATCCAACGCCGCGTACATCGCCTACGAACGCGCCAAGCGCGACGCGATGGAGCGGACGGCGGAGCCGGTGCCGCTGGCGCTGCGCAACGCGCCGACGAAACTGATGAAGGAGGTGGGCTACGGCAAGGGGTACCGGCTGGCGCACTACGAGGAAAAGAAGATCGCCGACCTGCAGTGCCTGCCGGACGGGCTGGAGGGCCGGGAGTACTACACGCCGACGGAGGAGGGCGTGGAAGCGCGCGTGAAAGCGCGCCTGGCGCAAATCAAGGCCTGGAAGGCGGAGTTGAAGAGGCGGCGGGGCAACGGCGGGGCGGGGAATGCCGGGGACGGAGAGGGGTAGAGGCGGCGGGGGGAGAGGGGGCTCCCGGCATGAAGGCAAATCCATGCGAAAGACAGGCGCACGGCGGCGAAGGGACTCGCCGCCCTACCCAAAAACATGCGAAAAATGAACTTTGCGAAGTGCTAGAAAGGGGCTGGGGCGGGCGGGGGGCGGGGGGCGAAGGCGGGGCAGGTGTCGGTGGCTTCGACTTCGCAGTGGTGGAGGCCGCAGCGCTGGATGAAGGGGTTGACGACGTATTCGCGGCAGTGGCGGCACATGCGGTTCTTTTCGGATTCGTCGAAGACGCGGACGGGGCGCGGGCGGTCGGCTTCGGTGAAGACGCGGGGGGCGGCGCTGTCCTTGAAAGGGATTTCGGATTCGTCGGCGAATTCGTGTTTGCAGAGGGCGCAGAGGAGGGCGTCGCCGGTGCGGACGAAGCCGTCGTAGCGGGGCTTCTTGAGGAGCCAGGTGTCGCGCCCGCAGGCGGGGCAGCGGAATTCGCGGCGGGCGGGGGCGGGCGGCATCGGGGGGCTCAGAAGAATTTCTTGGCGAGGGAGAGGATGCCCTGCTTCCAGGGGACGCGGTGGGAGACGCCGGTGGCGTCCTTGAAGGTGTCGAGGTTGGCGAGGTACCAGTGGTAGTTGCGGAGGAGGGCGTCCTTGTTGGAATAGCGGGGGGCGAAGCCGAGCTGCTTTTCGGCCTTCTCGATGGAGACGAAGGAGTCCTTGGAGGCGGTCTCGTAGATCCACTTGTAAAGGGGCGAGAGGTGGAGGAGTTCGAGGAAGCGCAGGGTCCAGATCATGGGGGCCGCCGGGAAGCCGTGGATGCGCTTGCCGTAGCCGGCTTCGTCGAGGACGGCCTGGTAGTCTTCGCCCATCGTGGTGTATTCCTTGGCACCGATGTTGAAGACGTCGTTGACGGTGTCGCGGTCGAGGGTCAGGCACAGCCAGATGGCGTCGCAGAGGTCTTCGACGTCGAGCAGCTGGTAGCGGTTCTTTCCGTTGCCGATCATGGGGAAGCCGTGGCCGGTGCGCGCCCAGTCGTAGAACATGGCGAAGACGCCGAGGCGCTCGGGGCCGATGAAGGATTTGGGGCGGATGATGGGGACGCAGAGGCCTTTTTCGCGGGCCTTGAGGCACTCGGCTTCGGCGTCGATCTTGGCGTGGCCGTAGGGGCCGACGCCGATCATTTCGTCGGTTTCGAGGAGGGGATGGTGGTCGGGGATGCCGTAGACGGCGGTGGAGGAGATCATGACGAAGCGCTCGACGCCGGCCTTCTGCGCGGCTTCGAGAAGGTTCCGTGTTCCGATGACGTCGGTGGTGAAGATGTCTTCCTTGGAGTAGAGGGGGAGGGCCGCGGCGGTGTGGATGACCCAGCGGACGCCGCCCATGCACTTGGCGACGGCGTCGGTGTCGCGGATGTCGCCGACGGTCGCGTCGATGCGGTCCTTTTCGGGGTAGTCGAAGGGGACGAGGTCGAGCGAGCGAAGGTCGGTCACGCCCTTGGAGAGGAGCTTGCGGGTCAGGTTGATGCCGAGGAAGCCGCTGCCGCCGGTGATGAGAACGGTGCCGGGGTTGGTGGAGGTGGTGGTGGTTGCCATGGTTGGAATGCCTTTCTTTGGGTTGGGGCCGGAGAAACCTAGATTCCTAGAAGCCTAGATATCTAGGGCTTGGAGGGCCGGGTGGGTGGGGCTCACACGGCCTTGAAGCAGAGGGTGGCGTTGTGGCCGCCGAAGCCGAGGTTGTTGGAGAGGCAGGCGCGTACGCGGGCCTCGCGGGCGGTGTTGGGAACGTAGTCGAGGTCGCACTCGGGGTCGGGGGTGTGGTAGTTGATGGTCGGCGGGATCACGGAGTGGGTCAGGACGAGCGCGCATACGATGGATTCGGCGCCGCCGGTCGCGCCCAGCATGTGGCCGGTCATGGATTTGGTGGAGGAGATGGCGACGCGGCGGGCGTCGGCTTCGCCGAGGGCCATCTTGATGGCGCGGGTTTCGCCGGCGTCGTTGAGGTGCGTGGAGGTGCCGTGGGCGTTGACGTAGTCGATGTCGGCGGGGGAGAGTTCCGCGTCCTCGAGCGCGAGTTTCATGCCGTTGGCGGGGCCGACGGAGGTGGCGTCGGGGGCGGTGATGTGGTAGGCGTCGTCGGTGGCTCCGAAGCCGGCGAGCTCGCAGTAGATGCGGGCGCCGCGTGCCTTCGCGTGCTCCATCTCCTCGAGGACCAGGATGCCGGCGCCCTCGGAGAGGACGAAGCCGTCGCGGTCGCGGTCGAAGGGGCGGCTCGCGCCCTGCGGGTCGTCGTTGCGCGTCGAAAGCGCCTTCATGGAATTGAAGCCGCCGATGCCGAGTTCGCAGACCGCGCCCTCGGCGCCGCCGGTGACCATCGCGTCGGCGCGGCCGGCGCGGATCGCGTCGAAGGCGACGCCGATGGAGTGGGTGGCGGTCGCGCAGGCGCTGACGACGGAAAAATTGGGGCCCTTGAAGCCGTTCTCGATGGCGATGAAGCCGGGCAGGATGTTGGAAATCATCTGCGGGATCATGAAGGGCGAGAAGCGGCTGACGCCGCGGGCCATGTAGTTGGTCCACTGCGCCTGCATGACGGGGAGTCCGCCTACGCCGCTGCCGACAATGACGCCGATGCGCTCGGGCGGGAGGCCGGACTCCTTGATGCCGGAATCGGCGACGGCCTCGCGGGCGGCGACGATGCCGTACTGGCAGAAGGGGTCCATGTGGCGCTGTTCCTTCTTGGGGATGAAGGCGTCCATGTCCAGGTTCTTGATTTCGCCGGCGAACTTGGTGGCGAAGGAGGTGGTGTCGAAGCGCGTGATGGGCCCGATGCCGGACTTGCCGGCCAGCAGGGCCTGCCAGAACTCCGCGACGGTGTTGCCCACGGGACTGAGGATGCCGAGGCCGGTCACTGCGACTTTGCGATTTTGGGACATGTCGATTCCTTTGTATAAAATCCACAACAGGATACGCGATGCCGCCCTTTCTGGCAAGCCTTCAAAGCGCCCCGGCAAAGGACGCGCCTGCGTGGGGGGGGCGGGGAACGCCGGGATTTTTCCGGGGGGGGGCGAAAGATGCTTTGACGGGGGGGCGGGTTTTTGCGATAACGTTTTACCGGAACGGAGTACACTTGGCACGAGGTCCACGATTTGGTTATGCGCACGATAAATGGTTGGTTGGCATTGGCCGGGGCGGTTTTGCTTTCGGCGGTTTCGGCGTACGCCCAGGCCCCCCAGGCCGGGCAGCTGCAGTCGGCGGCGAAGCGCCCGCCGCTCGGCGTCGGGGAACCGACGCCGTGGCTGCTGTTCGATTCGCGGGTCATACCGACGAACTTCATCCCGCTGCCGAAGGGCAAGAAGGAACGCGGGCCCATCACGAACGTGACGGTCGCCGGCACGTGGAGTTCGTGGACGGGCCGGCACGCGATGACGGAGGTCCGCACGAACCTCTGGCGCCTGGATTCGCGCGAGCTCGGGGCGCGGGTGGGGCGGCACGAGTTCAAGTTCATCGTGAACGGGGAGTGGGAAGGCGGCGCGAACCGCGTGCTGCCCATCAACCTGGACGGGGAGATCGAGAAGGCCCCCGCGATGATCCAGCGGGCGGTGGTGGATGATTTCAACATGATCCGCGTGTTCTTCCGCCAGGACCTCCCGGAAGGCGTGCAGCCGGTCGCGTCGCTCGACCCGCCGGTGCCCGTGGCCTGGACGGAGGTGGTCACGGAAATGGACGACTCGCGCGAGAGCGGGTACCTGTTCTCGGAGGGCATCGTGACGTTCCTGTTCGACCCGGCGGTGTACGGGCTGAAGCTCTCGACGAACGCGAAGGTGGTGGTCGCGGGCAACTTCACGGGCTGGGACGGCGGCGGCGGCTGGTCGGGCCAGTGGGTGATGAAGCCGGGGCACATCCCGGGAACGCTGGAGCTGCCGGTGCAGCTGGACGGGATGCGGCTGCCGGCGGGCGAGAAGGACCTGCTGTTCAAGTTCGTGGTGGACGGCTCGCGCTGGCTGCGCCCGCCGGACAGCGCGCCCAACGCGGTGCACGACCTCAAGGGCAGCGTGAACCTCAAGCTGGACCTCTTCCACACGGGGGGGACGGAAATCCGCGTGCACACGGCGGAGCCGCTGGACTTGACGCAAAATTATGTCCTGCGCCTGGACGGCATCGGCGACCGCCCGCTGGGGGTGCAGACGACGCCGGACGGGATCTTCAACAAGCTGCGCAGCGACAAGCCGATGGGCGTGACGCTGGACAAGGAGCGCGGGCGCACGACGTACCGGCTGTTCGCGCCGCGCGCGACGGACGTGTGGCTGTGCTTCTTCGACCGCGCGGAGGCGGTGGCGTGGAAGCCGAAGTGGACGCGCTTCAAGCCCACCGAGGAGTACCGCATGAAGCGCGACGCGGACGGCGTCTGGGAGCTGACGACGCTCGGGCTGGACGTCGGCAAGTACTATGGCTTCCGCGTGGCGGGCCCGGACGGCGACGGCGAGAACTTCGATCCCTTCGCGGTCGTCGGCGACCCCTACGGCCGCGCCGCCGCGACCTCCGACGGCCTGACGCTGGTGGTCGATCCCGACGCGACGAACCGCTGGTTCAAGGGCTGGACCGACCAGGACTGGCGCACGCCCGACGGCGAGGACGTCGTCATCTACGAGTGCCACGTGCGCGGCATGACCGTCCACCCGTCCTCGAAGGTCCCCGAGCCGCTGCGCGGCAAGTACGGCGGGTTCATGGCCACCAAGGGCACCGGCACCGGCCTCGACCACCTCAAGCGGCTCGGCGTGAACACCATCGAGCTGCTGCCCATCAGCGAATTCAGCGGCAGCGGGGCCGACCCCTACAACTGGGGCTACTCCACGGTGTATTACTTCGCGCCCGAATCCTCATACGCCTCCAACCCCACCAACGGCGCCGCCTACTACGAATTCAAGCAGCTCGTCGACGACCTGCACGCCGAAGGCTTCGCCGTCGTCCTCGACGTCGTCTACAACCACGTCGGCGGGCCAAACATCTTCGCGCTCATCGACAAGAAATGCTACTTCCGCCTCGGCCCCGACCTCAGCTGGTTCAACCACAGCGCCTGCGGCAACGACGTCAAGACCGAGTCCCCCATGATGCGCAAGCTCATCGTCGACAACATCCTCCACTTCATGCGCGAATTCCACGTCGACGGCTTCCGCTTCGACCTCGCCGAACTCGTCGACCTGCACACCATGATGGAACTGCGCGACGCCGCGCGCGCCCTCAACCCCAACGTCCTGCTCATCGCCGAGCCGTGGAGCCCCGGGCGCGGCGAAAACAAATACCAGCTGCACGGCACCGGGTGGAGCGCGTGGAACAACGACTTCCGCTACGCCGCCAAGGACTTCGCCCGCGGCTCCGGCAACCGCGACTGGCTCAAGACCAGCGTCTTCGGCTCCGTCACCACCTGGGCGCAGAACCCGCTCCAGCCCGTCAACTACCTCGAGAGCCACGACGACATGGCCTTCGCCGACGAAATCGCGTCCAACCCCGAACACGACGGCCGCAAGCTCGACGAACACGACGCCGCCGTCAACCGCATCGCCGCGACGCTGCTCTTCACCTCCCTGGGCAAGACCATGATCTACGAAGGCCAGGAATTCATCCGCAGCAAATGGGGCATCCGCAACACCTACAACCGCGGCGACGCCGTCAACGCCATCCGCTGGACCGACCGCGACCGACCCATCGCCAAGGAAACCCTCGCCTACTACGCCGGGCTGATCCAGCTGCGCATGAGCGACGCGGGCGAATCCCTGCGCGTCGCCCAGCGCCCGCCGTCGAGCTACTACAAATGGATCACGCCCAAGAGCCCGACCCTGTTCGGCTACATCGTCAACGTCCCCGAACTCCACAACGGCCGCGGCTTCGCCGTCCTCTACAACACCTCCCCGGCCGCGCAGCTGATTCCCTTGGAACTCGGCGGCAAGACCGCCTGGCGCATGATCGGCAACGGCCGCGAAATCAACCCCGAAGGCCTGGCCCCGGTCGATTGGCCCGCCGGCCGCCCCGCCCCCGAGTGGCCGGCCGGCTGGAAGGGCGACCTCAAACTCCCGCCCCTGACCGCCACCATCCTGATGAACGGCTTCTGAGCCTTGCGATTTCTTGTCGGGTGCTTCCTCCGGTAGGGCCGACCTCCGGGCGGGCCGCGCAAAAGGATGGCCCATGGCGGGCCGCCCGGAGGTCGGCCCCTACCGACCGGCCGCTGGGGCTGCGTAAAGTTTGTTGTTTCGCGTGTTTTCGGGGTAGGGCGGCGAGTCCCTTCGCCGCCGTGTGCCTGTCAGGCGCATGGCAAGATTCCCATTTGCCTTCGTGCCGCCCCCCCTTTCGCGCGGCGGGCAGAGGACTGCCCGCCCTACCACGCCCGGCCTGGCAAACACGGATGTTTTGACTTTGAACTGTACAAACGTCCTGGATTGGGAGGGGGCAATCTGTGGTTGAGGCGTGGGGGAGGGTGGAGTAGAGTCGGGAGACATGAAAGCACTCCAAGGTAGGACGATTTGGCAGGGGGCGGTCTGGCTGGCGCTGTTCGCGGCGGTGGCGGTGCTCGTGTTCCGGGTGGTGGTGCCGGAGGGGGCGCTGCTGTTCAGCACGGACGACAACGTGGGGTTGATGTCGATGTTCAAGCGGATGAGCGAGTCGTCGCTCGCCAGCCGCTGGCAGGACGGGGTGTTGGCGGGGTTGCCGGACGTGGGGGGGCTGCGTCCGTCGTTCGCGCTGCTGCGGGAGGTGTCGGCGGAATGGTTCACGAATGCGTTCCACGGGCTGTGCCTGGCGCTGGGGGCGTGGCTGCTGGCGCTGTGGGGGCGCGGGAAGGGGCTGAGGCCGGCGGCGTGCGCGCTGGGGGCGGCGGTGGCGTTCTGGACGGGGACGAACCTGACGCTGACGTACGCGGGGCACGTGGGCAAGTACGGGGTGATGTTCTTCTGCGCGCTGGCGCTCTGGGCGACGGGAAAGTGGGGGCGGTCGGGCAAGGTGGCGTGGGGCGCGGTGGCGGGCGCGGCGGCGGGGGCGATGTTCCTGGAGCAGGGGGACGTGGCGCTGTTCTGCGCGGTGCTGTTGCTGCCGGTCGGGGTGCTGGAGGCGTGGCGGGCGGTGAAGGCCGGGACGGGCGGGAGCGCCCGTTCCCCCGGCGCTTGGGCGAAGCAGTTGCTTCCGGCGGGCCTGGCGGCGGTGCTGCTGGCGGGCGGGGCGGCGCTGGCGACGCGCGGCAGCGGGGTGACGGACGGGGTGGAGGCGCAGGCGCCGGAGGCGAAGTGGGAGTTCATCACGCAGTGGAGCCAGCCGCCGGCGGAGTCGGTGGATTTCATCGCGCCGGGCTGGGCGGGCTGGCGCAGCGGGGATCCGTCGGGGCCGTACTGGGGGAGGACGGGCCGCGACGGGGCGTGGGAGCGGACGGGGCGCGGGTTCATGAATTTCCGGCTGGAGACGGTGTACGTGGGGGCGCTGCCGCTGTTCTTCGCGGTGGTGGGGATCGTGGCGGCGGCGCGGGGGCGGAAGCGGGAGTGGCTGCTCTGGACGGGGGTGACGGCGGCGGCGCTGGTGCTGTCGTTCGGCAAGTACACGCCGCTGTACCGGGTGGTGGCGGCGCTGCCGGGGTTCGGGGAGATCCGCAATCCGAACAAGTTTTTGCACTTCTTCCAGCTGGGCTGGGGGGTGCTGGCGGCGGTGGGGCTGGACGCGGCGATGCGGATGGATGCGAAGCAGCGGCGCCGTTGGTCGTGGGCGGGGTGGGGGATGGCCGCGGCGGCGGCGCTGGCGGCGGGGCACGAGTGGGCGGGCGGCGCGGCGGAGTCGGTAAAGCTGTCGGCGGCGGGTTGGGGGCCGATGGGGGCGGTGATCGTGCGGAACAAGGTTTTTGCGCTCTGGTGGTGCGCGGGGGCGTTCGCGCTGGCGGGGGCGATGGTGCGGGGAATGGGCCTGGAAAGTTTTCCAATGATTGGAAAAAAAGTTTCCAATGGTTGGAAAAATCCGGTCGCGCAAGGCGGATTTTTCCAATGGTTGGAAAAAAAGTTTCCAATGGTTGGAAAACTTTTTTCCAATGGTTGGAAAGTTTTCCTGCCGTGGGCGGGGGCGGCGCTGGTGGTCGCGGAGGCGGCGTGGCTGGTCGGGCCGCACTACATCCAGACGATGCCGGAGGGGTATGTGGCGGGCAATCCGCTTTCGGAGCATTTGCAGGCGGAGCGCAAGGGGGGGAGGGTGGCGTTGGTGTCGCAGGATGCGCCGTGGTACAACCAGTGGCTGACGTATTTGTTCCCGCACGAGGGGATCCCCTCGCTCAATGTCACGCAGCTGCCGCGGCCGCCCGCGGATTACGCGGCGTGGTGGCGCGCGGTGCCCGATCCGGTGCGGCAGTGGCAGCTCGCCGCGGTCAGCCACGTGCTCGCGCACGGGAGCATCGCCAAGCGCATCCTGGAGGAGCCGGAGCTGGGGTGGAAGTTCCGGCTGGATTGGGCGTACCGGCCCGTGCAGGACGCGGACGGGGCCTGGGGCGCGGAGTCGATCCCCGCGGAAAGCGCGATGGCGGGGCTGGAGTCGATGCCCGAGGCGGTGCTCGCGCTGCGCAAGCCGGTCGCGCGCGTGCAGCCGGCGTCGTACTGGCTGGAGAGCGAGGACGCGGAGGCGCTGCGGCTGCTGGCCGCGCCGGACTTCGTGCCCGGCGAGACGGTGCTGCTGCCGCCCGGCAGCGCGGAGGCGGCGGGGCTCGGCGCGGCGCGGGCCGCGCCGTCGGCCAAGGGGCGCGCCGCCGTGGAGGGGGAGGTGGAGCTGCGGCCGGGAGTGTACAAGTTCGCGGTGGAGGTGGCGGAGGCGCCGGCGCTGCTGCGCATCGCGGAGAATTTCAATGCGGGCTGGAAGTGCCGCATCGACGGGAAGGCGGCGCCGGTGTTGCGCGCGGATTACCTGTTCATGGCGGTGCCGCTGGCGGAGGCGGGGCGGCACGAGGTGGAGCTGCGGTACGCGCCGGGAAGCGCGGCGGTGGGGCTGGAGGCGGCGGGGCTGGCGCTGGGGCTCGGGGCGGCGGCGTGGTTGGCGGTCGGGGCGGTGCGGCGGAAGAAAGACAATTGACGACGAGACGACGAAACGACGAGACGCGAAAGGAGAAGACGATGGACATTTTGGCTGAAATCGCGCGGTTGAAGGCGGAACGGAATGCGCTGATCCTGGCGCACAACTACCAGAGGCCGGAGGTGCAGGACATCGCGGACTTCACGGGCGACTCGCTGGAGCTGGCGCGGAAGGCGTCGGGGATCGACGCGCCGGTGGTGGTGTTCTGCGGGGTGCACTTCATGGCGGAGACGGCCGCGATTCTGAACCCGGACAAGCGCATCCTCTCGCCCGACCCGACGGCGGGCTGCCCGATGGCCGACATGATCGACGCGGCGCAGCTGCGCGAGTTCAAGGCGGCGCATCCGGGCGCGGCGACGGTCTGCTACGTCAACTCGACGGCCGAAGTGAAGGCCGAGAGCGACTGCTGCTGCACGTCGGGGAACGCGGAGAAGATTCTCGCGCACTACGAGGGGCGGGAGGTGCTGTTCGTGCCGGACCAGCACCTGGGGAGCGTCGTGGCGGAGCGGCTGGGACGGGAGGTCATCGTGTGGCCGGGGTACTGCCCGACGCACGCGCGGATACGGCCGGAGGACATCCTGGAACTCAAGGCGGCGCATCCGGGGGCGGTCGCGATGACGCACCCCGAATGCGCAAAGCCGGTGCGCGACGCGGCGGACGAGGTTCTGTCCACGGGGCAGATGTGCGCGTTCGCGAAGAAATCGGCCGCGAAGGAGTTCATCGTGGCGACGGAGGAGGGCATTTTGCACCGCCTGCGGCAGGAGAACCCGGACAAGGTGTTTTATCCCGTATCGCCGTGGGCCATCTGCCCAAACATGAAGAAGACGACGCTGGAGAAGGTGTACTTCTGCCTGCGCGACAACGCGCCCGCGGTGGAAGTGGACCCGGCGATTGCCGTACGCGCGCGCCGCGCCATCGACCAGATGCTCGCCTGGTCGTGAACCGGAACATCCCGGGGTCCGGCCGGCGGCCTTGGAGCGGTTGGGGGAGATAGTGGGGCCGTTTCCCATTGCGTTGCCGCTTTGGGAGCGTTTTTTCCGGGCGGGAAGGAGGTTTGCGGTTGCATGGGGAGGGGGCGGGAGGGTATCTTGGGAACATTATGGCTTTGAAACGTGACAAGGCAAAGAACGGACGGCGGGAATTCGCCGGGATCGTCCTGCAGGCGGTGTGGGTGCTGCTGCTGCTCGCCGTCGTGTCCTACGACGTGTGCGACACGGCGGACTGGAGCGGCGGGCAGGCCGCCCGCAACTACATCGGGCCCCTCGGCGCCTGGACCGCCTGGGCCGTCTTCCGCCTGTTCGGGGCGGCCGGGTTCCTCGTGCCCGCCATGCTCGCCGTGCTGGGGCTGTTCTTGGTGTTCAAGTCGGAGGACCGCTTCTGGCCGCGCGCGGCCTGGATGGGCGGCATCCTGGCCGGGTGCTGCGTGCTGGCGGGGATGTCGGGGGATTTCTGGGCGACGGCAAGGCTGGCGCGGTACGACATCGGGGGGATGCCGGGCGGGTTCGTCGGGTATCTGCTGGGACAGCAGATGCTGGTGAAGCTGGTCGGAGGCATCGGCACCGCGCTGCTGGCCACGGCCGTGGTGCTGGCGGGGCTGTTTTTCGTGAGCGGGGTGAGGCCGAAGGAGCTCTGGACGGGGCTGCGGGAGGGGTTCGCGAAGTGGAAGGCGGAGCGCAAGGAGCGCCGGCGCAAGGCGCTCGCGGAGGCGGCGGAGCGGGAG
>JAFYAC010000094.1 GCA_017540905.1 Kiritimatiellia bacterium | reverse complement strand
GGTGGTGCCGGGGGCGTCGGGGGAGAGTACGGCGCCGAGCCATCCGGCGAGGGCGCGGGAGGCGGCGATGGCGGTTTCGAGGTTGGCGCGGCGGGCGGCGGCTTCGGCGCGGGCGGTCTCGGCGGCGCGCAGGTCCTTGGCGGCGGTGGCGAGGGTTGCGGTGGCGAGGGCGAGTTCGGAATCGAGTTGGCGGGCGCGCGCGATGTCGGGGAGGCGGCGTTCGAGGGTCGCGGCGGCGGCGGCCTGGGCTTCGGCGGCGCGCCGGAGGGCGGCGGCGGCGGTGTCGCGTTTTTTCGCGGCGGCGGCGGCGGCTTCGGCGCGGCGCGCGGCCTCGGCGGACGCGGCTTCGGCGGTGCGGCGCGCGGTTTCCAATGCGGCGTGGAGCGAGTCGAGGGCGCGGGCGGTACGGGCGGCGGCGAGGATGCGGCGCGGCTCCGCGAGGTCGGCGTCGCGGGCGGCGAGCGCGGCAGCTTCGGCGGCGAGGGAGGTTTCGCGGTCGGCGAGTTCGGCGGCGCGCGCGTGCCACTGGCATTCGGCTTGCGCGGCGGCGAGGCCGGCTTGGGCGGCGGGTATGGCGGCGAGCGCGGAATCGAGGTCGGTTTGCAGGGCCGCGCGGTCGTCGCCGGAAAGCGCGGCGAGGGCGTTGCGGCACTCCAGTGCGAGCTGGGCGGCGGCCTTGGCCCGCTTCCAGCGTTCGTGGATGACGCACCCCGCCCGCGCGTAGATTTCGGTTCCGGTCGCCTGTTCGAGGATGGCGGAGCGCTCGTTCGGCTTGGCCGTCAGGAAGCGGTCGAACTGCCCCTGCGAGAGCATCACCGTTCGCTGGAATTGGTCGAAGTCCAGTCCGAGCAGGCCCGCGATGCGGCTCTTGGCGTCCCGCCCGCGGTGGTCGGCCAGCTCGGTGCCGTCGGCGGCGGTGAGGGTGATTTCGATGTCCTGGAGGGAGCCGCCCTGCCGGTTGTGGGCGCGGTGCTGGCTCCAGCGCGAGGTGTAGACGCCGCTTTCGCACGAGAAGGTGGCCTCGGCCCAGCATTCGCCGGTGCCGCGCGTCATCACTTCGTTGACCTTGTCGGAGAACTTTTCCTGGCGGGCGGTCCGCCCGTAGAGGGCGAGGGAGAGGGCGTCGAGCACGGAGGTCTTGCCGCTGCCGGTGTCGCCGACGATCAGGAAGATTCCGTCGCGGTACTCCGGCCGCGTGAAGTCGATGCTCCATTCGCCGGCGAGGGAGTTGATGTTCTTGAAGGCGAGGCGGAGGAGCTTCACGGCGCGGCTCCTTCCCCGGGGGCGGCCCCGGCTTCGGCGGCTTCGACGGCCTCGCGGAGCATGGCGGCGTAGATTTCGAATTCGGCGGGGGAGGCCGCCGCTTCGCGCAGGCGCATGAGGCCGACCTCCAGCGGAGAGGCGGCGCGGAGGCCGTCGGCCGTGGACGCGGCGGCGAGCGCGGCGCGGCCGGTGCCGGCGGCGGCTTCCGGCGGCGGCGGCTCCTCCCGCACGAGCAGCTCCACGCCGCTGCCGGACGCCGCGCGGTCGAGGTCCGCCCAGAACGACGCCATGTCGCCGTCCGCCGCCCCCTCCGTCGCCGCGAGCGAGACCCAGCACTCCGCGCGTTCCGCCACCAGCCCCTCCACCGCCGCGCGCAGCTCCTCCGGCGTCCCCTTCAGCGCCGCCAACCGCCGGAACGCCGGCACCGGCACCTCCTCGATGCGCGGCGGCTCCCCCGGCGCGCCGAACTCGGCGCGCACGACGCTCTTGGGCGTTCCGGCCTCGAAGAAACTCATCGGCAGCGGCGCCCCGCTGTAGCGCACGCACGGATTGCCGCCGACCGACTGCGGCAGGTGCAGGTGCCCGAACGCCACGTAATCCGCCGGGGGCAGGGTCTCCGCCGGGTAGGCGTCCACGCCGCCGACCGGCCGCAGCCGCCCGGGACGGATGTCGCGCGCCAGGCACCCCTCCAACACCCCGTGGCCCGCCACCACCAGCGGCGCGCCGGGGGCCGCGGCGCGCGCGGCCGCCGCGACGGCGCGGTAGTGGGCGGCGAAGCCGGAGCGCAGGCGCGCGGCGCGGTCCGCGCGGTCCGGACGCTCCGGCCCCGCCCCTTCCCCCTCCTCCGGCGGGGCCGAGTTCGCCAGGTCCGCCTTCGACAGGAACGGCACCGCCGCCAGCGCCAGCCCCGGACCGCCGTCCGCCGACGGCACCAGGATGGCTTCGTCGGCCGGCGCCTCCGCGCGGCGGGCGACGATCCGTATGCCGAGCGGCGAGAGCAGGCGCTCCGGGACCGCCAGCAGCTGGGCCGAGTCGTGGTTGCCGCCGAGGATGGCGACGCACCGGCACAGGCGGTCCCTCACGATGGCGGCGAGCAAATCGTAATAGAGCTTCTGGGCGGCGGGGGAGGGCTGGTGCGTGTCGAACACGTCCCCGGCGACGACGAGCAAGTCCGGACGCTCCTCCCGCAGCAGCCCCGCGAACCATTCGAGGAAGCGCGCCTGTTCCGGGAGCCGGTCCCGGTCGCACAGCTTCGCCCCCAGATGCCAGTCCGCCGTATGGATCAGTTTCACGGCCGCCCCCCGTGGCGCAAGGCCGTGCCGCGGGTGGAATCCGCGGCGGCGGGGCGGGGGACGGAGGCGGTTGCTCCGTGGCATTTCCGGATGGTGTCCATGGGGTGGAGGATGGTGAAAAACCGCCGGAATGTCAATGGTTTCCCGTAATTGCAAAAATGCCTTGGGTGCAGTTTCTATTCCCTATTTCGTCCCACACCCGCCCCCGTCCGCCTCCCGGAGTTTGCATTGCGGCCCGGTGCGGGGTGTGGTTTACTCGCGGGAGACCGCGGGAACCCCGACGTGAAACCCCATCCGCCATCCATCCCGCCCCCCGCGCCGAAGGGCGCGGCGGGGTCGCTGGTGCCGACCACCTCCACGACGATGCTCAAGCAGATCGCCGGGGCGGCGGAGCATCCGCGCTGGACGGAGTTCGTCGCGGCGTACCGGCCGATGATGGAGGCGTACATGCAGGAGCGCTTCCCGGGGCTGGAGGCGGACGACCTGATCCAGGAGACGCTGCTGGCCCTGATGGACGCCCTGCCGGGCTACGTGGCGGTGCCGTCCGGGCAGGGGGCCTTCCACAACTACCTCACCGGCGTGCTCCGCCACAAGGCGCTCAACGCCCTCCGCTCCGAAGGCCGCCGCAAGCGCATGGAGAACCGCCTGGCCGCCGACGCGGCGGACGGTGCCGCGGCGGACGCTGAGGAGGCGTCATGGCGGGAGGCGGTCTACGCGGCGGCGCTGGAGCAGCTGCTGGCCGACCCGTCGGTCAACGCCCGCCACAAGCAGATGTTCGTGCGCACGGCGTTGCGCGGGGAGAAGCCCGCGGACGTGGCGGCCTCGCTGCTGGCGACGCGCGACGTGGTGGACCAGGCGAAGAAGCGCATGACGGCGCGCCTCCGCGAACTGGTGGAACGGATGGAGCGCGTCGATGGGCCCTGATGGCGGCGACAGGCTGGAGAACTGGCTGGCCCAAGCGGGCGCGTCGGTGGCCGAGGGGGCGACCCACCTCTGGCGCGAGGGGCGGGAGATCGGCGAGTGGATGGTGGCGGGCTACGTCGGGCGCGGCGGCAGCGCGGAAGTCTATTGCGCGCGCCACCGGCGGTTGGGGACGCCGGCGGTCCTGAAGGTCCTCTGGCGCGACGGCGACGGGCCGCGCGAGCGCTTCGACCGGGAGACGCGCTTTTTGATGGAGGCGCCGGGACCTGCGTTCCCGGCCTTCTTCGGCGCGGGGGTGGAGGAGGGGCGCCCGTGGATTGCGATGGAGCTGCTGGAGGAGTACCCGCTGCCGCACAGGGACGCGGCCGTGGCGGCCTACCTCCTCGACGTCGCGCGCGGCGTCGCGGAACTGCACCGGCGCGGCTGGGTCCACCGCGACCTCAAGCCCCGCAACATCCTCCGCCGCGCGGACGGCCATGCGGTGCTGGTCGATTTCGGCCTGCTCAAGCGGGCGGGCGAGACGGTCGCGGGCGAGACGGCGGCGGGGCGCGTCTCGCCGTCGGTGGTGGACGGCGCCGAGGTGGGGGTGGGCACGCCCGGCTACGCGGCCCCGGAGCAGTTCGCGGGCGGCGCGCCGACCCCGGCGACCGACGTCCACGCGCTGGGCATCCTCGCCGACGAATGCTTCGGAGGCAACCCGCCCCGCGCCTGGGAACGGATCATCCGCAAGGCCACCGCCAGCCTCCCCCGCCAGCGCTACCCGGACGCCGCGGCCTTCTCGCGCGCCATCCGCCGCCGCCACTGGCGGCGCACCGCCGCGGCCGCGGCGGTGCTGGGTCTGCTGGTGGCGGTGCCCATTGCGGTGCCGCTTGCGCGACGTCTGGAACCGTCGCCAGAAGGTCCGCCCCCCGCTCCCGTGCAGCCCCCTGTTCCTGCCCCCGCTCCCGCGCTGTCCCCCGCGCCTCCCGCTTCCCCGGCACCCGCCGACACCCCAGCCACTCCCTCCCCTGCCGTTACGGAGGTCCCAGCGAGTCCGGCAGCGCCGCCCTCCCCCGAACCGGTGGCCGCGCCGGAGGTGCCGGCAGCGCCGGGCGTCCGTGCCGTGCGCGCCGCGGCGCTGGCCCGTTTCGAGGCGGACGAAGAAAAAAAGGAAACCATCCTCGCGCTGGTGGATGACATGAAGCCATTCGGCACCAGGTTGGAGAGAAACGCTTGGGTTTCCACCTGGGGCGGCCTCCACGAGGTCACCCAAAAGGAATGGATGGCCCTGATGGACGACAACCCTTCCCGCTTCCAGGGCGACGACAGGCCCGTGGATTCCCTGACCCTGGGCGCCTGCCTGGAGTTTCTCCAACGCCTCAATTCGACTTCCATCGCCAGGGAGGAAGACTGGACTTTCCGTCTGCCGGATGCGCCGGAGTGGCGGCAACTGGCTTCTCTCCATCCGGCCGACACCCCGGAGGCCCGCCTGGAGGCCGGATGGTTCGCGGAGAACGCCGGGGGACGGACGCATCCCATCGGCGAAAAGGCGGATGGCGCCTCTTGCTCCGACCTGTACGGGAACGTCCGGGAACTGACGAGATCTTGGGGCGAAGCGGACGGCAAGGCCGGTTTCCGCTGCATGGGCGGAAGCTGGGCGGACCGGGCCGCGGGGGAAACCCTTCCGGAGGCGTTGCTGGAGCAACCGCGCTTCATGCGCTACTGGGACCTCCTGAAGAGCGCGGACACCGTCCCCAGCGACTACCCCTTCGCCCGCTGTCCCGCGCCCGGTGAAATCGGATTCCGCCTGTGGGCGGAACGGCGCGCCCCCTTCGAGTCCGATTCGGAAGAAGAGGATGAAGAGGACGGGCAAGATGACTGGGGGTTCGAAATCCGATGAAACACGCCTGGAAACGGATCGTCGCGGCGCTGGCGCTGCTCTCCGCGGCGGCGGCGGCCCCCGCCGCCCCGCCGGACGGACGGTGCATCCTTCCGCCGGGAGAGGAGAATTTCGAAAAACGGACCGTCACCCTGCCCGGCGGCGCGGAGTTGACCCTGGCGTGGATCGAAGACTGCAAGATGGGCATCGGGGAGGCGGCCAAGGAGGCGGCCCTGCGGGCGATGGTCCCGAAATTGTTCGAAAAATCCGGTGCTCCGCCGAAGGAACCCGTCTGGATGACGGTGGACGGCTTCTGGATCGGCGTCTGCGAGGTGACACAGAAGCAGTGGGAAAGCGTGATGGGGACCAACCCGTCGTATTTCCGCGGCGAGGAGTTCCCGGTGGCCTCGAAGCGGGCGGAGCTGCCGGTGGAAAGCGTATCCTGGGAAGACTGCATGGAGTTCTGCCGCCGGACGGGATTGCGCCTCCCGACGGAAATGGAGTGGCTCGTGGCCCGCGCCGTCGTCCGGGAATACGCCGGCACCCCGTGGAGCTGGACGGCCCGGAACAGCGAAAACCGGACCCACCCCGTCGGGCGGTCGGCCGCGGGCACCACCGGGCTGTACGACATGGCAGGCAACGTCTGCGAATGGTGTTCGGACTGGTCCGGCGCCTGGCCCGAAGCCTCGGCGACGAACTACGCGGGTCCCGCCACCGGCACCGAGCGCGTGGTGTGCGGCGGATGCTGGTGCGGCGACGACTGGTTCGACATCCGCCGCCAGAACGACCGCCTCTCCCTCCCCCCCGCCAGCCGCTACAACAACGTCGGCTTCCGCGTCTGCCTCACCCCCTCCGCCGAGTAGGGGGAACCCGCCATCCGCCCAGCGGCGGGGGGACTCGCCGGAATGCCGACCAGACAAGGCGTTGCCGCAGGGAAACGGGCCCGCGGCGCGAAACACGGAGGGAACGGAGGAAGGAGGCACGGAGGAGTTTTGGAAGGGGCGTTTGTCGGAGAAGCCTTCGCACCCGGAAAACGCCGGACAAACGCCTGGACGGGACAAAAGGTTGAGGCAACACTATTTCTGAACCCGCCATAGTGGATTGCGACGATGGGGTTGGGACGATGGGGGCCGTATTCAGGGAATGGGGTGTGCGCGAGCATTCGCCCCCCTCCGAGAGGGGGGTGCCGCCCGGAGGAAGATGGCTTATGGCTTGCAAATGCGGAGCGGAAGGAAAGGGCGGCGGGGGGAGTACTGCGGGAGGCCGTCGATGCAGGCGTCCACTTGCTCCATCCGCAAAAGTCTTGATTCGTTCGTTGCCGGTGCGGAGTCGCGCTTGCCGCTACGGCCGACCGCAGTACTCCCCCCGTCGCGGCCCTTGCCGCTTGTCTTTTGCCATGCATCCGCCTTCCATCCATGGCCGCGCCACCCCCCTCTCGGAGGGGGGCGGGTCCTGGCGCCTTCCTTGGTCCATGAATTTGCTGAATTCGGGAGACGGTTCCACTAGAGCGTTTTCAGAAATAGTGTGGCCGCCATCCATTGTGTTGCCACCTTTTCTTTCGCGGACGCGCAGAAGCGCGTCCCTCCCCGTGGAGAGCGCAACGGTCGCGCGGAAGCGCGACCTTGTGGTTGGGAAACGGCAGGGAAGCCACAGAATGACTTGAACCGCTCCAGCGCCGCTTGCGATCCATGTGGACTTCCGCGCCTCCGCTCCGCAGGCCCGTTTTGCACAATCGGGAAAAACTCCGTCAGATTCCGCCCGGGCCGGTGAGTATGGATATGGAACCCCCGGCGGAATCGGCCGCCGGCGCGGAACCGACACGGAAGGATTATGCATTTGACGGACACGGAGGAGGCGGATAAGCTGAAAGCGACGATGGATGGCCGGCACCCAGCCGGTCGCCCGCGTCGGACATTCTGTTTTCCGCATCTTTCGCAAGATGTGCCGTGCAACTGGAACCTGAGAAATTCGAGTGAACGACGGCCGTTTGCGGAGAGAGGCGCGTCCCTTGCGGGCGCGTTTCCTCCGTGTCTTTACCGGCATTCTCAGGGCCCCAGTTGCGCACGAACGGAAGCGCGCCCTTTTTCCGGTCTGGGCGCCCTTCCGCCGGAGCAACCCTGGGCCGGAGGAGACGAGCGATGAAAAACGGAAGAATGTTGGCTGCGGCGGGAATCACCCCCCGCTTCCTTGCCTGCATCGGTTTGGCATTGTCCGTTGCCCTGTTCTGCGACGGGTGCGTCACGCGATTCCATTCGACTTCGTTCGACGTGAAGCACAAACCCGCCTCCTCCGGCTCCGCAACCAACTTCCGGGTGCAGGCCGTTTCGGACGACGAGCACGACCGGGAATTCGAAAACGCCCTCAAGGCGGAACTGCAAAAGCTCGAAAAGGGGCAGAACCCATCCCTGCCCCCAGTCCCGTACAGCGTCGACCTCCGTTACCTCGGCCTCGAGGAGACTTCGGACGGCACGAAGATGCTGACGGGGCTGTTGTTCCTGGGCTCGTGCTTTGTGTTCCCCCATTGGGACACCAGCACCCACAAATGGGAAATATCGACCACCCTCCCCGGGGAAAAAACCGAATTCCGTGGCGAGCGGAGCACCACGGACATCGCCAGCTGGTTCTTGCTGCCCCTCGGACTCCGAGACCTCTTCTCTTCGGAAGGCCCGGGCAGTGGCTCCCCTCCGTGGTCGGAGTCCATGGCAAAGGCCATTTTCGATTCCCTCACCCAAGCGCGTTATGACAAGGCCGTCTCGGCCATGAGATTGAAGGCCAAACAACGACTCCTGGGCGGAAAGCGCCTTTCGGGGTCCGAAGAGCGGTTGCTTGAGGACGACACTTCCCTCGACATCCTCGTGGCCAGGGCCAAACATCCGGCGACCAAAAACAGCGGTCTTTCCGCCCTCGCCCGGATCGACGACCCCGAAACCCTCGCCGACATCGCCATCCATTCCTCCGTCCCGGAAATCCGCCAAACGGCCGCGGACCGAGTCTCCGGCCTGCCCGAACAGCGGTACGCCGCATTGGCCTCCGAATCCGGCGATCTGGATGTCGCGGCAAGATTCCTGGACCGCGTTTCCGGCGACGCTCCGCTGAGCCAAGTCGTGCAAACCCGCTCCTCCTTGCCGGAAATCAAATCGGCGGCCATCGGGAAAATCAGGCAGGAGTCCGTTCTGGCCGGCATCGCGAAATCTCCGGTCGTGCACCCCTCCCTCAAGCAGCTTGCCGTCGGCCGGATCGGGACGGAAGCCGTCTTGGCGGACATCGCCGCCCATGCGCCCGATGCGGACGCCAGGAAGGCCGCTGTCGGGAAAATCGACAACCCTGCCTTCCTTGTTGCCTCGGTCGCGAAAGACCCCGAGCAGGAAAACAGGCTCGCCGCCCTTGACCGGATCAAGCACCCGAAGGCGCTCGAGGCCATCGTGCGGAAATCCGGCGATGCGGAGGTCCGGTTGCGGACCGTCCGCAAAATCACCGACCCCGCCGTCCTGAAAGAGGTCGTGGCCAGCGATGCCGACGAGGCCGTCCGTCTGGCCGCCGTGGGCCAATCGGCGGACCAGGACGTGTTCCGGCGGGCGACGCAAACGGATTCCAGTCCGGCGGTGCGCGAAGCGGCCGTCGGCAAGCTGTCGGATGCCGCCGCAATCGGCGAAATCGCCCAATCCGATGCCAGCGCCGGCGTCCGGCGCGCGGCAGTCGCAAAGACGGGCGACCAGTCCATCCTGTCCAGGATCGCGCGGAACGACCCGGCATCGGAGGTCCGCCTTCTCGCCGTCCAGCGCCTTCAAGCCGCCGATGTCCTGCAACAGGCGGCAACCAACGACCAATCGGCGGAAGTCCGGGCGGCCGCGGTTGCGAAAATCGGCGATCCGGTCTTTCTGACAACCATCGCGCAACAGGATGCCGACGCCTCCGTCCGGCGTTCGGCCCTGGCCCGCGTGGACGACCAGTCCATCCTGGCGGAAATCGCGAAGGCCGACACCTCCGCCGAAAACCGGAAGTGGGCCGTCGAGCGGCTCGACGACGAAACCGCCCTGCGCGGAATCGTGTTGGGCGAAACGGATGCCTCTGTCCGGCGGGCGGCCCTGGGCCGCGTGGTCGACCAGGGCTTCCTGGCGCAGATTGCAAAGACGGACCCCGACCCCGAAACCCGGAAAGCGGCAATCCGCCAACTCGATGACGAGGCCCTCCTGCGCGAAGTCGCGTTGTCCGCCGAGGAGTCCGAGGTGCGGGAGGCCGCCATCCGGAAGCTGCCGGAAGACGCCCGGAAGATGGTGCGCAACACCTTGAACCGGTCCGCGGAAGCCGATGCGGCAAGGCTCGTGCGCCAGGCCCTGATGGCCACCGGGAGCTCGAAGGAGGACATCCAGACATTGGAAGCCGTGTTGAAGTTCCAGGCCGCGCTGGGTGGCGCTTCCCCCCAGGAGATACAGGATGCATTCCCGGAATGGGAGGATTCCGGGGAAGCCAATTCCGGCAGCTGGCTGGAATCGTTCGGCGAGGGTTTCATCGATGGGTCCCGGAGGGGGATGGAATCGTGGAATTCACCGGGCGAATGAAAGCCGGAACGCAAAGGACGGGGTTGTTCCCGAGGAGAGAAACATGAAATCGAATGGAAAACGGATTGTTCTGGCCGTCTGTTGCGCGATGGCGGCGGCCTGTCCCGCGCCGGGGGGCATCCTGCAGAACCTCGCGCGGGACGCGGGGCGGGCGATCGGCAACGGACTCCAGGCGGGGGCGGAGGCCGCGGATGCGTGGAGGGGGACCCCGCCGGAGGACGGAGCGGGCGCAGCGCCGCGGGCGGAAGAAGGCGCACTGCCCGGCCCGGACGCGCCGGGGGTGCCCCCTGACGAAGCGGCGTTGCAGGCGGGCGACACGATGGAAATCCTGCTGCCCGGCGGCGCGTCGATGACCATGGTGTGGTGTCCGCCGGGAACCTTCCGCATGGGAGGGACGGGCACGGAGGGCTGGCCGGAAAGCCCGGTGCACGGGGTGGCGCTGACGCACGGATTCTGGATCGCCAAGCACGAGGTCACCCAGATGCAGTGGCGGAGCGTCGAAGGGTACAACCCCTCGAAATTCCGCGGCGACGACCTCCCGGTGGAGGAAGTGGACGCCGCGCTTTGCCGCGACTTCTGCCGGACGGTGGAAAGCGCGTCGGGCTGGCCGCTGCGCCTGCCCACGGAGGCGGAATGGGAATATGCCTGCCGCGCCGGGGACGGGGACGGCGGGGACCTCTCCTCCGCGGGCTGGTACCGCAACAACGGAGGGTGGGGGACGAAACCGGTCGGCGGCAAGGCCCCCAACGCCTGGGGCATCCACGACATGCTCGGCAACGTTTGGGAATGGTGCGCGGACCGGCCGCGCCGCTACGGCAACGAAGCCGTCGCCAACCCCGTCGGCGGCACGGGCGCCCTGGCCGACTCGCCCGTGCTCCGGGGCGGGTGCTGGGATTCCCCGGCCTCGGCATGCACGCCCTCGCACCGCGGCCGGGCGGCCGCCGCCGGCGGCGGAACGCCCCTCGGCCAATCCTGCGGGTTCCGCCCCGCCATGCGGCATCCCCGGTGATGCCGGGAACGTACATTTCAAAAAGAGACAGAAAGAGGAAAACAATGAACAAGAAATCGACAGATGCGGGATTTTTCCAGTCCATCCTTTCGCGCCGGGCGGCGCTGGCCCTGGCCTTGGCGCTTGCCGCGGCCGCGGGTTGCGAACGGGTGCCGCCCGATGCGGCCAAGTTGCGCGACGGCGTCCGCTGCGAGGCCAAGGGCGAGTTCGGGAAGGCCGAACAGCTTTACAAGGAGGCGTGCGCGCTGGGCAACGGCGAGGCGTACGGCCGCCTGGCCTCGCTGATTCTCAACCGCGAGACCGCCCCGCTCTTCCTCAACGGGGGCGAGCACAACGAGAAGTGGCTCCAAGACGCCCGCGCGGCCGTGGAGAGGCTTTCCTTCGCCGCCCTCCAGGCGGAATCGAACGGGCATCCCGTTCCGGGCATGAAGGAGTCCCTCGCCAAATTCGAGGTTTCCATCAAGGCGGTCGAGCACCGCCTCGCCACCGAACGCGCGGCGGCGGCGGAAAGGCAGCGTCTCGCCGAAGAACAGCGGCGTGCGGAGATGGCCCGGCAGGAGGCGGAACGCAAGGCCCGCGAGGAACAGCGCCGCGCGGAGATGGCCCGGCAGGAGGAGGAACGCAAGGCGCGCGAGGAGGAAGCGGCGCGGAAGGCCGCCGAACAGAGGAAGATGGAGTCCGCGGACTACTGCATCGCCAACGGCCTGCCGCTGACGAGCGCCGCCTACCGGGAAATCAGCCGGGCCATGAACTACTACCAGAACACCGGGAACGGCATCGTGGACGACGAAGAGAACGCCAGGCAGCACGCCCGCTTCCGCGGGAAACGGGTCGTGGTCCGGGCCAAGATCCTGAAGATCGACAGCAAGCTGCTCGGCGGCGTCAAAATCAAAATCGACCTCTACGGGGCCGGCGTGTGGCTGAACTTCCCGAACATGGCCGAATCCGAGGGCAAGCGGTTCCGTGTCGGCCAGACCATCACGGCTGAGGGACGGATCGGCGATGCGATGCTCCACGAACTCAAGTTCCACGACTGCGTGGTCCGGAACCTGGAATGAGGGCCTGTCCGGACTGTTCCCGGGAAGCGCCAAAATGCTCCTGTCGTCCGGGGTGGGTGGACAAGCCCGCGGACATCAGGACGCAGACATCCCGGAAGGTGAACAAGGTCTTGAAATAAAACGAAAGCGAGGCAAGGAATGAGCACGAAATGCCCGAAATGCGGGCAGGAAATCACGCGGGAGGATTCGCAGTGTCCGCAGTGCGGAGTGTTGCTCAAGTGGGTGAAGAAGTCAGAGCAGAAGCGGCAGGATGGGGAGAAGGAGGCGGACAATCCCGCAACGGGAGTGCAGTTCTGCGCGGCCTGCGGCGGCAAGCTGGAGGCGGGGCAGAAGTTCTGTCCCGAATGCGGGATGCCGGTAGACGGAAGGAAGGCGGGGCCGCCGCCCGTGCGGGCGGCGGGGCGCACGGCGGACGCCCGCAAATACGACGAAGCGGTGCGGATGGGCCAGGAGATCGAAGGACAGGCTGTCGATTGGGCCAATTTTTCCGGGTGTCTGATCGATCCGGTTTTCGGCGGCCTCCCTCTGATGATTGCCTGCTTCTTCTGGCACGAACTCTGGTGGTTTCTGGGTATTGCCTTGGTTTTCGGCATCGCCGCGATGTGTTGCCGCGCGGTGGTGAGGGGCCGCCTGGCGGATCACGACGTCGAGGGGGCCAAGTCGGCGCTCGGTCCGGCGAAGACGTGCTTCTGGATTGCCGCGGCCGCACTGGGCGCTGGGCTCCTGGATGTCGTCATCCGCCTCATGGCATTGGCGAACAAGTGACGGGCAACGGAGGGGATGGGGGAGGCGGGTCGCCCCGGCCCGCCGGAGCCAGTCATGGCGAAGGAAGGCGCCGGTCCTTGAACCGATCCAGGGCAAACAATGAAAAGGGCAGCCGTATCCATGGGAGGGCCCGGCTCCGTCCTGACCGTCGCCAAAGGGCGCTCCAAGAACATGCCGGAAACACCCCGTTCGCGCGGCCGCGACGAAGCGCGGCCGTGCGCTCTCCACAGGGAGGGACGCGCTTCTGCGCGTCCGCGAACGAAAAGGTGGCGACACAATGGACGGCGGCCACACTGTTTCTGAAACCGCTCCAGTACAGCGTAAAGTTCATTCTTTCGCATGTTTTCGGGGTAGGGCGGCGAGTCCCTTCGCCGCCGTGTGCCTGTCTTGCGCATGGATTTGCATTCATGCCACACCCCTTTCGCACGGCGGGCAGAGCACTGCCCGCCCTACCCGCAATCGGCCAATACGAATGTTTTGACTTTACGATGTACTCGTGCATCCGCATTTTGGGATGTGCGGTTTACAGCCGCGCCGATGGATGGGTGACTATGGGGAAACATGGACAATTTTGCCGGTTGTCCATCGTGTTCGCCCAAAAAGGCGGTATGGTTTTTTCCCCGCTCAGGGGCCGGGCTTGAAGAGGGAGAGGGCGTAGCGGACGGAGGTCATGGCGTCGCGGCCGTAGAAGTCGGCACCGATGCGGTCGGCGCAGTCCTGGGTGAGGACCGCGCCGCCGACCATCACCTTGCAGTCCGGGCAGCGGGCGCGGAGCTGGCGGATGGTTTCTTCCATCGCCGGGACGGTCGTGGTCATGAGGGCCGAGAGGCCGACGAGGCGGATGTTCTCGCGGGCGGCGGTGTCGGCGATGCGCTCGGGCGGCACGTCCTTGCCGAGGTCGAGGACGTCGAATCCGTAGTTTTCCAGGAGGGCCCGGACGATGTTCTTGCCGATGTCGTGGACGTCGCCCTTGACGGTGGCCAGGACGACGCGCCCGGCGCTTTCGCGGGCGGTGCCGCTCGCGGCGAGGTTCTTCTTGATTTCCTCGAAGGCCGCGGACGCGGCGTCGGCCGCGACGAGCAGCTGCGGGAGGTAGAGGGTGCCGGCCTCGAACTGGCGGCCGACGTCGTCGAGGGCCGGCACGATGGCGCCGTCGATCAGCGCGAGCGGGTCGGTTGGGGCGGCGAGGGCGTCGGCGGCCAGGCGGGCGGCTTCGGCCTTGAGGCCGCGGCGGACGGCGTCCGCGAGGGCGCCGGGGCCATCGGCGGGCGGGGTGGGGGAGGCGGGTTGGGCGGGGGCGGAAGCGGAGGGGATGGGGGCCGCGGGGGCGGCCGGGGGGAGCCCCGCGTGGGTGCGGATGTATTCTTCGCAGTGGGGGTCGAGGCCGAGGAGGGCGCGGTAGGTCCGGTAGGCGTCGAGGACGGGGGCATTGCAGGGGTTGACGATGGCCGCCGTGAGCCCGGCGCGCAGGGCGAGGAGCAGGAAGGCGGCGTTGACGGTCTCGCGGCGCGGCAACCCGAAGGATACGTTGGAGACGCCCAGGATGCAGCCGACGCCGAGTTCCTTGCGCACGAGTTCGATGGCCCGCAGGGTGACGTCGGCGGCGCGCGGCTCGGCGCTCACGGAAAGGCAGAGGGGGTCGATGACGATGTCGCGGCGGTCGATGCCGGCGTCTTCGGCGGCCTGGACGATGCGGCGGGCGACGGCGAGGCGGCCTTCGGCGGTGTCGGGGATGCCGGAGTCGTCGAGGCAGAGGCCGACGGCGACGCCGCCGTACTTGCGCACGAGGGGCAGGACGGCGGCCAGCGACGCGGCCTTGCCGCTGACGCTGTTGATCATGGGTTTGCCGGCGCAGGCGCGGAGGGCGGCTTCCATGGCGGCGGGGTCGGAGGTGTCGAGCTGCAAGGGAAGGTCCACGACGGCCTGCAGCTCGCGCACGGTGCGAGGCAGGAGGGCTGTTTCGTCGAGGCCGGGGACGCCGACGTTCACGTCGAGGACGTGCGCGCCGGCATCGCGCTGTTCGAGGCCCTGGCGGAGGATGTAGGGGAAGTCGCCCTCGCGGAGCGCCAGCTGGAAGCGCTTTTTCCCGGTGGGGTTGATGCGCTCGCCGACGATCGCCGGGGTGGCGTCGCAGAGTTCGACAGCGTGCGTGGCGCAGGAGACGAGGGTGCGGGATTTGCGGGTGACGGGAAGGGGGGCGATGCCGCCGCACGCGCGCCGCAGCGCCGCCAGGTGGGCGGGGGTGGTGCCGCAGCAGCCGCCGAGGACGCGCGCGCCGGCGCGGGCGATTTCCGTCATGAGGGCGGCGAAGTCGTCCGGCCCGACGTCGTACACCGTGCGGCCCGCCTCCACGCGAGGGAGGCCGGCGTTGGGTTTGACGATGACGGGGAGGGACGAGAGCCTCACGAACTCCGCGGCGAGCGGTGCCGCCATGTCCGGGCCGAGGCCGCAGTTGAGGCCGAGCGCGTCCACGCCGAGGCCCTCCAGCAGCGCGACGACGGCGGCGGGGTCGGCCCCGGTGAGGAGTTTTCCGTTGGTGCCGAACGCGACGGTGGCGAACACGGGGAGGGAGCAATTTTCCTTGGCGGCGAGGACGGCGGCCTTGAGTTCGTAGATGTCGCCCATCGTCTCGATGGAGACGAAGTCCGCGCCCGCGTCCGCCCCGGCGCGGATTTGTTCCGCGAAGGCGGCGACCGCGTCCTCGAAGGCGAGGTCGCCGAGCGGCGCCAGGAGCTTGCCGGTCGGCCCGACGTCGAGCGCGACGAAGCGGTCCCCGCCCCCCGCCGCGTCGCGGGCGCGGCGGGCGGCGGCGACGCCGGCCGCGGTGCAGCGTACGGCAAGCGCGGCGGCGCCGGAGCCCTCCGCGGCGAGCTTCACGCGGTTCGAGCCGAAGGTGTTGGCGTGGACGTAGTCGCTGCCGGCCCGGTAGTAGTCGAAGTGGATCGACTCCACGACGTCCGGGTGCGAGAGGTTCCATTCCTCCGGGATGCCGCCGGGGAAGCCGCGTTCGATGAGGAGCGAGCCGAAACCGCCGTCGGCGAAGACGAGGCGCTGCTGGATGAGGTCGAGGATGGTGTTCATGCTATGGATTCAGTTTTGTTTTGATTCTTCACAATGACGATAGGAAAGGGAAATCCGAGATGTTGTCGGTGAGCTTGTATACGGTGAATGGACCGTGCGCCAGCACTCCCCCCCTCCGAGAGGGGGGTGCCGCTTCAGCGGCGGGGGGAGTATTGCGGGATGCCGTTGACGCAATCTTCCGCACGCTCCAACCGAAAAAGGTTTGTTTTGCTTGTTGCTGCTGCAAAGGCTCGCTTGCCGCAACGGCCGACCGCAGTACTCCCCCCGTCGCGGCCTCTGTCACTTGTCTTTCGCGATGCATGGGCATCCCGGTCATGGCCGCGCCACCCCCCTCTCGGAGGGGGGAGAATACTGGTACTTTCCATGCGCTTTGCATTCGTGGCGTTTCAATCCGGTTTTTCCACCCCGACGAAAGCCGTCACGCTTTTCGTCGGGACCATGAGGTTGGCGCCAGTCAGGGCAATTCCGACGCGGCGCGTGGCGTCGAGCGCGGCGAGGAAGGCGGGCTGGATGGAGAGGGAACAGTCGCCGTAGCCGGGGGAGTAGCGGTGGCGCAGGGGGCGGCCCGCGACGGCCGGATTGCGCGCGAGCTCCGCCACGACATCCTCGCACAGCGAGTCCGCGAGCTCGCCCGCGACGGCCTGCAGCAGCGCCGCGTCGGCCATCTCGCCGACGGCCTCCCGCCCCCGCACGAGGCGGTCCACCCCCGCGCCGAGCGTCGCCGCGAAAAGGAACGCCCGGTCGCATCCGCGCAGGTTGCGCGCGAGGTCCCGGCTGCGGAAAGCGAGCGTACCGCCGCCGAAGTCCAGCGCTTCGCCGTCGATTTGCAGCGGGAAGAGCCGAGCCGTCCAGTTCGGCGAGGCCGCCGCGAGGACGCGCTCCGCGGCATCCGCTAGGCATCCGCGCAGGGCGTCGTCCGGCTCCCCGCGCACGCCGAGGAAGCGCAAAGCGGCCCGTCCGGCGAATTTCATGGCGCGGGGCTCCCCGGCGAAGTGGCCCGGAGGTAGGGGGCCAGGGCGGCGCGCCAGCGGGCGTGGACCGATTCCCACGTGTAGGAGGAAAGCATCCTGGCGCGGCCGGAACGGGCCAGCGCCGCCGCGCGGTCCGGATCGGCGGCGAGCGCGAGGACGGCGTCGGCGAACCCGGCGAGGGGCGCGAGGACGGCGTCGGTGCCGGGTTGGAGGTCGATGCCTTCGGCGGCCTTCGGGGTGGCCACGAGGGCTTTGCCGGCGCCCAGGAACTCGAGGATCTTGAGGCGGGTGCCGCCGCCGCTCTCCACGGGCGCGATCGCGATGTCGGCCGCCGCCAGCCAGGGGGGGACCGACGGCACCCGCCCGAGCCAGCGCACGGAAGGGTGGTCCGCCCCGGGCGGAAGGCCGGGGCCCGTGCCGCTGATCCAGCAGGCGAAGCGCCCGGGGGCGCGGCGGTCGAGTTCGGGGAGCAGGGTGGAGGCGATCCAGCGCATGGCTTCGGCGTTGGGGGCGTAGTCGGTCTTGCCCATGAAGTAGAGGATGGTCTTGCCGGCGTCGCGCGCTTTCATGGCCAGGGCCTCGGGCGAGGGCTCGGGCGGGGTGCCGGGTATGGTGACGCCGTTGGGCACGACCAGGAGCTTTTCCGCCGGCACGCCGTAGGCGCCGCGGAAGCGGTCCGCGTCGATGGCGGAGCAGCAGAACACGAGTTCCGATTCTGCGAGGGCGCGGCGCTCGGCGCGGGCCACGAGGCGGGTGAAGGGATGCCGGAGGCCGAAGCGCTCGGCGATGGTTTCGGCGTCGACGTTCTGCGCGTCGAGGATGCGCGGGATGCCGAGCCCTTCGAACGCGGCATGGCACCAGATGGAGGTGGACACGATGACGGAGGGGCGCCATTCGGCGGCGAGGCGGCGGGCCAGGCGGCGGTTGGCGGGCCAGCGGAAATTGAACATCCCCCAGTTGATGCCGATCTTGCGGCGGCCGAAGTCGCGGGGGAACCCGGCGCCGGGAAATCCGGGATGGGCCGGGGCGGGCTGGAGGAGGCGCACCCCCGGGGCCAGGGCGCGGAGGAGTTCGGCGATGCGGCGGCGCCCGCCGCTGGATTCGTCCTGCACGGTGTACCAGGAGACGACCAAGGCGCCGCCGGAAGTTCCGGCGGGTGCGGGCGGGATGTCTGGAAGGGGAGCTTGGGTCATGGGCGGCATGATAGCGGTTGGACGCGGAAGCCGGAAGCCCGAAAGTCGTGCGGCGGGGGGAGTGCCGCGTCCCGGGGGGAGGAGCGCATCTCCGGTTTGGGCCCCCTCCTCCCTTCCGCCTCGACTTTTGGTGCCCCTTGATTGGATGGCAAGGCTCTTGGTGGGGCGAGCCGTCCCCGGCGAGCCGGTGTGGAAGGGGGCAGAAGGTCTGGAAAACCGGCAAGAACGGCTCGGCGGGGACGCCTCGCCCCACCATGCGCCCCGCGCGGGAATATGCAAGCGTGGTTTTGGTCCGCCCCGTGCACAAACCGGAGATGCGCCCAATCGTCCGCCGGGCCGGGGAAAATGCTTGCAACGGGGGCGGCGGAAGCGTAAAGTGTTGCCCCAATCAATCAAAACAGCAAGCAAGTCGATACAGTAGAAAGACATTATGGACAGCACAGTCAAAGCCGCCATCCGCCAGGAATACCAGCAGCACGAGAACGACACCGGGTCCGTCGAGGTCCAGGTCGCCCTCCTCACCCGGCGCATCAAGGACCTCACCGCCCACCTGCAGTCGCACAAGGGCGACCACAACTCCCGCCGCGGCCTCATCGTGATGGTCAGCAAGCGCCGCCGCCTCCTCGATTACCTCAAGGGCAGCGACACCGCCCGCTACCAGAAGCTCATCGCCAGCCTCGGCCTCCGCCGCTAGTGCGCCCCAACGGGGCCGGCGCACCCCGCGCCCGCCCCGCCCCCGGCACGCTGGCGGCCCCTGCCGCGGCTGTTGACGGGCGGAGTTTCGCAAAAAGCTTTTCCCATCCACGCGCCGCGACGCGCCGCGTGGTTCCGCCGTGTCCGGGTGGCAACGCGTTTTCGATCACCATTTCCGCAAGTCAGAAGCAGTAGCAAGAAAGCAAGCAAGAAGAAGGAAAGAGAAATGAGAAACACCACATCCGTCAGCATCCCCCTCGGGAGCAAGACCATGACGTTCGAGACCGGGCTCCTCGCCCGCCAGGCCGCCGGGCAGGCCACCTGCCAGCTGGGCGAGACCATCGTCTTCTCGGCCGTCACCAACACCAGCAAGCCCCGCGAGGGCATCGATTTCTTCCCGCTCCAGGTCGAGTACCGCGAGCGTTTCTACGCGGCCGGCCGCTTCCCCGGCGGCTACTTCAAGCGCGAAGGCCGCCCCACCGAAAAGGAAATCCTCACCGCCCGCGTCACCGACCGCCCCATCCGCCCGCTCTTCGCGGAAGGCTTCTTCAACGACGTCCAAATCAACAACATGCTGATCACCGCCGACGGCCAGAACGAGAGCGACATCCTCTCCATCAACGCCGCCAGCTGCGCCCTCCAGCTCAGCGAACTGCCCTTCCTCGGCCCGATCGGCGCCGTCCGCGTCGGCCGCATCAACGGCCAGTTCGTGCTCAACCCCGACCAGTCGCAGATGAAGGACAGCGACCTCGACCTCGTCTACGTCGGCCGCCACGACCTGCCCATGATGATCGAAGGCTCCGCCAAGGAAATCTCCAACGCCGACATGGTCGCCGCCATGAAGTTCGGCCACGAAGCCGTCGAGAAGATCTGCGAAGCGCAGGACGAACTGCGCGCCAAGATGGGCCTGCCCAAGAAAGTCTTCACCGAGACCCTCCCCGACGAAGGCCAGCTCGCCAAGCTGCGCGAAATCTGCGCCGCCGACCTCGAAGCCGCCCTCTTCACCGTCAAGAAGCAGGAACGCCAGCAGAAGATGGCCGCCGTCTTCGACGCCGCCTTCCCCAAGATGGTCGAAGCCTACGGCGAAGAAGTCATGACCGAGAACCTCTTCAAGAAGCTCTTCGACTGCATCGAGATCGAGCTCGTCCGCAACGGCGTCCTCGAAAAGCACAAACGCATGGACGGCCGCGCCACCGACGAACTCCGCCCGCTCAGCGCCGAAGTCTCCATCCTCCCGCGCGTGCACGGCAGCGCCCTCTTCTCCCGCGGCGAAACCCAGGCCATGGGCATCTGCACCCTCGGCACCGGCCAGGACGAGCAGGAAATGGACGGCCTCACCGGCGGCCCCATCAAGAAGCGCTTCACCCTGCACTACAACTTCCCGCCGTACTCCACGGGCGAAGTCAAGCGCCTGGGCGGCCTCAACCGCCGCGAAATCGGCCACGGCGCCCTTGCCGAGCGCTCCATCCGGCAGGTCGTCCCCGAGGACTACCCGTACTCCATCCGCCTCGTCTCCGAGATCATGGGCTCCAACGGCTCCTCCTCCATGGCCTCCATCTGCGTGGGCACCCTCGCGCTGATGGACGCCGGCGTGCCGATCAAGTGCCCCGTCGCGGGCATCTCCATCGGCCTGGTCACCGGCGAAGGCAAGGACCCCGTCCTGCTGACCGACATCATCGGCGCCGAAGACCACTGCGGCGACATGGACTTCAAGGTCGCCGGCACCCGCAAGGGCATCACCGGCTTCCAGGTGGACCTGAAGATCCGCGGCCTCGCGTGGGACCTCGTCGCCGGCGCCTTCGACCGCGCCTACCAGGCCCGCCTGAAGATCCTCGACAAGATCGAAGCCACCATCCCGGCCCCGCGCGCGGACCTCTCCCCGTACGCCCCGCGGATCGTCGTCGTCAACATCAACCCCGAAAAGATCGGCGCCCTGATCGGCCCCGGCGGCAAGAACATCCGCCACATCACCGAGACCACCGGCACCCAGATCGACATCGAGGACGACGGCAAGGTTTCCATCTTCTCGAACAACAAGGTCAACCTCGACGCCGCCCTGCGCGAAGTCCAGGCCCTCACCGCCGAGCCCGAGGTCAACAAGATCTACCGCGGCAAGGTCACGGGCGTGAAGGACTTCGGCTGCTTCGTCGAATTCCTGCCCGGGCAGGAAGGCCTCGTCCACATCAGCGAGCTGG
The DNA here is from genome assembly GCA_017540905.1 of Kiritimatiellia bacterium. Taxonomy (GTDB): domain Bacteria; phylum Verrucomicrobiota; class Kiritimatiellia; order CAIQIC01; family Lenti-01; genus CACXEY01. The sequence goes on along the minus strand of JAFYAC010000094.1, from coordinate 42,709 downwards.
CGGACTTCCGCGTCAACCGCACCGAAGACGTCGTCAAGATGGGCGAAGAGATCTGGGTCAAGTGCCTGAGCGTCGAAGACAACGGCAAAGTCCGCCTCTCCCGCAAGGCCGCCATGCACGACAAGGGCCTCAAGGCCTGATCCCGCAGCCAGCCCCTGCCACGAGGCCGCCGGCACCCCCGGCGGCCTTTTCCGTGTCCGGAGAAAGGACCTCCATGGACCCGCACAACCTGGACCTGCTGGTGCTGAATGCCGCCTGCGACGACTGGGAGAACGCCGCCTCCATCCGCGACGACGTCCAATCCGCCCCGCAAGGCGCCCCCGTCGCCCCCGCCGACCTCGGAGCCGCCCTCCTGCGCCTCGTCCGCGCCGGCCACCTGGCCGCCCACGAATTCCGCGGCGGCACCTTCGTCCCGCTCCCCCCTTCCGCCGTCGCCGCGGACGCCATCCCCCGCCTCTGGTACTTCACCACGCTCGCCGGCCACGCCCTTCTGGACGCCGGAGAAGCCTTCTTCGACACCCCCTCCCGCTGATCCGGCGCGTCAGGAACCCACGTCCCAGGGCCGCGTGAGATTATGGAAAAAACGGGGTTTTCCGGCGATTTCCAGCGGTTCAAGAAATGGCGTATCCGCTTTTTGGGAGGTGCGGCTTTCAGCCGCGCCCAGTTTCCGTCTTGGCATCGTGGTGCGTCCCCTTTCGCACGGCGATCGGCGAGGTCTGCCGCGCCTTCGGCATCGGCGGCTGGAAACCTGACGGGCCAAAGGGGGGCGGGGGGGGATGGGCCGGAATGCTGATCAGACAAGCTCCGCCCACCCATGGAACAACCCCGCCCGCTCTCCTTTTTCCTCTGCCTGCGGCGCAAAACACGGAGCGCGCGGAGGAAGGAGACACGGAGATTTTCCAGGGAGGAGCTTCGCACTTCCAAAAACGTCCCTCCCACGCGTTTGGCCGGCGTTTTCCGGGAGCGAAGTCTCCTCCAACAAACGCTCCATCCAAAAACTCTCCGTGTCTCCGTGCCTCCTTCCCCTCCGTGTTTGGCACCGCAGGCCCCTCCCTCAAGGGAAAAACCTTATCTGATCAGCATTCGGGATGGGCCGCGCGGTTCGCGCGGCTTTTTTCATGGTGGTGAACGTGTTGGAATGCCGTTGGAAAATATTGATTTTTCTGTAATCTCATGGCATGGATTGATGGGGGGCGGAAGAGGTTTTCCAATGATTGGAAAAAAAGTTTCCAATGGTTGGAAAAACTGCGGGGATTTTTCCAATGGTTGGAAAACTTTTTTCCAATGGTTGGAAAAACCGGGGGCGGCGGATCGGGGGCGGTCCGGGCGAATTGGGTTGCGCGGGGAGGGGGTGGGGGGATAGAAGGGGGGCATGAAGAAGTTGTTGTTCGAGTTGTTGGTGGTGGCCGGGGGGATGGCGTTCGCGGCGGGGTGCGGCCGGGCGCCGGTGTCGGTGGCGACGGAGGCGGAACGGTTGGCGGATCCGCTGTCCATCGCGCGCATGGACGGGCGGGACACGGTGATGCATTCGTCTTGGGACCGCACGGGCGGGAACGACGACTGGGGGACGTTCCTCCGGGATTCGGCGGAGCCGGGGTGGAAGGTCGTCGCCGACCTCCAGGGGCCCGGGGTCCTGACGCGGTTCTGGTTCACGGGCGCGAAGGACGGGTTGCCGTTCCGGTTCCGGTTCTTCTTCGACGGGGAGGCGGAGGCGAGGTTCGGGGGCGATGTGAAGGAGTGGTGCGGGGGCGGGATGGAGCCGTTCGCGGCGCCGCTGGCGGAGTACGCGAACTACTGCTGGCATTCGTTCGTGCCGATGCCCTACGCGAAGAGCCTGCGCGTGGAATGCGAGGCCGGGCCCGAGGGCGCCAAGCCGTATTTCCAGCTCTCGGAAACGAAGCTGCCGCCGGGGACGGAGGTGGAATCCTTCGCGTGGCCGTTGCCGGACCGGGACCGGGCGGCGCTCGCACGGCTGCGGGAGGTCTGGTCGGAGGGTTTTCCCGCGGGCGCGGGGACGGAGACGGTGGAGGCGGTGCTGTCGGCGGAATCGCCGGTGATGGAGTTGGAGGGGCGCGGGGTGGTGCGGCGGCTGGGGTTCGAGCCGGAGTGGGGGTTGGTGCCGGAAGGGGAACGGGATGCGCTGCTCCGCGAGATGCGGGTGGGCGTCCGGTACGGCGGCGCGCAGGAGGAGAGCGTGTGGGCGCCGCTCGGGGATTTGTGCGGGATGCCGTGGCGGAGGGTGCGGGCGAAGTCGCTGTACTTCGGGATGGAGGGGGAGGAGCTGTTCTGCGCGTTCCCGATGCCGTTCGCGGACGGGATGGAGGTGCGGCTGGATTCCGGGAAGTACGGGAAGGTCCCGGTGCGCGTGCGCGCGGTGCGGGAGGCGGTCGGGCGGCGCGAGCTCAAGGGGCTGGGCCGCTTCCACGCGGCCTGGAAGCGGAGCGGGCTCAAGGAGGTCGGGTCGCCGCACCCGGTCCTGCACGCGCGGGGGGAAGGGAAGTACGTGGGGTGCCTGCTCGCGGTGTGCACGCTCGACGGGTCGTACTGGGCGCTGGAGGGCGACGAGACGATCCGCAAGGACGCGGAAACGGCGCCGGGCTGGCGGGGGACGGGGCTGGAGGATTACTTCAACGGCGGCTGGTACTACCAGAACGTGATGGCCGCGCCGACGCACGGGCTGCTCGCCAAGGAGCCGTTCCGCACGGTGCAGTACCGGGTGCACGCGGCCGACCCGTCGGTGTTCGCGCAGTCGCTGGACATGGAGTTCGAGCGGGGGCCGGACAATGTTTCGCACGCGTATTTCGAGAGCACGGCGTGGTACTACCTGAAGGAGCCGGCGCGGGCGGACTCGGCCCGGCTCGCGCCGGGATACCGGAAGACGCCGACCGACCCGCGCCTGGATCCCTTCAACGCCATGGCCGCCGCCTGGAACGCGGAGCGCTTCGGCGACTGGACGGGGGCGCGCGACGAGTTCGCGCGGCGGCTCGCCACCGAGGGCCCGGGCTGGACGCCCGGCGCGCGGCGGATGGCGGAGCTGCGGCTGGCGCTCTACGGCGAGGCAATCGCCGGGTCGCGGGAGGCCGGGACGCTGGCGCCGTTCCTGGAGGACGCCGACCCGAAGGTGCGGGAGGCGGCGGAGGTGCTGCGGTCGGAACGGGCCGGGGAGAGCGTCACGGCGCTGCTCTGGGCGAACATGCCGGCGGAGCTCTTCATCGACGGGGAGTGCGTGCTGCGGGCCGGGGATCCTGCGGAGGCGGCGGTCGCGGCGGTCAAGCCGCCGGCGGGGGAGCATTTGGTGGCCATCCGCACGGCGCTGCAGGCGTATCCGGACTGGGTGCTCCTCGCGATGCGCAAGGGGGACTGGTTCGCCGGGACGGAGGCGGACTGGAAGTTCGCCATCGATCCGCCCGGGGAGGCCGTGGAGGCGGACTTCGACGACTCGGGCTGGGCGGCGATGCAGGGAACCGGGGTGAAGGGGCCGCCGGAGGAGCCGTACGTGCAGGTGGCGGTGGACCCGTGGATCGGGATGCAGTCGCGCGCGGTGGGGGTGCGGCCGACCGGCGACAAGCCGGCGGAAGGGACGGCCGTGTACCGGGCCAGGGTCGTGTTCCCCTGAGTGACGAGTGACGAGTGACGAGAGACGAGTGACGAGAGGGCGGTGCGCCCGCTGCGCGGGCGTACAGGGGATGGGATGATGGGGAGGGGATGGCCGGGGGCACGGGGGTGGAAATTGGGTGAAGTGAACGGAGGGCTGGCCGGGGACGGAGCGATGAGATTACGGAAAAACAAGGCGTTTTGCGCGATTCCGGGCGGATTGCCGGTCCGTGGCGCCGTCCGTGCTAAAACGTTTTACTTTTTGGCGGGGGTGTGGTAGGGTGGGCGCGAATTTTGACAACGAAAGGAATCGGCCATGTTGACAACCAAACGCTTCGACTACGTGGGAATCGACCAGATCCACCTGCATCCCTCGGTGGCGAACCACCGTCCGCTCAACGAGACGAAGGTGGCGCACTACGCGGAAGACATCGCGCGCAACGGGCTGCTGGAGCCGCTCGTGGTCTGGGAACGCAATCCGGGCGAGTTCTACCTGGTGGGCGGGTTCCACCGCTACAACGCCATCCGGCGCATCCGCGAGACGCGTCCGGGCTTCTTCGACCGCATCGACGTGCGCGTGGTGCACGGCGACCTCGACGAAATCCAGGCGCTCAACCTCAAGCTCAACGCCGACCGGCTCGACGCGCGGATCACGGACTACTTCGACGCGGTGATCTTCATGGCGAACGCCAACTGGGACACGGCGCGGATCGCGCGGTTCCTCGACAAGAGCGAGGCGTGGATCGAGGACATCCTCAAGTACGCGCCCGGCATGGACTCGCGGATCCGGTCGATGCTGGAACGCGGGGACATCAGCTGGGCGAAGGCGAAGTCCGTCTGCAAGGCGGTCATGGCCGCGGAGCCTGGCAAGGAGCGCGAGGTCCTGGAAGCGGAGCTGGACGGCATCCGCAACGGCAGCAAGCGGGCCGGCAAGGTGCTGACGTACCGCAGCGCGAGCGCGAAGCTCAAGAAGAGCAGCACCACGATGTACAACGTCTCGGGCGCGGACGTCCTGGCCCTGCTGGAAGCCGTCAGCGGCAAGGGCGACGCCAAGGATCTCGCGGACCGCGTCCGCAAGGCGTTCCCGGGGTTGCTGGACTGACAAAGAGGGGGGACGGCAACGGGGGAAAAACGGGGCTGAATGCCGGTTCGTTGCCGTTCCGGCCCGACTCCCCGCCGCAAGGTCGCCCGGAAGCGCGCCCCTCCCTGTGGAATCTCCATGGGGAGGGGCGCGCTTTGTCGCGGCCGTGCGGGGAAGCCCGTCTCTGCCGTGTTCCCGTGGCGCCCAATGGGCACGGCCCGGACGAAGCCGGGCCCTCCATTCCCCCCGGACGGCATGACGCTTTGCCTTGGGCGGCCCGCAAAATGTTCAGGCGGACAACGTTGGCGCGATGGGAGGGAAATGCTCGCATTTTCTGTAATCTCACGGCATGGCGGGAGGGGAGGGAAAACGGTTTACCGGGGGGCGGGGGTGGGGCGTTGCATTGGGGGGGGGGATGGGGTAGAGTCGAACCGTCAACAAACGAGATTTGAAGGGTCCGCGCGGTGCGGGCCGACGGAAAAGGAAGAGGTCAGGCATGGAGCAAGGGTCGAGGTCGTTGCTGGTGATTTTGTGCGTGGCGCTGCTGCTGGGGGCGGTGGTGGTGGGGGTCCATCCGGCGTACCGCAAGGCGTTGGTCTCCATCGCGAAGGGCCAGCCCGCGGAATCGCCGATCTGGAAGGCCAACAAGGATTATTATCCCGACGTGTCCCTCCCCGACGCGCCGGCGGCCTCCCCGGCGGCCGAAACGTCCGCCGAAACGGCCCCGGCCATCTGATTTTCCCGCGGTTTTCGTGTTTTACGGAATGGTTGTTTAGTTTGCGCCTGCAACGGAAAGGCTTCCCATGACCCAGAACAAGCTCGTCGGTTTCTGCTATCTGTTCATCATCGGCATCGCGCTGGCGATGGCGTTCCCCGCGGGAGGGGGCGCGCTGGCGCCGCTCTGGACGCTGACGGTCCTGCTGGGGGCGTTGGCGGCGGCGGGGCTGGTGCTGCTGCGGAAGTGGCGTCCGCCGGTGGAGAGCGAGAGCGTGTACGACGCGCCGTTCCGGTTCGACGGCCTCCAGGCGGGGGTGTGGGTGCTGGTGCTGGCGGCGGCGCTCGTGTTCGGCTACACGCGGTACCTGGCGATGATCCAGTCGCCGGACCGGCTGGTGGCGCGGGTGACGGTGTCGGGCGGGAAGGTTTCGGCGGAGGAGCCGCGGGAGCTGGGCGGGACGGGGTTCCTGGCGATCCGGCTGGCGGAGAAGGCGGAGGGGGATATCCGGCTGAAGCTGCACGGGGAGGCGGACGCGCTGGTGCCGGTGAAGGACGGCAGGGGGATTCCGTCGATGGACGCGGAGGGCCGCTGGCAGTTCACGAAGACGACGCTGCCGCAGCCGGGCAACGAGGTGGTGATCCCGGAAGGGTCGCCGGCGGGGACGGTGGTGGTGGTGGACCAGCCGTATTCGCGGCTGGGGACGGTGGAGGTGGTGTCGTCGCCGGCGAAGGCGCGGTTCGACGTGGTCAAGCCGGTGAACACGGTGTCGCTGTTCGCGCGCCGGGGGCGGAACGTGGTGCCGGTTGCGGTGCTGGGGCGGATCGCGGCGGACCCGTGGGTGTATTCGTTCAAGACGGTGCTGAGCGTGTCGCCGCAGTTCATCCAGTACCAGCCGGAGGGGCCGTACTTCCCGATCGACCGGCAGACGGTGCGGGTGACGGTGGACCCGGCGATGCCGGGCTACGGGGAGATCGCGCGCAGCGCGGCGTACGGGTGGGACGTGGCGCTGCGGGGGCAGCTGATCGCGCCGTCGGGGGCCGCGACGAAGGGGTCGTTCGACCAGGCGAAGTACCTGCGCAACTACAACATCGGCGGCCAGATGAGCCTGAAGGGCGGCGGGAGCGACCGGCTGGAGGTGGTGGTGCCGCAGGGGGCGGAGGAGCCGCGCAAGGGGAACGGGCTGGTCGAGTTTTCGCTGTACCTGCGCGACGAGATCGTGCGGGTGATCAAGCAGACGATGCCGCAGCCGAACAGCGCATTCCTTGGCGCGCTGACGCTGGGGCTGCGGTACGGGATGCAGAACACGCGGTCGATCGCGTCGGGCGACTACGACGGGGCGGTGGTGCCGCCGCTGATGGACTTCGGCGACGACAGCGACGAGCTGATCGCGGACGAGTTCAAGGCGTCGGGCATCAACCACGTGCTGGCGGTGTCGGGGCTGCACGTGACGATCATCACGGTGATGTTCATGGGGATTTTCACGTTGCTGAAGATTTCGAAGAAGGTGTACGTGCCGTTCGTGATCTTCGCGCTGACGGTGTTCGCGATCATCACGGGGGCGCGGCCGAGCACGCTGCGCGCGGTGATCATGAACTCGCTGTTCCTGCTGACGTGGGGCTACATGGGCCAGGGGGTGCGGTCCTCCGCGCTGCTGGGCGTGCCGGTGGCGGCGTTCATCATCCTGGTGCAGAACCCGGCGATGGCGGTGGACCCGTCGTTCACGCTGTCGTTCGGAGCGATTTTGTCGCTGGCGCTGCTGACGCAGCCGTTCTTCGACCTGTTCAAGAAGGCGCAGGGCAACGACTTCATCGCGCTGTGCATCCTGGTGGCGGTGCTGACGTGGGTGTTCGCGGCGCACTGGCTGCTGGCGACGACGGTGCGGTTCTGGGTGCTGTTCGCGGTGCTGGCGGCGGTGCTGTTCGCGCTGTCGCGGGCGCTGAAGAAGGCGGGCTTCGAGCCGATCGGCAACTACGGTTTCGCGGACATCCCGGTGGCGGTGTCGGGGTTCATCGCGGCGCAGTTCGGGATGCAGATCGGGATGATGGTCCCGCTGAGCGCGTACTATTTCTACCGCTGGCCGGTGGCGGGGGCCTACGCGAACCTGCTGGCGATCCCGCTGGTGGGCGTGGTGCTGCAGCTGAGCATGCTGGCGGGGCTGATCGGGCTGATCCCGGGCGTGGGCATCTACATCGCGCTGTTCCTGAACGCGGCGAACTGGATTTTCTCGACGGGCTTCCTGCTGATCGGGCGCTACTTCTCGAAGTGGTTCGTGTACCCGTTCGTGACGAAGCCGACGCTGGCGTGGCTGTTCGCCTACTACGCGTGCTGCGCGCTGTTCGTGTGGTGGCGGCCGCTGTGGTACCGCCACGCGCGGCCGTGGTGGCGCCGGGCGGCGCCTTCGGCGCGGCTCTTCGCCGTTGCCGCCGCGCTGGCCGCCGTCGTGCTGGTCGGCTGCGGGCTGGGCGCCCAGAAGGCCGCGATGCGCCGCAACGGCGAGCTCGACGTCGCCGTCCTCTCCGTCGGCTACGGCTCCGCCATCTGCATCGGCACGCCCGACGGGCGGACCATCCTCGTGGACACCGCGTTCGTCCAGAGCGACCGCGGGCGGCGCAACGACGCCGAGCGGACCATCATGCCGTACCTGTGCTCGCGGCAGGTCAAGCGGCTGGACGCGCTGATCCTGACGAGCGCGGAGCCCGAACACACCGCCGGGGCGCCGACCATCCTCGAATACCTCGACGTGGACAGCCTGATGTACCCGGCTTCCGCGGCGAAAGCGCTCGAGGAGCCCGAAGTCGCGTCCATCCTCGCCAAGCGGCAGGGCCTGCGGCACCGCTTCAGCGGGACCGGCATCGAAAAGCGCGTGCTGCGCGCCGGCGACCGCCTCTTCGAGTGCGAAGTCGAAGGCAAGCCCTTCGCCATCGAGGTTCTCGGCCCCGTCGCCGGCGACACGGAGACGCCGCTGACCCTGCGCGTCTCCTTCGGCGACGACGCCATGCTGGTCTGCGGCGACCTGGACTTCGACGAACAGAAGGCCCTGCTGGAACGCACCCCCGCGGACAAACTCGCGGCCGCCGTCGCCATCGCCCCCGCGCACGGCACCGCCGGGCTCGAAGAAACCACCGTCGGGATGCCCTCCGACTACGACGGGCGGCTGGCCGGAATCACGGGCGGCCTGCTGAAGAAGACGGGTGCCGAAACGGTCGTGTTCGAGTTCGGCAACCCGCGCCCGGTTACGCAGGACAAGTACAAGACCGCCGTCAAGCTCCATGGCGCCGCCAAGCGCGCCGCCGAAGAGGCGCTTCCGGAGGCCGACATCCTCGCCACCGACATCGACGGCTCCGTCACCCTCGCCACCTCCGGCAACGGCTGGGAGGTCGCCACCCAGTTCGGCGGCCCCGAGGGCGAAACCGACGCCCCCACCTCGCTGGAAATCGGCTGGTGAGGCGAAAGGCGGGGAGCCCCGGAGACCACGGCACCTGCAACGCCCTAGATACCTAGGAACCTAGATATCCAGGCCCCGGAAGCCCCCCAAAAAAGCCCACCAGACCACCACCCCATGGGCGCACCTCTCGAACTGACCGGGACGGCTTGGGCGGTGCTCTCCGCGTTCGTCTTCCTGGCGGGCCTGTGCATCGGGAGCTTCCTGAACGTCTGCATCTGGCGGATTCCGCGCGGCGAGTCAATCGCGTGGCCGGGGTCGCACTGCCCCAAGTGCGGGCACCCGCTGGGGGTGCTGGACAACATCCCGTTGCTGTCGTGGCTGTGCCTGCGGGGCAAATGCCGCTACTGCGAGGCGCCGATCACGCCGCGCTACTTCCTCGTCGAGTTGCTGACGGGTACGCTGTTCTTCCTTCTGTGGTGGGTGCGGGGATGCACGTGGACCACGCCAATCTTCACCTTCTACGCCTGCGCGCTGGTGGCGGGGGCGTTCATCGACATCGAACACCTGATTTTGCCCGACCGCATCACCCTGGGCGGGATGGTCGCCGGCGTGGCGCTCTCCGCCGCGTGGCCGCCGGCGCAGGGCGAGGCCGCGCGGCTGGCGGCGCTGGAGAGTTCGCTGATCGGCCTGGCGCTGGGCTACGGCCTGTTGTGGCTGGTGGCGGTGCTGGGCAAAGCCGCGCTCAAGCGCGAAGCGATGGGCATGGGCGACTGGAAGCTGCTGGGGGCCATCGGCGCGTGCCTGGGCTGGAAGGCGGTGCTGTTCACGGTGCTGGTGTCGTCGCTGACGGGCACGGTGGTGGGCTTCACGTTCATCCTGGCGGGCAAGAAGGAATTGCAGAGCCGCATCCCGTACGGCCCGCACCTGTCGCTGGCCGCCATCCTGTGGATGCTGTGCGGCCCGGAGCTCCTGGACGCCTATCTGGCATGGGCCCTGCGCGCGGCGTGAAGAATGGGCGCGGGCAAGGGGGCGTTCCCTTCCCTTGCAACTCCTCCCCGCCTGTGGCACACTCCAGTCCCGTCCGCCGCCCGGGTGGCGAAATGGCAGACGCAACGGACTTAAAATCCGTCGCCGCAAGGCATGCGGGTTCGACCCCCGCCCCGGGCACGCCTTCCCCGTTTTCCCCATGAGCACCCTCCTCAAAGACCACACCACCTTCCGCCTCGGCGGGCCCTGCCGCGAGCTGCGTACCGTTCGCAGCACCGACGCCGCCGTCCGCATCCTCGAACGCTGGACCGCCACCGGCCGCCCTTGGCTTCCCCTGGGCGGCGGCTCCAATCTCCTCGTGGACGACGAAGGCCTCCCCGGGCACTCCATCCTCCACCTCGCTCCATCCCCACTCCCCCTCGCGTTTCCCGAACACCCGGACGGCGAGGGGGGCAGCCCCGCCTCCCACCCCTTCTGGGCCGGGACCTCCCTCGACGCCCTGGCCGCAGCCGCCTGCGCCGCCGGACTGGCCGGCCTGGAAGACTTTTCCGGCATCCCCGGCACCCTCGGCGGCGCCGCCTGCGGCAACGCCGGCGCCTTCGGCCACTCCCTGTCCGACGTCGTGGCCGCCGTGGACCTTTGGACCCCCGCCCGCGGCCTCCACACCCTCCCCGCCGCCGCCCTCGGTTACGCCTACCGCTCCTCCGCCCTCCAGCGCCCGCCCCTGTTCCCTTGCGCCGTCCTCCGAGTCCACCTGGCCCTGGTCCCGTCCCCCGGCGGTCCCGCGCCCCTCCTTGCGCGCCGGGCAGAAATCCTGGCCCTGCGTGCAGCCAAGCATCCGGACACCGCCCAAGTCGGCACCGCGGGCAGCTACTTCAAGAACCTCCCGCCCGCCGAACCCGGCGGCCGCCGCCAACCCGCCGGCGCGCTCCTCGACGCCATCGGCGCCAAGTCCATGCGCGTCGGCGGCGCCTACGTCTTCCCCAAGCACGCCAACATCTTCGTCACCGACCCCGCCACCGCCACCGCCGCCGACGTCCACGCCCTGGCCGACCGACTTTCCTCCGCCGTCCTCGACCGCTTCGGCATCTCCCTCGTCCCCGAAGTCCGCCCCTGGCCCCCCGCCCCCACGAAGGGGTAGTGCAGCGTTCAGCCAAAACATTCGTGTTTGCCGGCCGCGGGTAGGGCGGGCAGTCCCCTGCCCGCCGTGCGAAATGGCAGCGGCATGAAGGCAAATCGCTTCCCAATGGCTGGAGCGGTTTCTGTTTTTCTGTAGCTTCCCTGACATTTCCTTCCCACAAGGTCGCGCGGAAGCGTGCCCCTCCCGCGCGCTCTCCACGGGGAGGGACGCGCTTCTGCGCGTCCATGGTGGAAAAGGTGGCGGGACAATGGATTTGTCTGCTGCAAACCTTGCGATTTCTTGTCGGGTGCTTCTTCTGGTAGGGCCCGACCTCCGGGCGGGCCGTGCAAAAGGATTGCCCATGACGGGCCGCCCGGAGGTCGGCCGTCCCCGGCCGCCGCGGCTTTGCGTTGGTCGTGCGATGATTCATGGCCAGCACGGTATATTGGCTTGGGTGGGGCCAAGCAATGTGGCGACGCCTCTGCGCCGGCGGTGTGTGTTTTCAAGAAGGGATGGATGCATGAGAAATGAGTGTTTTCCGTGTATTTTCTTTAATCTCACGATATACATGGAGGAGGGCTCTCTTTCGCGGACGACGGCGGGGGGCGTCGCCACCTTTTGGTTCTTCGGGGATTATAGTGGAACCACCTCCGGAATCCCACGAATGCAAGGCGCAAGGAGGGTGACAGGACACTCCCCCTTCCGAGAGGGGGGTGGCGCGGCCATGAATGGAAGGCGGATGCATGGCAAAAGACAAGCGGCAGGGGCCGCGACGGGGGGAGTACTGCGGTCGGCCGTCGCGGCAAGCACGACTTCATCCCGCACCCAAAGAATCAATCCCTCCGCAGATGGACCATGAGAAAGCCTGCATCGACGGCTCCCCGCAGTACTCCCCCCGCCGCCCTTTCCTTCCGCTCCGCACTTGCATCCATGAGCCATCTTCCTTCGGGCGGCACCCCCCTCTCGGAGGGGGGGACGAATGCTGGCGCGCTTTCCATTCTCCAAATATCTCTCCACGATCTCTCGGCCATCCGCCCCGTCCACTATAATTCCCGAAGAACCCACCTTTTCCACTGCGGACGCGCGGAAGCGCGTCCCCGTGGAGAGCGCATCGGGGCGCGCTTCCGCGCGGCCATGGGGTGGGGGACCGGAATTTCCGCATGCGGGGCGGTGCGGGGATTGCGGGGGGGCGGGGGGTGTGGTAGGATGCGGAGAATGAAAGGGACGGCAATGGGCCGCACCGGAAACAGACGAGGTTTTGCGATGAAAGAATGGAATCGGGAAGAATCAAGGCGGGATGCCGGCTTCACGCTGGTGGAAATCCTGCTGGTGGTGGTCATCATCGGCATCCTCGCGGCGGTGGCCATCCCGAACCTCACCGGCGCCCAGGAGAAGGCGCGCAAGAACGCCGCGGCGCAGGGCATCCGGCAGCTGGAGTCGGCCGTGGACCGCTACGAAATGGATGTCGGCAAGCTCCCCGACAGCCTCCGCGAGCTGATCAGCAGCAGCGCGAAGGGCTGGGAAGGCCCCTACATCCGCAAGGAGGAGGGCCTCAAGGACCCGTGGGGCAACGATTTCCACTACACCAAGACCGGCAACCAGTACAAGATCGTCTCCGGCGGCGCGGACGGCACCGTCGGCGGCGAGGACGACGTGAAGTGACCCGCGCCGGCCGCCGCCGCACCGGCTTCACGCTGGTGGAGGTGATGCTGGTGGTGGTCATCATCGGCATCGCGTCGGCGGTGGCGTTGCCGACGTTCGCCAAATCCTTCCGTGGCGCGAAGATCCGCACCTCGACCCGCATGGTCTTGGCCATGCACCGCAACGCGCAGTCGAAGGCGGTCCTGGGACAGGAGTACACGGCGCTGCTCTTCGACGTTCGCAAAGGAACCGTGGAGCTGGTGGAGCAGTCGGGGCCGCGGAAGATGCAGGATTCCTTCTTCGGCGAAATCGGCGGGAGCGGCGGCGGAATGGGGTCGGTCATGTCCGGCTCGGACTTCTCGGGTGACGGCGGCGGCGATGGCGGCGGCGACAGAGAGGCCGTCTCGTCCTTCGCGCTGCGCAAGCTGGAGGACACGGTGTCGTTCGAGTCGTTCCAGGGCGGCAAGGAAATCGACGAGCTGTTTTACGTCAGCTACTACCCGAGCGGCCGCTGCGAAGGCTACACCGTGGTTCTCTCCGACGGCGAAGGACGCCGCCGGTCGGTCACGGTCGATCCCATCACCGGCAAGGCCAAGGTCAAGGACGGCTGAGGGGATTTCCCGTCCGGGGCTGCGGCCGGGTCAGGCCGGCGGACGGGCACGCGCCGCGGCGGGGGAGGCGGCGGCGCGGCGGAAGGCGGCGGCGGCATCGCGGGGGGAGGGGGCCGACATGATGCCCGAGACGACCGCCAAGCCGTCGGCGCCGGCGGCGACGACCGAAGCCGCGTTGTCCACGTGGATGCCGCCGATCGCCACCAGCGGGCACGCCGCGGGCAGGGCGGCGCGGAGCGCGGCTACGCCGTCCAGCCCCAGTGCGGGGGCGGTATCGGTCTTGGTCGGCGTCGCGAAGACGGGGCTGGCCGCGACGTAGGAGGCGCCGCCCGCCGCCGCGGCGACGGCGTCGTCCACCGATTCGGCGGAGATGCCGACGATGAAGTCCGGCGGCACCAGGCGGCGCGCGTCGGCGAGCGGCATGTCGTGCTGGCCGAGATGGACGCCCTGGGCGCCGGCCGCGAGGGCGATGTCGAGCCGGTCGTTGACGATGAGCGGGATGCCGAGCGGGCGCAGGACGGCGAGCAGCTCCCGCGCCAGCGACAGCATTTCGCGCGTGGAGGCGTCTTTTTCGCGGAGCTGGACGCAAGTCGCGCCGCCCGCGGCGGCTTCGCGCACGATGCCGGCGAGGGGGCGGCCGAGCGAGAGGCCGCGGTCGGTGACGAGGTACAGGGCGTAGGGATGGGGGTTCACGGGAGGGCCTCTTCGCGGATGCGGCCGGATGTGGCGACGCCGGCGGGGTCGAGCGAGTGGAGGGCGTCGAGGAACGCGACGGCCATGGAGCCGGGACCGCGGGCGGCCGGCGCGGCGGTTTCGGCGGCCACCTTGAAGATGGCCATGGCGGTGGCGGCGGCGAGCAGCGGGTCGCCGGGGGCGAGCGCGCAGCAGGCGCCCGTGAGCGCGGTCAGCGAGCAGCCGGTGGCCGTGATGCGCGGCATGAGCGGCGAGCCGCCGGCGACGCGGAGCAGGCGGGTGCCGTCGGTGACGGCGTCGACGGCGCCGGACACGGCCACGGCGCAACGGTGCTTCCGGGCGAGGGCGGCGGCGGCGGGGATGGCGGCATCGACGGGGTCGGTGGCGTCCACGCCCTTGGTCGCGGCGGCGGCGGGGGCGTCGGACAGGGCCAGGATTTCGGAGGAATTGGCACGGAGGACGGCCACGGGGAAGGTTTCCAGGAAGGCGTGCGCGGTACCGGTGCGGTAGGTGGTCGCGCCGGCGCCGACGGGGTCGAACACGACGGGCTTGCCCGCGCGTTGCGCCGCGAGGCCGGCCTGGACCATCGCCTTGACCCAGGCCGCGTCGAGGGTGCCGAAGTTGATGCTCAGGGTGCCGGCGATGGCGGCCATTTCGCCGATTTCCTCGGGGGCGTGGGCCATGACGGGGGAGGCGCCGGCGGCCAGCAGCACGTTGGCGGCGAAGTTCATCGCGACGTAGTTGGTGATGTTGACGACGAGGGGCGATTCGGCGCGCAGGCGGGCGGCCAGGGCGGCCGCGCGGGCGGCGGCGGGGGCGGATTCGGTCGGATGGGACATGGACGGTTCTCCGTGCGGCCGCCGCGGGCGGGAGCGGCCGGGAAGACGGGGTGGGGGAGAGGCGAAGTCCGCTTTCCCTACGCAGGCATGATCCCGACAGGTTCCGAGGGTTGCTCCCGCACGGGAGCTCTCAGCCCTTTCCTCAAGGACACCCCTAGCGACCGATTCGCCCCCAACGCTACGAAGCGGAGCGGGCGTTGTCAACCGCGAAACGCGCCCCGCGGGCCGCGCGGCGTGCAGGTTTGCAGGTTTTTGCTTGCGCGGGGGGGCGGAAAGGGATATAGTCCCTGCGTTTTTGTATACATCAGGAGTTCAGTCATGGCTACAATCTGCGAAATCTGCGGCAAGCACAAGGCAACCGGCGCGCGCATCGTTCGTCACGGTCTTTGCAAGAAAAAGGGCGGCATCGGCCTTCACACCACCGCCGTCACCAAGCGTACCGTCAAGCCCAACCTCCAGAAGGTCCGCGCCCTCCAGCCCGGCGGCGGGGTCAAGACGATGACGGTGTGCACCTCCTGCATCAAGGCCGGCAAGGTCACCAAGGGCTGAGACGCGCCGTGCGCAAGGTGCCGGCCCGCGGGCGGGATTCCGCGCGGACCGGCGCGGTTGCCCCGTCACCGATGGTGCCGGGGCCGTTTTGTATGGTTCGACCGCAAGGATAACGAGGAGTAGCCGATGAAGAAGCCGTCTTCCGCCGGAACATCCGGCCCGTCCGCCGGGCGGGCCCCCAAGGGCAAGGCCGCCGCGGGCGCGAAGGCCCCCGCCGCCGCGAAGAAGGCGGCGCCTCCAGCCCCCCCCGCGCCGCAGCTGGCGCACCTGGAGCTGGAGGGGCGGAAGCTGGATCTGGAAGTGCTGACCGGGACGCAGGGCGAGCGGGTGGTCGACATCGGGAAGCTCCGCAAGGAGCTCGGGGTGGCGGCGTTCGACCCGGCGCTCGCGTCGACGGCCGTCTGCCAGAGCGCCATCACGTACGTGGACGGGGCGCGGGGGCGGCTGCTGCTGCGGGGATACCCCATCGAGGAGCTCGCGGCGCACGCGACGTTCGTGGAGGTGGCCTACCTGCTCGTGCACGGGTCGCTGCCGACCCTGGAGCAGCGGCAGCGCTTCTCGGACCTGCTCAACCTGCACTCGATGCTCCACGAGAACATGCGCAACTTCTTCGGCAACTACCCCGAAGGCGCGCACCCGATGGCGGTCCTCTCCGCGATGGTCGTCTCCCTCTCGAGCTTCTACCCGGAAATCAAGCTCGACAGCACGCAGGAGGAAATCGACATCACGGTCACGCGGCTGCTCTCGAAGCTGCGGACGATCGCGGCGTTCTCCTACAAGAAGTCGATTGGGGAGCCGTTCATCGACCCGAGCCACAAGTACACCTACTGCGAGAATTTCCTCAACATGATGTTCCGCTCGCCGGTGTCGAAGTACGCCGCGTCGGCCGAGGATGTCGCCATCCTCAACAAGCTGCTCATCCTGCACGCGGACCACGAGCAGAACGCCTCCACCACCGCGGTGCGCATGGTCGGCAGCACCGGCGCCAACCTCTACGCGTGCATCTCCGCCGGCGTGTGCGCGCTGTGGGGGCCGCTTCACGGCGGCGCGAACCAGGCGGTCATCGAGATGCTCGAGCGGATCGTGCGCGAGAAAATCCCCGTCGCCGAGGTGCTGCGGCGCGCGAAGGACAAGACGGACGGGTTCCGGCTCATGGGCTTCGGCCACCGCATCTACAGGACGTACGACCCGCGCGCGCGCATCGCCCGGGAGATCTGCACGAAGCTCTTCCGCAAGCGGCGCATCACCGGCCCGCTGGGGGAAGTCGCGATGGAGCTGGAGGCGGCCGCGCTGGCGGACCCCTACTTCCAGGAGCGGCACCTCTACCCGAACGTGGATTTCTACACGGGGCTGATCTACCGGGCGCTGGGGTTCCCGAAGGAAATGTTCACGGTTCTCTTCGCCCTGGGGCGCCTTCCCGGCTGGATCGCGCACTGGCAGGAAATGCGCGCCGACGCCTCGCAGCGCATCATGCGCCCGCGCCAGCACTACGTGGGGCCCGCCCAGCAGCCCTACGTGCCGATCTCCAAGCGGCGCTGACGGGGCGCACGCGCGAGGGCTCAGGCCATATAGGGCGCCTTAAGAAAAACCATGGCTGCCCCCGGAAAACCGACCTGGGAGGTGCGGCTTTCAGCCGCGCCCCGACGGATGGAGCGCGGGAGGAAAAGAAACAACCTGGACAACTCGGGACAACTCTTTCAAGGCGCCCCGCCCCAGCCGGGCGGCGGCTGGGAAAGCGGGTGGATTCTGGGGGCGCGGGCGTCCCGCCCGCGGGTTGCATGGAGATGGCAATCCTGCCGAAAATGTCCATGTCTTCCATAATCTCCCCTCCAGCGGCGCGGCTGGAAGCCGCACCTCCGGAAGTCGCGCGATGCTTGCTCAAAAGGTCTTGCGTCACTTCCGGGGGTGCGGCATCCTGCGGCGCCGCATGTCCAAGTCGATGGCGCGGCTGGAAGCCGCACCTCCCAGGACCGTATCCCAGGTTCAGCCCTGGTGTTTCTTCAGCCGCTCGAGAGCAAACAATGGGCCGCAGGGAGGGCCCGGCTTCGTCCGGGCCGTCTCCACAGGGCGCTTCAGGGACATGCCTGCCCCCCCGTTCGCGCGGCCGCGACAAAGCGCGGCCCTCCCCTTGGAAGGGCACCGGGAGGGTCGCGCTTCCGCGCGACCGCAAGCGCTTGGGAAACTCCCGGAAAGCGCCTCAGAAGCGCTTGGCGAGCGCGGCGAGGAAGTCCGGTGCGGCGGGGTCGTTCTCGGGCGGGGCGAAGGGGGCGGCCTCTTCGGGCGTCATGGGGACGTACGGCCCGGCCTTGGCCTCGAAAAACACGGTGTCGGGTTCCAGGCAGACGAACGTGTGCCATACGCCGTGGGGAACGTCCACGGCCATGCCGGGGGAGAGCTTTTCCGTGCGCACCACGTTGCCGGCGCCGTCGAAGAAGCACGCCCCCATCGAGCCGCGCACCAGCAGCAGCGTCTCGTCCTTCGAGGGCTCCAGGTGGCGGTGGGGCCGCACGTACGTCCCCGGCTGCAGCGCGTTGAACAGGCGGTGGCAGGGATAGTCGTTGCCCGCGTGCAGGTTCGCGTTCTTGCGCAGGCGCGGCGAGGACGCCGCCTCGCCGCAAAGCGCGTCCAGGAACTCCGGTCCGGCGACCCGCACCGACGCGGGATCCGCGTCCGGCGCCGCGGCCGCGACCCGGATGGCCTTCGACGACTGCCAGAGGCCGTGCAGGTTGCAGTAGGCCATCGCCATCAAGGTGCCCCCCTTGGACAGCTGCACCTCCGCCGCCATGCGGGGCTGGGTCAGGGCGGGCCCGGGTTCGCCGGTCATGGATTCCGCATGGGCCGTGAACTCGGCATGGGCCAGCTGGATGGGGAGCTTGGCTCCGTCGGGCAGGAAGTAGAGGCTCATCCAGGCGATGTGGTGCTGGGGCGTGTTGGGGTGGGCGAGGGCCGCGCCGATGGAGGCCGTGACGGTCACGGGCCGCCCGGCGAAGGCTTCTTCGGGGGCGCTGATGGAGGGCGCGTGCTTTTCGGCCTTCCAGTCGGCGCTTTGGATGGTTTCGTTCAGTTCGCTCATGGTGGGTTCCTTTCGGGATGGCGGGATGGGTTGCCGGAACCCATCATGCACGGACGCGGCCCCGGAGTCGATTCGATTCTGCGGCCGCCGGCCCACCCTCAAATAACGCTTGCATCCCGCCGCCATCCCGCTATAGTTCCCGCAATTCCATCGGGGCGTGGCTCAGCCTGGTAGAGCGCTTGGTTCGGGACCAAGAAGTCGCTGGTTCAAATCCAGTCGCCCCGACTCCTTTTTGTCTCCGTTTTCGGAGGCTTTTTTATTGTTTTGATAATGGAATTTTATGGGGCATTTGCCCGATTTTGGGCGTTTTCGGCCTCCGAAAGGGGGACAAACTGGGGGGACAGAATCCGTTTGCCCCCAAAAACACCATGTTGCCCCCCCGAGAGGGACGACGCCCCGTTTCCGCCCCCTCCTCCTGCGCCGCCTCGGCATGCCAAATCAAGCAACTATCCGCCCCAAGGTTCCCTCCAGCTCATTTTGCCGAACTTCCATCGGATGTGGCCGTGTCAGGAGATTCGAGCAAATCGAACCAGGAGGCATAATGTGAGGGACGTCCTTCGCCGACGGCATCCATCCACGACTCCCTCTCGTACAGTTCGAGTTCGGGGGCGTCGGGATGGCCGACGATCGTGACGTCCAAGGCATACCGGCCGAAACGGTCCAGATAGGTGTGGTTGCCGCCGGAGCCTTCGTAGACTGCCGTGGCTTGAAAATACGCAGCCGGATTGCTCTTCCACGGGATGCCCCGTCCGGTCCGTGCCGGTCCGTCATAGAGCAGAATCCGGAAGTCGCCGTTCTCCTCCTTGTCCACCCGCCCCGCAATCTCCCTGTCGTCCGTCTCGAAACAGAAAACGGGGTCGCAGTGCCTGGCAAGGCCGGGCGCCAGAGTCGAGCGTTCCTCTTCGATGAGTTCCGCGCGGAGGCGCTTTTCACCGGGGGACTGGTAGTTCACGCTGATGATTTTGCCGCCGTCCGCCAACGTGCCGTCCACCCACAGGGCCCCCCTCGCGTACATGACGCCGCGGCATCCCACCTCTTCCCAGTCGCGAGGGAACCGCCCTTCCCTCATCCCCTGGCGGAAGGGCTCGTCGAAGAGAACGGGGAAATGGGCGACGAACTCTTCCTCGTTGCCGATGGCGGGAATCGGCGCTTCCCGTTCGAGGGGATAGCGGACGTACGCCGCGACGGTCGCGGCATCGCCGTCCTCGATGGCCTGGGCGAGGCGGGCGATGGGGCTGGCCGCCAAATCGTCCGGTCCGACCGAACTGGACTCCGACGCTCCCGCCGCCGATCCGCTGCACACCAACACCCCTGCCACGAATAATACGGCAAACCGTTCCTTGAGACTTCTTTTCATCCTGCTTTCTCCTGAATTCGCATCTTGGCGCGCAGGATACTCCTTGTCCTGTTCCCCTGCAACGGGGGGGGGCGAATTGTAGGGCGTCCGGCATTCGCTGCCGGATGCCGTTTCGGGAGGGCCGCGCTTCGTCGCGGCCGGGCGAATGATGGGGCCTGTCATGTTCCTGCGACCTCCCATGGTCACGTACCTCCCATGGTCACGTCCCTGACGGAGCCGGAATCTCCCGTTGCGGACGAACGGTGTGTCGAGCTGGCCATGCCACAGTTCATGAACTCCGCATGGAAGGCCGGCCACGGAACCTTCGTGGCGGAAGGCGGGACGCTGCGCCTGCTGGAGCTGACCGCCTGCTTGGACTTCCCATGGTTGCGGGGCATTCCCGGGGTCACGGTAGAATAATAGCCGTTCCGGAACCGTGTGAGCCGTGAAGGTTGACCAAGAACCCAACCCAGACATATACCGGCGTTGCGAAGACACCATCCAGGAAAATCCCGTGGCCCCCGCACCTTCCCGAAGGCCTCCCTGAACCCCAAGCAGCTCAACCAGCTTGCCCGCGCTATCTCCGGCGGAGGATACTTCTCCTGCCGGATTTCGGGGAGTCATGTCCACACGCCGGGGCAGGGGGCGGTGCACGAGGGGCAAATGCCCGGGGCCTGCCAGCGGGAGCGGACCGCGTAGCCGTTGCGTTTCACCAGCAGGTCGCCGCACCGCGGGCAGTGCGTGTCGCCGCCGCCCGGCAGGCGGACGTTGCCCAGGTAGACGTGGCGCAGGCCGCAGGCCTTCGCGGTGCGTCGGGCGCGCAGCAGCGTCTCCGGCGGAGTCGGGGCCGCGTCCGCCATCTCGCAGGCGCCGTGGAAGGCGCTGAAATGCAGGGGCGTGTCCGCGCCCAGGCGCTCCGCGACCCATCCGGCGAGGGCGGAGATCTCCGCTTCGGAGTCGTTCAGGCCCGGTACCAGCAGGGTCGTCACTTCGAGCCAGCAGCGCGTTTCCCGCCGTATCCATTCCAGCGTCTCCAGCACCGGGGCGAGGCGCGCGCCGCACTGGCGCCGGTAGAAGGCGTCGCCGAACGATTTCAGGTCCACGTTCGCCGCGTCCATCGCGCCGAAGAAATCCCGCCGCGCCGCCCCCGCGATGTAGCCGTTGGTCACCGCGACGGTCCGCACGCCAACCTCCCGGCAGGCCGCCGCGCATTCCACGGCCCATTCCGCCCAGACCGCCGGTTCGTTGTAGGTGAAGGCCACCATCGGGACCCCCCGCTCCTGCGCCGCTGCCGCCACCTCCTCCGGGGAAAGCGCACGCTCCCGCGCCAGAGCCGCGACGTCCTCCGGCGCGGGGCGGCTCAGGGTGTCGTTCTGGCAGAAACGGCAGGAGAGGTTGCAGCCCAGCGTGCCGAGGGACAGGACGTCGCGTCCGGGGAGGAAGTGGTAGAGGGGCTTCTTTTCCACCGGATCGACCGCCACCGCAACCGGGCGCCCCCAGGACAGGCTCCGCATGGCGCCGCCGGCGTTGGCCCGCACCCCGCAGCGGCCCCGGCGGCCCGGCGCGACGAGGCAGGCGTGCGGACACAGTCCGCAGCGCACGTCCCCGCCCGTTCCCTCCGTCGTCCAATATCCCGCTTCGCATCCGTTTTCCATGCGCCCCATCATAGCGCCGGAAGGGCGTTGCCGGAACCCCAAAACCGCCATCCCGCCGGAAGGCGCGAAATTCGGCTGGCATCGCGGATGGGTTTCGCGTTGAATGGGGGCATGAAGAAGTGGATCAAGTGGTGCCTGCTCGCGGCCGCAATGGCCGCGCCGTGGCTGTACGGGTTGCGGTTCCCGTTCCTGTACGACGACGTCGGGATGATCGAGGAGAACGAGTTCCTCGCCGACGGCGGAAACGTTGCGCTCGTGCTCACGGGCCGAACGCTCGCCGATCCGAAGGTGCTCAACGGACGGCGCCCCGCCGTGCTCGCGTCCTACTTCGCCGACCGCGCCCTGCACGGGCTGCGCCCGGCGGGCTGGCGCGCGACGAACCTCGCGCTGCACCTGGCCAACGCGCTGCTGCTGGCGGCGCTGGTCCGGCGGCTGACGGGGCGGGGGACGCCGGCGCGGCTGGCGGCGTTGCTGTTCGCGCTGCATCCGGCGCTGGTGGAGGCGGTCCATGCGCCCGGATTCCGCGCGGACGTGCTCTGCCTGTTCTGGTCGCTGGCGGCCTTCCATGCGTGGTTCTGGGCCGCGGACTCCTCCCGCGGCAGGCGGGCGGGGGCCGCGCTCCGGGGGGGCGCCATGCTCGCGGCCCTGGCGCTGGCCCTGCTCTCCAAGGAGACCGCCCTTGCTTGGCCGCTGGCGGCGGGGGCCGTGCTCTGGCTGTATCCGCGGACTTTCGCGCGGCCGCGCGCCGCGTGGGGGCTCGCAGTGTCGGCCGCGCTGCTGGCGGCCGGGTTCTTCGCGCTGTGGGCGGCGTTGCCCGCGGACATGCAGGCGGCCGCCGGCGGCTGGAACGGGGAGTCGCTCCGCCCGCCGGAGAACCTCTGGTCGGTGCCGGCGCTGTGGACCCGCACGCTGCGTCTGGCGCTGGTGCCGTGGCCGCTGAACGTCACGCCGCGCTTCGACGCCGTGGCATCGCCCGCGGACGGGCGGTTCTGGTTGGGACTCTTCTGGATCGCTGTCTGCGCGGTGGGCGCCTGGAAGGCCCGGCGGCGGCTGCCGACACTCGCCTTCGGGCTGTGCTGGATGGCGGTCTGGTTCCTGCCGGTGTCGAACCTGTGGCCGCTCTACCATCCGGTCGCGGACCGCTACCTCTATCCGGTCGTGCCCGGGTTCGCGCTGATGGCGGCGTGGCTGTTCGAGCAGCAGCCGGCGGGCGCGCGGCGCGCCGGGGCGGGGGCCGTCGCGCTGCTGTACGCGGTGCTGCTGGTCGCCCGCGTCTGGCAGTGGCGTTCGCCGGAGGCCCTGTGGTCCGCCGCGTATTTCCAGAATCCCAAGTCCGCCACCGCCGCCACCTGGCTCGGCCTGCTCGCGGAGGAGCGGGGCGACCCCGACGCCGCGGCGACCTTCTACAAGGCCGCCACCGAAGCCAACCCCCGTTCCGTCCACGCCTGGATCGACTGGGGTGTCCTGGAAGGCCGCCGCGGCAACCTCGCGGAAGCCGAACGCCTCCTCCTCACCGCCCTCGAAATCTCCCCCGGCAACCCCGCCGCCTCCGCCAACCTCGCCCTCTGCCGCTCCCTCTCCTCTCCCCAACCCTGATTCCCCGCCCCTCTTGGTTCCCGCGGGAAACCACAAATGAGATTACTGAAAATCATTGACATTCCAGCAATTTCTGAAATCATTCCCCCATGAAAGAATCCATCGCCCGCATCGCCGGCGGCACCGGCAAGGTCCTCAATTCCCTCCACCGCGCAACCCGCGAGGCCGGTCCGGCCTTCCACAACAACGACTGGATGCTCCTGGCGGCCCTCACGCCGCCCATCGTCGCCGCTTTCGCCCTCTCCGAAATCGGGGCCTGGGCAATCGACGAAATCGGCCGGCAAATCCGCATCCGCGAGAAACGGCCCGCATCGCCGTCGCTGCGCGGCACGCCGAAACCCGCGGACATAGCCGGCCCCTGGGACGCCGAACCGCGCACGTTGCGCATCCGGCTGTGCATCGGATCGCGCCTGGCCGACCTCGACCCCACGCTCGACCATGCCATCTCGCGCAGGACCCTCCCCAGTGGCAAGACGGTGTTCCGTTCCCGCAAGGGCGGAGTGAAAGGCTGGCTCGAAGACCGCCGCGTGGCCGTCCCGTATTCCACGGTCATGCGCTACAAGAAGCTGGTCCAGCGCCTGCGTTCGGTCTTGCAACTGGACGAGAGGCTACCCCTCGAGTGGCTCGTCGACGGCCTTCCCGAAGGGCAATCGTTGCAGAGTGGATTGCAGGAAGAATTCCAGAGTGCGCGCCGGCGGTTGGGGGCCATCCTGCGGGAGAACCGCACGTTCAAGGCGCTCTCGCTGTATGCCGAGAAAAAGTTGGGGATTGTCCGGTTGGTCACGGTCCGGAAAGCCCACGGACGGCGGCGGAACGGTGGCGAGAAAAAATGGAAAAACCGCAGCTTTTCTGTAATCTCAAAAGACCGGGTCGTCAATGCGGCGCCGGAGCGGGTGGAGGCGACGAAGGCGGCGATGGGGCGGTTGCTGGCGGCGGGGAATCTTTCGGGGCGGGCGCTGCATTTGCAGAACAGGATCCGGCACTGGCTCGCCACGGTCGGGCGCGGCGGCACGGTTGCGCACTGATCAGGGGGGAAATTGATTAGAGGGGGGATTAGGGGGAACAAGGAAAGCGGGGGCGATTCGTGCAGTTTCCGGGGGAAAAAGGTGAAGAGGCAGTAGCCGTGCCCACGGGCAACGCGGTCGGCAATGATGGAAACGGGAGGGGGAGGGGATGGGGGAATAGTTTTCATGGTGGGAAGAAGGATGAAAAATAGAAAACAATTACTGTATTTTCTGTAATCTCATTGATGTGGAGGAGGAGGGGGTGGGAGATGTTTGGAAGGCGGGGGCGGGGTGTGGGGGCGCTTCGGGGAAAAACCCAGAAGAGGCAAATTTGTGGAGCGCGGGGGGCAGGGGGTGTGGTAGAGTGGAAAGACATGTTGCAGAAAGGGTATCCGATGACGACGAATGGTTTTTGGATGGCGAAGCCGGTGCTGGCCGGCGTGCTGCTGGCCGCCGGCGTGGCGTGGGGGCAGGACAAGGTTGCGGTTGTACCGGAGGCGGTTCCCGCCGTGGAGGAGGCGCCCGCGCCCGCCGTGGAGGAGGTCGCCGGCGATCCGCTGGAAGAGGCTGCGGCCCGGGGCGCGCGGAAGGCGCTGGCGGCGCTGGGCGGTTTTGCCCGGGATGGGCTGTCGGCGGAGGCAATCGAGCTTGCCGTGCTGGAGGCGGTGCTCCGGGCGGGGGACCCGGGTGTCGGGTTCGAGGTGCCGCAAGCGGGGAATTGGACGTACGGGATGGTGCTGGTGGGCACGGAGGGCTTGCCGCGGGTGGCGTGGGTGGCCCCGGGATCGGCGGCGGACGGGGCGGGGATCAAGGCGGGGGACTGGATTGACGAGGTGGGCGGAGCGACCGTGGCCGATGGGCCGGATCTTTCGGAAGTGCGGGCGGCGTTGGCGGGCGGGGAGGAGGCGGAAATCCCGGTGAAGGTGTTGCCGGGGGATGGCGGGGAGGTGCGGGAGGTGGTGCTGGAAAGGGGCCGGAAGGACGAGGTGCCGGGGCTGGCGGGGGTGGAGCGGCTGCCGACCGGCATCGGATATCTGCGCCTGGAGCGGATCGAGGCCGGCGCGGCGGAGGAAGTCGTGCAGGCTCTGGCGGCGTGGGAGGAGGAGGGGCAGGTTCCGGCGGGGATGGTACTGGATTTGCGCGGGGCGGACGGTGACGCGGCGGCGGAGGGGGAGGTCGTGGGCATCGCGGGGAGGTTCGCGCTTCCTGGGAAGATCCTGTACCGGGTGGACGAGGGGACGGCGGCGGCGCGGACGGTGGCGGTCGGGGCGTTCCCGGGAGAGCGCGTCCGCAAGCCGCTGGTGGTGCTGGTGGACGAAGGGACGTCGGGGGCGGCGGAGCTGCTGGCCATTGCGCTGGGCGGCGCCGGGGAAGGCGTGCTGGTGGTCGGGCGGGAAACGTCGGGGAATCCGCTGGTGCGCGAGGTGGTGGAGCTCGGGGATGGGCGGAAAGCGCTGCTCGCGGTCCACGCGGTGACGGATGCGTCGGGCCATCGCCACGACGGGCGGGCGGGACTTGCGCCGGCGCTGGAGATCGGCGGGCAGGCGCTCGCCGAGACCGTGTACGAGCCGGAAGAGCCGGTGCTCCGCAAGGGCAAGTCCCTCTCCGAGGAGGAGAAGGAGGACCGCGCGTTGCGGGACCGCACCCGGCACGACCCCTACCTGCGCCGGGCCACGGACGTGCTGCTGGGCTTGCAGGCACTTGGCCATGAGTGGCGCTGAGGCCGCCTGGGGCGTGGTGCCGCCGACGGACGAGAACGTCCGGCTGGCGGCGGAAACCGTCCGGGCGGGGGGGCTCGCGGTCGTTCCCACGGAGACGGTGTACGGGGTGGCCGCGCGCGCGGATTCGGAGGAAGCGATGGCGAAGCTCTATGCGGCGAAGGGACGGCGGCCGGACAAGCCGGTCGCCCGGATGCTCGCCGGGGCCGGGGATTTGGCGGCGGCGCTTGGCGGCGCGGCCGTTCCGCGCGCGGCCCTGCGGCTGGCGGAGCGCTTCTGGCCCGGGCCGCTGACCCTGGTCCTGCAAGGGGCCGACGGGGTGTTTGTGGGCTACCGCGTTCCGGACCATCCGGTGGCGCTGGCCTGGTTGCGCGCGCTTGGCGGCGTGGTGCCGGCGGTGACCAGCGCGAACCGCAGCGGCGAGCCGGCCGCCGTGGACGCGCGGGGCGCCTGGGAGGCGCTGCGCCCGCACGTCGCCCTCGCGCTGGACGG
Source organism: Kiritimatiellia bacterium (assembly GCA_017540905.1). Classification (GTDB taxonomy): domain Bacteria; phylum Verrucomicrobiota; class Kiritimatiellia; order CAIQIC01; family Lenti-01; genus CACXEY01. The sequence goes on along the minus strand of JAFYAC010000094.1, from coordinate 16,617 downwards.
GGGGGCGGCGCGGATGGGGCGGGGGAGCACGGTGGTGCGCGTGGACGCCGCGGGGCGGATGGACGTGTTGCGCGAGGGGCCGATCGGCCTTGCGGAACTGGAGCGGGCCTCGCGGTAGCGGATGCGGCGGGGGCGGCGGGGGGGGCGGTCAGCGGACCAGGAGGACGGGGGTGTCCGCGTGGGCGAGGACGTGGGCGGCGACGGAGCCGATGAGGCGGTCGTAGATGCGGCCGTGGCCGTGCATGCCCATCGCGAGCAGGTTGCAGCCGGTGGCGGCGGCGGTCTCGAGGATGCGCAGGGCGGGCGCGCCGGAGGCGGTGACGGCCACGGCCGCGCAGTCGTGGGCGCGGACGAGGCTGTGGGCGTTTTCGGCGGCGACGCGGGCGTCGGGCATGTCCGGTTCGCGGTCGGCCACCGACAGGATGACGAGCGGGGCGCGGAGGGCGTTGGCGAGCTCGGCGGCCTCGTGGAGGGCGCGGGAGGCGCTGATGGAGCCGTCGACGGCGACGAGGATCTTGTCCACCGGCGCGAACTTGTCCGGCGTGACCAGGCAGCACCGCGAGGCGCGCCGCACGAAGCGGTCCATCGTCGAACCGGAATAATCCCCGCCGAACGAGGCGTGTTCCCCGCGCCGCCCGAGGACGACCAGCTCCGTGCGGACCTGGATTTGCTCGAAGACCAGCGGCGGGACGCCGAATTCCAGGGTCGTCACGACCGGGATCCCGCGCTTTTCGCCCTCGGCCGCGATGCCTTCGAGGATGGACCGCCCGCGCGCCTCGAGCATCTGCCGGAGCTGTTCGGAGATGCCGGGCGGGGTCCAGGCGAGGCAACCGGCCGCGTGGGCGGGAAGGGCGGTCTCCAGGCGGCGGGAATCCACGACGTGCACCGCCTCCAGGCGGGCATCGAGCCGGTCGGCCAAATCGAACGCGTAGTTCCCGGCCACGTCCCCGTAGGGGGACCCGTCGCTGCCGAACATGATGTTTTTGATCATGGCTGCCTCCTTCGCGTGCGCGCACGCTGTTCTGCGGTTTTTTACAACAAGCGCGGCGGCTTGTCCAGACATGCCGCGCGGGCGGGGTGCGGCGGGGCGGAAGGGGGGGGGGCGCCGTGAGCGTCCGTCCGGGAAAATAACAGTTGACGGTGGAAGGGGAATCGGGCACTATGCGTGCCAAAGAAATGCGGAAACCGTCTGCGGAGGATGGCGTGGCCGCAACTGGACCAGGGAGAAAAAGAATGAAAAAAATGCTGATGATTGTGTTGGCGGGCTTGATGACCGCTTCCGTCGCGTTTGCGCAGGGCACGCCCACGAGGGGGCAGGCGCTGACGTATTCGCAATTGGCCGACCTTCTGGTGAAAGCGCTCGGTTTGGCCGAATACCTGCCCGCGGGTGCCACGGTCCAGCAGCAGTTCAACATCCTGATGCAGAACGGCATCGCCCCGGCGGAAGGCTGGACGATGGACGCGGAAACGCCCGTCACAAAAGGCGATTTGGCCCGCGTTCTGGTGCAGTCGCTCCAGAGCGAGGACGAGGTGGAGAATCCCGAAGACCCGCAGTCCTGGGTGGACGCGCTGAGCGCGATGGGAATCAACCTGAGCGCGGCGAGCGAAGCCCTCGGTTCGGTGGACGCGCTGCCCGAAGTCGTGGCGTCGAACCTCGGCTTCACGAGCACGGACCCGCTGATTGCGGACCTCCGCACCGGCAGCCATTCCATCCATGAAATCATCCCGGCCGACACGGTCAAGACGGTGCTGAGCCAGGTCGAGTCCTCGGACCGCCGGCGCTCGAAGCCCACCCCTCCGACCCCCCACTGATTTCCCCGAATCCAGTCCCATCCCTAAGGAGCAAAACGAATGAAAACATTGCAAGGTATCTCGGTTGCCGCCCTGCTGGCGGCGTTTGCCATGACGGGTTTCGCGCAGACGCAATCGCAGCCTTTCCACCTGTACAACCGCCTGCGCGTCGGCTATGACGACAACATCTACAGCTCGGAAGACGACAAGCAGAAGAGCTTCCGCCTGGTGGAAGAGATCGAGGTCAAGCTGAACCTCGCCCTCGAGCGCCTGTACGTCGGCATCGACTACCGTCCCTCCCTGCTGTGGGAGCCGGAGCGCGAGAGCGACGAGACGGACTTCCTGCACGACCTGACCGCGAGCCTGAGCTACAACCTGACCCCGCAGCTGACGTTCTCCTTCAAGGACACCCTCCGCGCGAGCCAGCTGCCCGAGCTGGAGAGCGACGGCTACCGCGTCCGCGCCGACGACGACAACTACAACAACAGCGCGGTGGCGACGTTGGCGTACAACGTGCTGCCGCAGACGCGGATTGACCTGAGCGGCCGCTATTCGTTCCTGGAGTACAACGAGGACGAGCGCGAAGCGGACAACTACTGGCAGGCGGCCGGCGGCGCGAGCCTGCGCCAGCAGCTGGCGAGCTACACCACGGTGTTCGCCGATTTCCGCTACCAGGCCCTGCGCTATCCCGACGCGAAGAGCGAGCTCAAGCGCGACGCCGATTCCTTCTACGGCGGCGTCGGCCTCGAGCAGACCCTCAGCGACAAGCTGGTCGCCATGATCCGCGGCGGCGTGCAGCACCGCGAGTACGATCTGGACCGGTTCGACGACAACACCAAGCCCTACGTGGACGGATCGTTCACCATCATGCCGACCCCGGACACCCGCCTGACCCTGTCCGGCGGCTACAGCGTCTCGGAGTCCGACGTGGGCGCCTACGCCAGCGAGAACCGCGGCACGCTCGCGCTGAACCTGGCGCACGACTTCACGGACAAGCTGACGCTGTACGCGAACGGCTCGGTGGCCTTCAGCAAGTTCGAAGGCGACTACTCGTTCAACGAGGCGGAATACGGCGACGACGACGAGACCAGCTACCTGGCCAGCGCCCGCCTCTCGTACCGGATCCACCGCATCAACTGGCTCGAGCTCGGCTACACCTTCACCAAGATGGACAGCGACGTGCTGGGCCAGGCGGACTACGACCGCAACCGCGTGGACCTCGGCTGGAAGATCCAGCTCTTCTGACCGGCGCGCATCCGGGAAACAGGCGGCTCACGGGCCGCCTTTTTCCTGTATGCGGGGGAGCGCGGAAAACCGCCTCCCCCGCCTTTGGATAGACGGAAAGCCTCCGATTCCCCCACCGCCCACCCCCACCCACCCCCACTCCCCCGGATGGATTGACCCATGGCAGAAGACACTTCGAATTCGGCACTGCAATTCCTCGACTACTGGCGCGTGATCCGCGACCGCAAGGAAGTCATCCTCGCCGTCGCCCTGATGACCATCGTGGCCGGCACGTCGTACACCCTGATGATGCCGAAGCGGTACACCGCCACCACCCAGCTCGAAGTGCGCCAGGACCGGCTCGACGTCGACCCCTTCTACTACGAGCAGAACCGCGGCCGCGTGGGCGGGTACGACCCGTTCTTCCTGCTGACGCAGGAAAAGGTCATGACGTCCCGACCCGTCCTCCAGGAAGTCATCCGCAACCTCCGCCTCCAGCAGGTCTGGGGCGCGGAACTCAACGACGACAAGGCGCCGCTGGACGCGGACACGACGCTCCAGCTCCTCCAGCGGAGCATCCGCGTGGAGCAGGACCGCGACACCACCCTGATGAACATCTCGGCGACCACCAAGGACCGCACCCTCTCCGCCGAGATCGCCAACGAAATCGCCGGCGTCTACCGCGCCCGCCGCCTCCAGAACAAGCGCCGCGAGATGCAGCGGGCCATCGACGCGATCGGCAACGAAGTCCGCAAGCAGCAGGACAAGGTCGAAGAGGCCGAAAACGAACTCGAGCGCATCCGCCAGGAGAAGGGCATCACGCGCGTCGGCCACGGCGACAACAGCGTCAACATCGACACCACCCGACTCAATTCCCTCCAGAGCGAGCTGAGCGTCGCGCGCGTGGACATGATCGTCCGCAAGACCCGCCTCGACGCCCTGGAGAACCTGGAGGGCGACAAGCTGATGGAAGCGGCCGCCTACCTCGTCCCCGACTCCATGCTGATGAACCTGCGGCAGGAACTGGTCAAGAGCCAGGTCCTCCTGCAGAACGCGCTGGACGAAGGCGTCCTGGGCGAAAACCACCCCGAAATCCTGCGCCTGAAGGCGGCGGTCGCCGAACTGACGCGCCAACGCGACGGCGCGCTGGAAGGCCTCAAGGCCGGGTTGCGCACGGAATACGAGGTGGCGCGCAAGAAATTCGAATCGCTCGAGCAGGAACTCAACACGATCAAGGAAGAGGAAATCGCCAGCGAAGGGACCGACTACCTGCCCTTCAGCCGCGCGGAGCGCAACGTGGACATCCAGCGCACCATCCTGGGCGCGCTCCGCGCCCGCATCGCGCAGGCCGGGATCGAGGTGGAGGTGCCGCAGACGCTGGTGAACGTGGTCGAAGAGGCGGAGCCGCCGAACCGGCCGTCGAGCCCGCTCGTGGTGCTGAACATCGTGCTGAGCGTGATCCTCGGCATCCTCGCGGGCATCGGCCTGGCGTTCTTCGTCGAATACCTCGACGTGTCGCTGAAGACGGTGGACGAAGTCGAAAAGTACCTCGGCCTCTCCGTGGTGGCGGTCATCCCGCAGCAGTCGCGGCCGCTGACCGAGGCCGGGCAGTCCAGCGGCCAGGGCGAAGCCTACCGCGGGCTGCGCACGAGCCTGGACATGCTGGCCAAGGAAGGCGGCAAGAAGGTCTTCGCGGTCATCTCCGGCGGCGTGGGCGAAGGCAAGTCCACGACCCTCTTCAACCTCGCCTACGTCTGCGCCGAGCAGGGCAGCCGGGTGATGGTCATCGACAGCGACCTGCGCCGCCCGGTGCAGCACAAGATGGTGGGCATCTCCAACCGCAAGGGCCTGGTCAACGTCCTCGTCGGCGAGGGCAAGATTTCCGACTACACGGTCGAGACCGGCGTCCCGAACCTCTGGATGGTCCCGTCCGGCCGCCTGCGCCGCGGCGTCATCGGCATCCTGAACAACCAGCGCCTGCGGAATGTGATCGACGAGATCCGCGACCAGTACGACTACATCTTCTTCGACTCCCCGCCGATCCTGGGCGTGACCGACGCGTCGATCCTGGCGGGCGAAGTGGACGGCGTGCTGCTGGTGGTGCAGTACCGCAAGTACCCGAAGATCATTTCGCTGCGCGCGAAGCGCATGGTCGAGAACGCCGGCGGGCACCTGCTCGGCGCGGTCCTCAACAACATCAACATCATGCGCGACGACTACTATTACTACTACCACTACACGACGAAGAAATATTACGGCAGCAGTCGCCACGACAAGGACGACGAAGCCGAAGAAGCGTAAGGGGCCGACCGTGGACAGGACGAAAGCGAACAAGTGGATGGATTGCGTGTGGGGCGCCGTGCTGGCCGCCGCGCTGCTGGCCGGGTGCAGCACGGGGCAGGTGCCCAACCAGCGCGTGTACGACCGCTACGCGGCGTTGATGCAGGAGCGCCGCCAGCAACAGCAGGCCCGCCAGGCGGCCGTGGCGGCCTCCCCCGCCGCGGAGCCGGAAAAGGCCCCCGCCGCCAGGGCGGCGTCCAAGCCGGCCGCGAAACCCGCGGCGGCCAAGCCGTCCCCCGCCCCCGCGAAGCGCCAACCGGTTGCCGCGCCGGAACCCGCACCCGCGCCCGCACCCGCGCCCGCACCCGCACCGGCACCCGCTCCCGAGCCGGAGCCGGAGCCGATTGCCGAGCCGGAGCCCGAGCTGGACATCGAGAGCATTCCCGAGGCCACCGAAGAAGATTGGCCGCCGGTCGACATCCTCCCCGCGCCCGAGCCGGAACCCGTCGCCGAGGCCGTTCCGGAAGACATCCCCGAAGAGTCGGCCGCGCCCGCCGAAACCCGGGAAGAACCGGAAGAACTGCCCGCACCGCCTCCTCCCCCGCCCGCCCCCGTGGAAGTGGTGGAGCCCGAGCCCGTGCCGGCCCCCGCGGCCCACGAACAACCGCTGCATTCCGACGGCGCCGAACTGGCCGCGTACGCCCTCCGCGTCGGCGACGGCGTGGCCATCACGCTGCGGGGCATTCCCCAGCCCGAGAAAATCGAGTGCCAGGTGGACGAATACGGCATGATCCCGCTGCCGCTCATCAACGACGTCCGGGCCGAGGGCCTTTCCGCCGCCGAGTTGCAGAAGACGATCCGGCAAATCTACCTCGACCGCGGCATCTACAAGAACATCAACGTCACCGTCCTGATTCCGACCCGCTACTACTACACGCAGGGCGAGTTCAAGAGCCAGGGCAAGTTCCAGCTGGTCTCGGCGATCACGCTCTCGCAGGCCATCGCGGCGTCGGGCTACTTCACCGATTTCGCGAGCGGCAAGGTCCTCATCCGCCGCAACGGCGTCATCTTCAAGACGGTCCGCAACGCCCGGAAGCTCGACCGCACGCCCGAGGACGACATCCTCATCGAGCCGAACGACATCATCGAGGCGGTCCGCAGCTACTTCTGAGCCTCCCCGGCGGAAAGCGCGGGTGCCAATCCCTCCGTTCCCCGCCGCCCGCCCGCCTTCGCCCCGAGTCCGAGCCATGCACGATCCCGAAGCCGAATTCTGGGACGACGAGCCCCGCCACCGCCGCAAGGACGGCTGGTTTTGCCGGATTTGGGGCGCGATCGCGCTGCTTCTCCTGTTCTGGCCGGCCAGCGGCGGCATGTACCTGCTGGCCTCCACGCGGGTGTGGAGCTGGGCCATCGGCCTGGTGCTGGCGTTTGCGGGCTGCGGCATGGTTTTTCTCCGTCCCGTCCTGTTCCCGCGCGGCGGTTTCGCCTGGCGCATCCCGGCGACGTGGTGCGCGTTCGCCGCGCTGGCGCTGTACGTCGCCGCGGTCTGCCCGCGCGCGCCGGTGCCGGCCGCGGCCCGCTGGGACCTCCTCAAGTGGGGATGCCTGTGCATGGCGGCGCTGGCCTGGATCCAGGTGGCCGGACGGGGGGAAGCGTGGAAATTTTGGGCGTTTCTGCTGCTGCTGGCGCTTTCGGTGGAGTGTTTTTACGCCATGTCGAGGCAGATCGACCACTCCCGCGCCGTGCTGTGGATGCAGCGGTCCGACCAGTACGGATTGCGCGCGAGCGGCACGTACCTGTGCCCGAACCACCTGGCGAACGCCCTGGCGATGGGCTTTTCGCTCGCCTTCGCGCTGCTGGTGGCCCCCGGGGCCGGTGCGCCGCTGCGGTTGATGGCCGTGTACTACCTGGCCGCGGCCGCGCCCGTGCTCTACTGGACGCAGTCGCGCAGCGGTTGGGGCGGCATGCTGGCCGGCCTCTCCGCCACCGCCCTGCTGCTGGCCTGGCGGCGCGGCGCCCGCTGGCTGGGCATCGCGCTGGTGGCCATCCCTCTGGCCCTCGCCGCGCTGGGGTTCGGCGCGTGGAAGTGCCTGCCCGCCGTGCGCGAGCGGATTGGCGCGGTCCTCGAGGACCCCGTCAGGGCCGGCGGCATCCGCGCGAAGATGTGGGCGGACACGCCGGCCATGGTCCGCGACCGCCCGTGGTGCGGCCACGGCGGGGGGAGCTTCGTGTGGACCTACCCGCCCTACCGCGTCCACACCGACCAGAACCTGACGTACGACTACCTCCACAACGATCCGCTCCAGACGCTGGTCGAGTACGGGGGCGCCGGGGCCGCGCTGGCCGGCACGCTGTATCTCTGGGCGTTCGCCCTCTTCGCCGTCCGCGCCGTCCGTTCGCGCGATGCCGGCACCGCGTTCCTGTCCGCCGCCGCCGCCGGGGCGCTGGCCGCGTCCGCCCTCCATTCGCTTTTCGATTTCAACTTCCACATTTTTCCCAACCCCCACATCCTGGTGATGGTCTGCGGCCTGGCCCTCGGGCGGGCCGCCGCGCGGGAAGGGGCCGGTTGGGCTCCCGGCGGGCGTGCGGCGCGGGCCGTCCTGTCGGTCCTGGCCGCCGCGGCGTGCGGCGCGGGATTGTGGTTCTCGCTGGCCGGCGGGATTTCGTACGTGTGGACGCTCAAGGGCGAGGCCGCCCGCAATTCGCTGGAGTACGGGCCGGCCGAAGCCGCCTACCGGCGCGCCATCCGCTGGGATTCCTCCAACTGGCAGCCCTGGCTGGGGCTGGGGACCCTCAAGGCGACGCAGGCGAGCCTCTACCGCGCCCCCGATCCCGCCCTGCAGGCGGCCGGACGCCGCGAACGGGCCGATGCCGCCATCGAGGCGCTCTCCGAAGCCGCCCGCCTGAACCCGTGCGACATGGAGGTCGAGTACGCCCTCGCCCGCGCCGAGAACGCCGCCGGCAACGCGGAAGCCGCTCTCGCCCACTGCCGGCGCGCCGCGGAATACCAGTGCCGCCACACCTTTTTCCGCGAGCAGCTCGGGCTCCAGCTGGTCCGCATGGGGCGGGAGGAGGAAGCCCTCGCCGTCTTCCGCGCATGCATCGCCGACAAGGCCTCCAGCGAGGTCTCCCGCCTCAACGTGCGCCGCCTGGAACGCCGCGCCGCCAAGCGCGCCGCCGCCGCCGGGCAATAGGAAACAATGCAGCCCCCGGAAGCGCTCTCCCCGGGGAGGGACGCGCGTCCGCGCGTCCGCGGTGGGGAAGCGCCAAAGAGAATCACGAAACAATGCGCCCGTCTTGGGAGGGCCGCGCTTTGTCGCGGCCGCGCGACCAGGGTGTTTCAGGCATGTCCCTGAAGCGCCCTGTGGTCGCGGCCCGGACGAAGCCGGGCCCTCCCGGAATGCGGCTGCTCTTTTTGGGCGCGGCCGAATAAAGACCGTGGCGGAACCTGGGAAACCGACCTGGGAGGTGCGGCTTTCAGCCGCGCCTTGGCGGATGCGGACAGTGAGGAAAAACGGATGGAAAAGCGGGTGATTTCTGGGGGCGCGGGCGTCCCGCCCGCGGGGCGCATGGAGATGGAAAACAGGCTGAAATTGCCCGTGTTTTCCCATAATCTCCCCTCCAACGGCGCGGCTGGAAGCCGCACCTCCGGAAGTCGCGCGATGCTTTTTCAGGAGGTCTTGCGGCACTTCCGGGGGTGCGGCATCCTGCCGCGCCGCTTGTCCAAGTCCATTGCGCGGCTGAAAGCCGCACCTCCCAGGTCGGCCTCCCGGGTTGCGTCACGCTTTTCTTGAACCGCTCTATGTGCGTGAACCGCCAGGTCGGCGGCATTCTGCGGTCGTTCAGGTGCTGGCGGCGAGCCACTCGCGCAGGGCGGGGAGGGCGGACCGTGCGGCTTCGAGGCCCAGGGCGTGCGTGCGGCGGAGGGCGTCCGGCGAACGGGTGGTCCGCCCGACGGGCAGGGCGCGCGGGGGGCGGATGACGAAGGCGTTCCCGCGGGCTTCTTCGGCGGCCACATGGTCGAGGGCGCGGTTGTAGCGCGCGGGGCGGGACACCATCGCTTCGGCAATCGCTGGAAAACGCCGGAGCGCCGCGCGGGCGAGGAGGGCCGCGAGCCGGGTGGACCGCTTGCGGTAGCCGGCGGGGCGGGTGAGCACGACCACGCAACGCCGGTAGCCCATCGCCTGGAAGCGGGCGAGGGGGATGGCGTCCGAGATCCCTCCGTCGAGCCAGCGGCGGCCGTCGATGGGGACGGGCCGCGACACGCCCGGCATGGAGGCGGAGGCCCGTATCCACTCGCAGGCCAGGCCGTCGGCGCGGATGAGTTCCGTGCAGGCGGGTTCCGCGGTGTCGGCGTCGGTGGCGACCACCCAGAAGCGGGCCGGATCGGCCTCGAAGGCGGCCGCGTCCCACGGATCGAGTTCGCGTGGAATGGCGCGGTAGCAGAAGTCGGCGTTGAACAGGTCGCCGGTGCGGAAGAGCGACGCCAGCCCCCAGTAGCGGCCGTCGCGGCAGTAGCGGACGTTGTAGCGCAGGGCGCGCCCCGGCTGGCCCGACTTGAAGTTGCAGCCGAACGCCGCGCCCGCCGACACGGCGATGATGCCGGGGAAGCGGATGCCTTCCGCGTACAGCGCGTCGAGCACCCCCGCCGTGAAGAGCCCGCGCATGCCGCCGCCTTCGAGCACCAGGCCGGCACCGGCGGCGGGGGGCTGCGGACGTGGCGGCCCGCTCATTCTTTCCCTTTCCCGCCGGTTGCGGCGAGGGCCAGCAGCAGCGAAAGGCCCATGCCCGCGGCCGGCAGCCACGCCAGCCGCGGCCAGAGCGTCCCCGCCAGACCGCAGGCGCCGCCGGCCGCCACCGCCGCCAGCCACGGGCCCGTGCGGCGGACGCCCCCCGCCACGATGGCCACCGCCAGCGGGCACACCACGCCCGGCGTGTACACCGAATAGGCTTTCAGGAGGATGCCGATGATGTCGCCGCCCGCGATGGCCAGCGCCGTCGCCGCGGCCCCCACCGCCGCCACCGCCGCGCGGGCCGCCCCCACGCTCCCGCGGCCCAGCAGGTCGTTCGCCGCGATGGCCCCCGCGTTCACCAGGCACGTGTCCGCCGACGACAGCAGCGCCGCCACCAGCCCCGCCGAAAGGCACCACCGCAACCCCCACGGCAGGAGCGCGGCCAGGCGGTGGAGCGGATTCCCCGGACCCGGCGCGTTCGCCCCCGCCCACATCCCCGCCAGCACCACGCCGACCGCGAACGCCAGCAACGCCGGGGACGCCCACAGCACCGCGCGGCGCGCCGCCCGGCCGTCCCGCGCCAGCAGCGACCGCGACGCGATGTCCGGTCCCAGGAAATACGCCCCCCCCACCGTCAGCACCGACAGCGCGGCTTCCCGCCAGCCGAAGGCGTCCGACACCCACCGGACCTCCCCCCACGCCACCCCCGCGCCGCCGCACTTGCCGCCGAACACCCACGCGAAGAGGCCGCCGAACCCCAGCGCAAGGACCGCCATCTGGATGGCGTCGCTCCGGACGACCGCCCGTTGCCCGCCGAGCAGCGTGTAGAGGATGACGGCCGCCGCGCACGCGGGGACCGGCCAAGCCGCCGATGCGTCCGCGCCGGCCAGCGCTCCGACCAGACTCCCCGCCGCCGCGAACTGCGCGCCGACCACCCCCGGCCACGCCACGGCGATCACGCCCGCCACCAGGCGGCGCGCGGGCGTCCCCGCCACCTTGCCCGCCAGCTCCGGAAGGGTCCTCGCCCCCGTCTCCCGTATCCGCCCCGCCAGCAACACCCCTTGCAACGCCAGGCCGATGGAGCCCGACGCCAGCCACCAGATGGCCGGGAAACCGATGGCCTCCGCCTTCGCCGCCACGCCCAGTGTCGCCGATGCCCCCAGCATCGTGGCCATCAGCGTCAGGAACACCGCCAGGCTTCCGCGGTCCTGCCCCGCCGCTATGTAATCGACGAACCTCATCCCCACGACCCTACCCCCGCCGCCCCCTCATGGCAAGCCCGCCGCCATGCCTCGGAGCGGCGGTTTTCCCTCCCCCACGTCGGCGACTTCCACCTGTGAGAATACGGAAAAACCGCAGGAAAAGACCGATTTTTCCTTGGTATCGCAAGTGCTCCCCCCGGACGCCAAGGGGAAGGGGGAGCCCCGACGTGACCCATCTTGGATATCCCCAAAAATGGTTTGTGAGCGTTTTCGGGGCGCGGATGCCCCTCCAACAAACTGCCCGCAAAAAGACCTCCGTGCCTCCTTCCGCCAGTCCCTCCGTGTTTGCCGCCGCAGGCATGGACCGGTAGGTTCGGGGGGGGCGGGATGGGGCAGGGGGCGCCTATGCGCCGAAGAGGTCGGCGACGGTCGCGGGGGCGGCGGTCTCGGCGTTGGGGGTCTCGTCGGCTTCTTCTTCGTCGGTGCGGGGTTCGCCGGTGGGGAGGGCGATGGGGGCGGCGAAGCCGCGGTGTCCGAGGGTCTGCATGAGCAGGACGTTCATGGCGGCGGAGGTGGTCAGGCCCAGACTTGCGAAAAGGGCATCGGCCCGGCGCTTGATTTCGGGTTTGACGCGGAAGGAAATGGTGGCAGTGGCGGCGGACATGGCGGGGTTGGCTCCTTTGGTTGCTGATTGCAGCCAATTTATTGCAAATTGCAGACAATTGCAAGCGAATGCGGGAGAACATGGCGGGGATGTGGCGCTGGGGAGGTGCGGCTTTCAGCCGCGCCAAGAAGAAAAGGGGCGTGACTGGAAAGTCGCCCCCCCATCGCGGGCGGGACGCCCGCGCCCCCAGTGGAGGGGCAGGATGCCGCACATCAAACGGGAGAACAGTGTTGCAAATGGCGAGAGAACCACGAGGCGAACAAGGCGCTGCGCGATGGTAGTTCCCGCGCTCTCCCGGCAAGCCCAACGCCATGTCCCGGGTGGGCGGGCGGGCCGTGCAGAAATACGGAAAATCGATGGAAAAGGCCATCTTTTCCTTGGTATCGCGAATGCTCCCGCGGAGGGCCGGGGGCTTGCGTGCAGGGGCAGTGCAGGTTCCAAGCCGATGGATGACGGCGGGGCACCGACTCATGGAAAGAGTCGATTGGGGAATCTAGAGCGGTTTAAGAAATGCTGTAGCCGTTTCGGGAGGGCCGCGCTTTGTCGCGGCCGTGTGCAAGGACGAAAAACCAGGCCCGGACGAAGCCGGGCCCTCCCCGGCTTGCGACTACACTTTTTCTTAATTTGCTCTAACGGCGGGCGCGGGGAGAGGGTGGGGGGAAATCAGGGAGGCGAGGGGGAGGCCAATCGAGGGGGAGGGTGGTGCGGCCGCCGGAGGCTTCGAAGGAGCGGACGAAGGAATCGATCAGGATGCGGATGAGGGCGGAGGTGGAAAGTCCCATCCTGTCGGCGGCGGCCTGGAGCCGTTGCTTGGTTCCGGCATCCAGGCGGAAGGGAATGGTAGTGTCTTTTCGCATGGTATGGGAAGATACCACAATCCCCGCAACGTGCCAGCCCGGGGTTGCCGCCTGCCGTCCGGCGGGACCGAACCGGTGCGGGGAGTGGCGCAAATCGGGGCTTGCCATGATGTATCACCTTGTATTACAAAATGGTCGTGAAAAAAGCCGAAGGACATGCCGAAACGTGGGCCCGGATACCGCCGCCGCTGGAAGAGAGGCTGGAGGCGGTGGCCCGCGCGTTGCACTGCACGGTGCCGGAAGCGGCGCTGCTGGCGGTCCGCACCCAGCTGGACAGGCTGGAAGCGGACCTGGCGGCGTCGGCGGCCGGAACCGGCCCGGAGGGGCGCTCCGGGGATCCCGCTGCACCGCAGGCATGAACCAGCCAGGAGGAAGACCATGAACGCAATCCACCGTTTGACCCAATATTGCCTGTCGTTGGCCTTGGCCGGGGCGTGCGCCCTGCCGTCGCGCGCGGCGGAGGGGCCCGCGGCGGCGCCCCCGGCGGGCTGGGAGGACTGCGAGGTCGCGGAATACCGGGAGGAAGCGGCGCCGGCGGGAGCCCGTGCGACGGCGGGGGACAAGGTGGAGCGGTGGGTGCTGCGCTCGTCCCGCGTGCCGGGGGCGGTGTACGCGGTGAAGCGGACGGTCCGCGGCCGGAAGGAAATCTCGATGTGCGCCTACTCGCCGAACCGGGTGCTGGCGACGCTCGGGCCCGGGCAGGACTACGCGTCGTTCGTGGAGGCCATGGCCGCGAAGGGCCTGAAGGTGGTCCGGCTGCTGATGGAGGACCTCGACGGGAATCCGGTGTACGTCGTCGAATCCGAAAACACGGAGACCGACCTGGTGGACCAGATGACGATGAGCATCGAGGAGACCGGGATGTGCGGGACGGTCGCGCCCGACCACATCTACGAGGCGGAGGCGGTGCCGAACGACCCGGACTGGGCCGCCCAGTGGGGGCTGGAGAAAATCGGGGCCCCGCAGGCGTGGGAGACGCGGACGGACGCGTCGTCGGTCCTGGTGGCGGTGCTGGACACGGGCATCAACCACGACCACTTCGACCTGAACCGGAACCTGTGGACGAATCCGGGCGAAATCCCGGGCGACGGCGTGGACAACGACGGGAACGGGGTCGTGGACGACGTGTTCGGGGTGGCCTGCATCGGCGGTAACGCGGGGGCGGCGACGATGGACGACAACGGGCACGGGACGCACTGCGCGGGCATCATCGGGGCGGTCGGGAACAACTGGCGGAACGGGACGGGGGTGGCGTGGTCGGCGAAGATCATGTCGCTGAAGTTCCTCAACGGGGAGGGGCGCGGGGCGGTGAGCGACGCGATCACGTGCCTGCGCTACGCGGCGGAACAGGGGGTGCGGGTGGTGAACTGCAGCTTCGGGTCGGCGGACTGGGACGACTACCTCTTCGCGCAGATGGTGAAGATGGGCAAGGCGGGGACGGTGTTCGCGTGCGCGGCGGGGAACGCGCGGAACGGGCAGCCGCCGCGGGACAACGACGTGTTCCCGTTCTACCCGGCGAACTTCCAGGTGGACAACCTGGTGGCGGTGGCGGCGAGCGACCCGGAGGACGGGTTGGCGAACTTCAGCTACTACGGGGCGGCGAACGTGGACATCGCGGCGCCCGGGACGGACATCCGTTCGACGGTGCTGGGAACGTACGGGATGGATGCCAAGAGCGGGACCTCGATGGCGACGCCGCACGTCGCGGGCGCGCTGGCGCTGCTGATGGCGGAGTACCCGGAGGAGGACGCGGGGCGGATCACGGAGCGCCTCTACGCGGCGGCGGAACCGGTGGCGGCGCTGGCGGGCAAGGTGCGCACGGGGGCGCGCCTGTCGATGGCCGGCTTCTTCGGGATCGCTCCGCCGACCGAGGTGTCGGCGACGCAGGGGACGGTGCAGGACGCGGTGGTGCTGTACTGGACGGCGGCGAAGGACGCGACGCACTACCGGGTGTGGCGCGCGGACAGCGAGGACGGGGAGAAGACGATGCTCTGCGACTGGCGGCAGGGGCTGACGTACGGGGACACGGAAGCGGAGCCGGGCGTGACCAACTGGTACTTCCTGCAGGCGGCGCGGTCGGCCTCCGGCGACAAGGCGTCGGTCTTTTCCGCCGGCGTCCCCGGGTTCCGGCCGGCGCCCGACGACCGGCACGTGACGGTGTCGTTCGACGCGGCGGGCGGGACCGTGGAGCGCACGAGCGCCCTCTACGAGATCGGCGCGCCCTACGGCAGCTTCCCCGCGGCCCAGCGCGACGGCATGGCGTTCCTCGGCTGGCACACGGCGGCGGAAGGCGGGGCGCGCGTGGACGAATCGTGCGTGGCGGACGCGGACACGACGGCGCTGCACGCCCACTGGATCGACGGGGACGCGCTGCGGGTGGAGCGCCTCTTCGCGCGCCAGCGGTACCCGTGGAACGGGCTGGTGGACGTGACCTTCGAGCTGGCCGGGGTTCCGGCGGGCGAGTTCGCGAGCGTGGCGCTGGAGGGGAACTGGACGGAAGACGGCGGGGAGGGCGGGGACGCGGTGCCGGTGCCGCTGGCGACGTGGGAGGCGGGGCGGCCGGCGGGGCTGGGCAACGGCGAACACCACGGGGTGTGGAACGCGGACGCGGATGCCGGCGCGGGGGCGTTCGGGGAGCTGGCGCTGCGGGCGTCGGCGTCGGTGGACGTGCCGCCCCCGCCGGCGGAAGGAACGGCGGAAGACAATCCCGCGGAGGGAGTCATCGATTTGTCGTGGAGCGCGGCGAGGGGGGCGACCTCGTACGCGGTTTCGCGCGCGGACCGCGACGACCGCGCGGCGGCGGCCCCGGCCGCGGAAGTGGAGGGGACGTCGTGGCGGGACACCGGCGCGGAAGCGGGCAACGTGTACCATTATTGGATCCAGTCCGCGTCCTCGGGCGGAACCAGCGAGGGGGCGCTGCACGTGTGGGCGCGGCGCGGGCTAATTCCCGTTTCCCTCGAAATCTCCGGGCCCGGCGAGGTGGATGCCGGGACGACCGTGCAGTACTCCGCGACGGCGGTCCTCAACGACGGGAGTTCCGTGGCCGTGGCGGATGCGGCCGCCTGGAGCGTCGCATCCGGCGGCGGCCTGGTGGCCTTCGTTGGGCCGGGCACGCTCGTGGCGGCGGGGACGCCGGCCGGCGGGGACGCCGTGGTCCGCGCGGTGTTCGAGACCAACGGCGTCTCGGCAACGGCCGAGAAGACGGTGGCGGTCCGGACGGTGGACGTGCGGGTAGCCTTCGACGGCAACGGCGGCACGGCCGATCCGGCGGAGCGGACGTACACGGCGTACGGGGCGTACGGGGAGCTGGCCGCGGCGTCGCGCACGGGCTACGCCTTCGGCGGCTGGTTCACGGAACCGGACGGCGGAAGCCGCGTGGCCGGGACGGACACCGTTCCGCCCGAGGGGTTGACGCTCTACGCTCACTGGACGGCCAACACGTACACGGTGAAGTTCAACGCGAACGGCGGGACGGGGACGATGGAAGACCAGCCGATGACGTACGACACGGCGGCGGCGCTGCGGGCCAACGCCTTCTCGCGGACGGGCTACACGTTCGCGGGATGGGCGACGTCGGCGGGCGGGGCGGTTGCCTACGCGGACGGCGCGAGCGTGGAGAACCTCGCGTCCGAGCAGGACGCGGCGGTGACGCTGTACGCCGTGTGGTCGGCGAACGCGTACACGGTGAAGTTCGCCGCGAACGGCGGGACGGGGACGATGGAAGACCAGCCGATGACCTACGACACGGCGGCGGCGTTGCGGGCCAACGCCTTCGCGCGGACGGGCTACACGTTCGCGGGCTGGGCGATTTCGGCTGACGGGGCGATTGCCTACGCGGACGGCGCGAGCGTGGAGAACCTGGCGTC
>JAFYAC010000093.1 GCA_017540905.1 Kiritimatiellia bacterium | reverse complement strand
GCGGCGGCGGCGCACGTCGCCAGGACCCCGGCGGCGCCCAGGATGCGGCGGCGTCGGCGGGCGAGCGCCCGGCGGCGGGCGAGCTTGCGGCGGATGCCCTCCACCATGCGCGGCGTGGAGGCGAGGCCGTCGGGGAGGGTGGACGGCGGATAGAGGCGGCGGGCCTCCTCCAGTTCGTCGGGGGAAACAGCGTCGGGTCGTTTCATGGCGGGGCTCCTTTCGGACGGAACGGTGCGAGCGCCTTGCGCAGGCGCGTCACGGCATAGTGCATGCGGGAGAGGACGGTGCCCAGCGGACAGCCCTCGCGGCGGGCGATTTCCTCGAACGGCACGTCCGCCTCCATGCGGAGCAGGAAGACGGTCCGCTGGGCGTCCGGGAGCGTGTCGAGGGCCGCGGCGAGCGCGCGGCGGAAATCGGCGGAGGCCGCCGCGTCCGCGGGGGTGGCGCGCTCGACGGGCTCGGGGGCGGTGTCGTCGCCGCTGCCGCCGCCGCCGAACCCCTGCCGCGACGCGAAGGGCGACCGGCGGGCGCGCCGCGCCGCATCGACGAGCAGGTGGTGGGCGGTGGTGAAGAGGTAGCTGGGGAGGCGGTCGGTCCGCTTGCGCGAGAGGCGTGGGAGGACCCGCGCCCAGGTTTCCTGGAAGCAGTCCTCGGCCTCGTGCACGCCCTGCACGTACCGGAAGATGAACGAAAACAGCGGCGCCCGGTACTTTTCGACCAACCGTTCGAGCGCGGCGCAGTCCCCCCGCTCGCGGTACGCTTCGAGGAGCGCCGCGTCGTCGGGAAAACCAGGTTGGAGGGAATCGTCCATTCTTCCCGCAACCAACGTCCAAGCCGCCGGATTATTGCATGGCCACCGCGATTGTCCCGGGGCGGCCGGCTGGCCGCGCCAACGCCTTCCGGGACGGGGAGGAGGGGAGGCGGGACGGGTGCTGCGCTACCGCAGGTCGTTGGCGCCGATCATGATTTCGTTGCCGATGCGGTTGCCGGAGTCGCCGTATTTTTCGTTGCCGAAGTTCTTTTCCAGCGGCGCGAACATGTAGTCGAGGACGTCCGTGATCCAGGCGCGCTCGTCTTCGTCTTCCGGCATGTGTTCGAGGATCCACGCCATGTTGTCGATCATCTTGTTGAGGCCCGCGCCGTCGAGGACGTTCCCCGCCGTGAGGCGCTCCGCAAGCTGCGGATACTTCGTGCGGAGCTTGTTCTGGGCCCACAGGATGGCGTCCTTCTGGAGCTTGGTGAGGTTTTCCTTGCGGATGCCGGGGGCCTCCTTCGGCGTGAAGAGCGAGGCGAAGAGGGAGGAGCCGTGGGCGATGGATTCGAGGACGTCGCCGAACCGGTATCCGCGCGTCTTCATGCCTTCGGCGACGGAGGCCGGCTTGTTGAAGATCCGCAGGTGCGCCGTGGAGCAGAAGATGCCGAACGTTTCGCACTTGAGGAAGAGGCGGCGACGCGGGCCGTTGCCGTTGCCGCCGTTCTTGAGGCCGTCCTCGTCCGGGATGGTGAAGAAGTGGAACGTCCTCATGCCGTTGAGGAGGCCGCCGGCGCCGGTCGGGACGTCGTAGCCGCGCGGCATGTTGAGGTGGCCGTCGACCCGCGCCGACTGGTAGGGCTTGGCGTGGGTGGAGGTGCGGATGTAGAGGTTCTGGGCCTTGTCGAGCCAGCGGGCGATGTCGCCGTTCTTGTCCTCGATGGAGAAGGAGCCGCGGTACATGTACTCGCCCTTCTTGAGGGCCGCCGCGTGGAGGGCGTAGGTGAGGGCGACGATGTTCTGGTTCGTGGGCTCGAAGAGCTGCGGCCGGCCGCTCATCAGCGCGCCGAGCACCTCCCGTCCGAGCTGCACCTGCGCGCGGAGGAGGGCGCGGAGTTCGCCGATGGTGCGCGGGCAGTCCACGGTGGGATGCTTGGTGATGAGGTTCTGGTAGTGGATCTTGGGGAAGCGGTAGACGACGCCGTCGACGTCGAAATCGAGCTGTTCGGGGAGGGATTCGACGGTCATGAGGGGGCGCGGGTCGTTGGGGGGGGGCGGGGGGACGGGCGTCCAGGTCTTCGCTTCCTTGAGGCCGTCGCGGCCGTCCTTGCGCGCGGTGTATTCGGCGGTATGGGTGAGCTGCTGCACCTGCTCTTCGGTGAAGGAGGCGAAGAACTGGGCGGCCTTGTCCTTCGGGATGGTGACCCGCGTGACGCCGAGGGCGTCGCCCTCGCACTTGCCGCCCGCCCCCTCGACAACGGCCTCCAGGAGCTGGGTGGTCTCCCAGGAGAGTTTGGTTTCGCAGATGAACAGGAGGTTGTCGCCCTTCAGGGTCCCCTTCCACGGGACGCGCGTGTCCGGGATGACTTCGAGGTGGTCGAGTGCGACCTGGCCTTTCTTGCTGACCCAGGTGGTGGGGGAGGTGAGTTTTTCGAGGTTGGCGACGGTTTCGATGGCGCCCTGCTGGATGGCGGGGCCGTCCGCCGCGAGGTCGTCGTAGAGGGCGAGGTTGTTCGCGGAGACGTCGAGGATCTTCTTGAGGGACTCGTTGAACTCGGCCTCCTTCTTGTTGATGTCGTCCCAGATCTTGGTGCGCAGGGCTTTCTCGGCGTCGGAGATGCCGTCTTCCTTGGGGTCGAAGGCGGCGCGGTAGTCGTCGAAGACCTTCTTGAACTCGCCGGCTTCGGCGCGCTGGCGGAGGTTGACGACGCCCTCCATCTTGGCGAAGAACGTGTCGTCGTCGAAGACGGAGAAGTTGTTGAAGCGGGGCTTGGAGCTGTGGCCGTAGGTGTCCTTGAAGGAGAGGTCGTCGGAGACCTTCAGGTACTTGCCGTTGCCTTCCAGCGAGTGGCCGGGGTCGATGGCGAAGAACTTGCCGTTGACGAAGCCCTTGTTCTGGCCGCGCTTGCCGATGCCGTCGCGGTCGGCCGTGACGAGGAAGAACGCCTTGTACTTGCCGAGGGGCTCGGGCTTGGCGCCGGGGATGCCGAACTCGTTGGGGGGCGGCGGGACGGCGCGGCCGTCCTTGAGCATGCCGGCCTCCAGGTCCTTGTAGCCTTCGGCGAACTTGGCCGTGAGCATGATCTTGGGATGGCCGTCGGAATACTTCCCGCGCACGATCTCCAGCTCCTGGGCGGGGACGCCCGCGACGCGCGTCAGGTCGTTCGCCAGCGCCTCGGTGACCGCGCCGGCGGAGATCTTGTCCGCGGACTGGCGGGAGGTGAAGCGGTAGAGCTGGCCCATCTTGCGGTTCGCCGCCACGCGCTCGGGGCGCATGAAAGTGCCGGCGCTCGCGGTGTCGCCGCTGGAGAACTTGGTGCTCTCGTTGTAGTCGAGCTTGACGATCGCGCGGTCGGAGAAATGCTTGAAGATCGGCGACATCGGGTGGAAGTCGTCGCCGGGGCGGACGTTCATCACCGTGTCGCGGATTTCCGTGAACAGCTCCAGCTTCGCTTCCTTGAGGAGGTTGCCGTTCTTCGGGTCGGAGACCGCGTTTTCCAAGCGCTTCAGGTCCTGCGGCGCGAAGTGGTTCTGCAGGGCTTTCGCGAGGTTCTCGAAGGGGTGGTCGTGCATGCGTTCCGGGTGCACCGCCATCCCCACCGCCTCCTCCAGCACGAACTCCGCCACCGCCGCCATCCCCGCCGGATGCGCCCGGCCCGCGAGCATGATCTGCTCGCGCAGGGTCTTGCCTTCGCAGAGCTTCGCCAGCTCGGGGTTCTTCTCCTTGAGGTCCTCCAGGGCCTTCTTGCTCTCCGGGGAGTTGATGTCGGCCATGAACCCGTGCGTGTCGTCCGTCGACCAGTCGTTGCGGAAGATGAACCCCGGCTCCACGCCGTTGGTCTTGAGCTTGTCGAGGAGGACCGGATGCGTGATCGAGCGGTTCACGCGCATGCCCGAGCCGAGCATCCCCTTCTTGATGCGGTCCTCGATGGACGTCTCGTTGCCGTGGAAGACCGTCTTGAGGTTGCGCAGGCCCGTCGGCTGGCGGGCGCCGGCCTTGCCGTCCAGGCGCTTGCGGCCGTCGAGGTCGATGTCGTCGCCCTTCTCGCCGGTGCGGTAGTAGTGGATCGCGGCGTCGAGGCGCTTGACCGCCGCGTGGGCGAGGTCCGCCTGCGACTTGCACGCCTGCACGTCCACGCCCTTGGCGGGGTTCTGCGAGAGGTTGGAACGGATCTTCCGGCGCAGCTCGGGGGAGAGCGAGCGGAACTTGGGGTTCGTGTCCAGCTGGCGGGAGAGCTCGCCGGAGAAGCGGGCGACCTTGACCGACTCCAGGCGCGAGAGCGTCGCCTTCACGTCGCAGGCGCGCAGCGACTTGCCCGTCTGGAGGCGTTCGCCGAGGATGGTGTCGAAGGCGTGCGTGCCGAAGACCCCGTACTCGCGTTCGAGGGCGCTCTTGAACGCGGCCATGACGGCCGCGTTGGAGGTCTTTCCTGCGGAGAACACGTAGTTCCCGAGCTTGGCGGTGGCGTTCTCGCCCTTCCCCTGAATGGTGATGTCCCGGGAGGAGATGATCGCCGACTTCGCGGTGTTGACGAAGGATTGCAGGTTGATGGGCATGGTGTCTGGTCCTTTCGCTACGGATTACACGCTTCTTGCGAAAAGGTTACACCGGAGCGGCCCGGAAAGCGAGTGCGGAGACGCGGGGGGGCCGTCAGCGGGGACGGGGGGCGTTGGTTTTCTGGTCCCAGTAGGGGGAGAGGCGGCGGAGGTCGGCGATGATGGGCGGGAGGACGTCGCGGATGCGGTCGTAGTCGCTCTGCGGGTTCGAGAGGCCGAAGCTCAGGCGGAGGGAGCCGTGCATCGCGGTGAAGGGGATGTCCATCGCGCGCAGGACGTGGCTCGGTTCGAGGGAGCCGCTGGAGCAGGCGCTGCCGGTGCTCGCGCAGATGCCTTGCGCGTTCAGGGCGTAGAGGATCGCTTCGCCTTCGACGTAGTGGAAGGACAGGTTCAGGGTGTTCGGGGTGCGCGGGGCGCCGCGGCCGTTGACTTCGGCGTAGGGGATCAAGTGCAGGAGGTCGGCTTCGAGGGCGTCGCGCCGCGCGGCCAGGGCGGGGAGGTCGGCGGCGTGCGCCTTCGCGAGCTCGCAGGCGCGGGCGAGGCCGGCGATGTAGGGGACGTTTTCGGTGCCGCCGCGACGGCCGCTCTCCTGGTGGCCGCCGTAGAGGTAGGGGCGGAGGGCGGTGCCGCGGCGGATGTAGAGGACGCCGATGCCCTTGGGGGCGTTCATCTTGTGGCCGGAGAAGGAGAGGAGGTCGACGTGCCGGAGGTCGCCGGAGAGGTCGATGGGGAGCTTGCCGGCGGCCTGGGTGGCGTCGGTGTGGAAGACGATGGACGGGTCGGTCGCCTTCGCGATGCGCGCCCAGTCGCCGACAGGCCAGGCGACGCCGGTTTCGTTGTTGGCCATCATGAGGGTGACGAGGAGGGTGTCGGGACGGAGGGCGCGGACGTAGTCGGCGGTGGCGATGCGGCCCTGCCGGTCGACGGGAAGGCGGGTGATTTCGCAGCCGCGGCGTTCGAGTTCGCGGCAGACTTCGAGGATGGCCGGGTGCTCGACGGCGCTGGTCACGATGTGGCGGCGGGACGGGTTGGCCGCGGCGACGCCGAAGAGGGCGGTGTTGTTGCTCTCGGTGGCGCAGGAGGTGAAGAGGATTTCGGAGGGATCGGCCGCGCCGACGAAGGCGGCCACCGCGGCGCGGGCGTCGCGCACGGCGTGGGCAGCGCGCAGGGCGGGCTCGTACATGGAGCTGGGGTTGAAGTAGCCGGAGCGGAGCCACGGGAGCATGGCTTCGACGACTTCGGGGGCGACGGGGGTGGTGGCGTTGTGGTCGGCGTAGACGAGGGGGGCGGTGGGATTCATGGGATTGTTGGGATTTGTGGGATGGGTGGGATGTGGGTGGGAATGGGTCAGACGGGGATGACTTCGATGCGGGAATCGACGGCGTCCTTGAGGGTGCGCTCGACGAGCAGCTGGAGGGTGTGGGAGGCGCCGAGGCAGGTGGCGCAGTGGCCCTTGAGGGAGACGTAGACTTTCCAGCCCTTGATGTCGACGAGTTCGAGGTCGCCGCCGTCCCGGCGGAGGGCGGGGCGGACGTCGGTTTCGAGGGCGGACTCGATTTTCTTGGCGATCTGGAAGGGGGAGGGCTCGGCCGGGGCGGCGGAGGCCGGGCAGGCGCCGCCGGAAGGGCAGGTGGCGCAGGCGTCGGGCCAGATGTCGTTGAGGATGTCCTGGATGCCGCCGGGGGCGTAGCGGCAGGCGCCGCACATGCCGCCGGCCTTGAGGGCCGCGGTGACGTCGTCGACGGTGCGCAGGTGGAGTTCGCGGATCTTGCGGCGGAGGTAGGGTTCGGTGATGGCGAAGCACTTGCAGACGATGCGGCCGTCTTCGTCGGCCTTCTCGCCGGAGAGCTTGACGCCCGCCGCGGCGAGGTCCACGCCGCGCTTGGCGGCCCAGTCGACGACGGCCGCTTCGAGGGCTTCGGCGCCCATCACGGAGCAGTGGATCTTCTGCTGGGGGAGGCCTTCGAGGTACTCGACGATGTCCTGGTTGCGGATGCGGAGCGCCTGGATGGGGGTCAGCCCCTTGCCTTCGATGAGCGCGCAGAGGGCTTCGGAGGCGGCGATGGCGGAGGTGCAGCCGAAGGTGAGGTACTTGGCTTCCGTGATGACGTCGTCGAGCGGGTTCTCGGCGCGGCGCACGCGGAAGGTGAATTTGAGCGCGTCGCCGCAGACGATGGAGCCGTGCTCGCCGACGCCGTCCGCGTTCTCGATTTCGCCGAGATGGGTGCCGGGCTTGCCTTGCACGGCGTCCATGAAGAGTTGTTTGGTTTTGTCGCTGTATTCCCAAGCCATGGTGTGGACCTTTCGAGTTGCGTGGGGGACAATCTACACCGATGGGGCGGATTTGCAAGAAGAGGGAAGGGGCGGCGAAGCGGCACGGGAGGGAAGGCGGCGGGCGGTCAGGCGAGGAGGGTCTGGGCGATGTTGAGGAGGTGGTCGTTCTGGCGGCGGAAGGCGACGAGGAGGTCGGAGTAGACCAAGGACTTCATCGGGGTCAGGCAGGAGACGCCGATGCGCTCCATGTGCGCGGCGCGGTAGCGCTTGGCCGCCTCGTCCAGGTCGCCGCAGCGGGCTTCGGCCAGGAACACGCCTTCGGTGTCGCCCGCCGCCATCAGCGCCATGAGCAGGCGGATGTTCGAGGACATCCGGTCGCAGAGGTCGGTGATTTCGCCGACGGCCGTCGGGGTCAGCGTCTCGCCCGCCCCGCGGATCTTGGTGTGGCTCTTGAGGGCCCCGCGGATGCAGTCGGACAGCGATTCGAATTCGTCGGCCTGCCGGATGCCCCGGCGCGCCAGCGAGGCGAGTTCCTCGGTGAGGTCGCCGTGGCCGTGGAGGGTCTGGCCGATGTATTCGCTGATTTCCTTCTGGGCCGTGTCGAGGTTCTTTTCGCCGAGGTACACGGCGTCGGCGTCGGCCGGGTCGGGTTTGCCGTCCGGGGCGTCGAAGACGCGCTTGAGGGCGTCCAGCATGTCGAGGCAGGTCTGGCCCATCGCCAGGATTTCGCGGCGGGCGCAACCGAGCGCGACGGCGGGCTGGTCGAGGACGCGCGGGTCCAGGAAGCGGGGGCGCCAGGCCTTGGAGCGCTCGGTGTCGTGCACCGGGACGAGCCAGGTGACGGCGCGCGCGAAGAGGCCGAGGAAGGGGTAGAAGAGGACGGTGGCGCTGACGTTGAAGAGCGAGTGCACGCACGCGATGGCGAAGGTGTACCAGGCGCGCACGGCGGCGGGGTCGGCGGCGTCCGGGTACGGGCGCAGCCACAGGATGAAGCGCTCGCAGCCCACGGTGAAGGGCGTGCGGAGCAACCAGGCGATCAGCAGCGCGAGGAAGGTGGACAGCGTGTTGGCCAGCGCGGTGCGCACCGCGTTGCGGTTGGCCCCGGCGCAGGCGAGCAGGGCCGTCGCGGTCGTCCCGACGTTGGAGCCCAGCACCAGCGCGACCGACGTCGGGAAGTCGATGGCCTGCGCGCCGGCCAGCCCCATGACGAGCGCCACCGCGGCCGCCGAGGACTGGATGAGGGCCGTCACCGCCATCCCCGCCAGGGCCGCGAGCAGGAAGCCGCCGGAGGTGTCGGCGCGGAAGAAGGCCAGCGTGCCGCGCACTTCCTCGAGGCCGCGCAGCGGCGCGAAGCCGTCGGAGAGGAGGCGGAGGCCGTAGAAGAGCATCCCGAGGCCCAGGGCGGCCTTGGCGGCGTTGCGGATCTTTTCGCGCTTGGCGAAGAGGTGCACGAACATCGCCGCGCCGACGAGGAACCCGCCGTACTGCGCGATGTCGAGCGTCAGCAGCCACAGCGACAGCGTCGTGCCCACGTGCGCGCCGAACACCACCGCGATGCCCTGCATCAGGGTCATCAGGCCGGAGTTCACGAAGCCCACGACCATCACCGTCGTCGCCGAGGAGGACTGCAAAAGGCAGGTGACGCCCATGCCGGCGAGCACGGCGGCGAGCCGGTTGTCGGTGACGGCCGAGATCCAGCGGTGCAGGCGCGCGCCGGCAAGGGCCTGGAGACCCTCGGACATGAAGCGCATGCCGAGCAGGAAGATGCCGACGCCGCCCAGGGCGGAAGCGAAGATGGCTAGGAGCTGGGAGAGGTCCATGGCGGCGGATTATACGGGAGCGGGGGGCGGGAGTCGATGAAAGATGATGGCTCTTCGTGGACTTTGGTGGAACCGTCTCCCGAATTCCGCGAATGCAAGGATCAAGGAGGGTGCCAGTATCCACCCCCCTCCGAGAGGGGGGTGGCGCGGCCATGGATGGGATGTCCGTGCATGGAAGAAAGAAAACGGAAGGGGCCGCGACGGGGGGAGTACTGCGCTTGGCCGTCGCGGCAAGGGCGACTCCTCACCGGAAGCGAACGGATCAAGACTTGTGCGGATGGAGCAAGTGGACGCATGCATCGACGGCCCCCCGCAGTACTCCCCCCGCCGCCCTTTCCATTTGTTCCAAAGGCACAATCCCATTGCCGATCCTTCCACCGGGCGGCACCCCCCTCTCGGAGGGGGGCGAATGCTTGCGCGCACCCCCATGCCCTGAATACGGCCCCGCCGTCCCAACCCCATCGCCACAATCCGCTAAAAGTCCCGAAGAAGCAAGATGATGGGGGGGGGGAGTTGGGGGGAGCGGGGGGCAAGACCGGGAACGGGACCCCGAACCCCGGTTGTGGCGGGCGGGTACGGTCAGATGGGCCAGGAGGCGGTGAAGGCGGCGGGGTTGGCGGTCGGGAAGAGGTGGTCCTGGGTGCCGAAGCGGAGGCGGGCGGTGCGGCCGTCGGTTTCGAGGGTGAGCTCTTCGTCCGGGGCGCGGGCGTGCAGGAGGGCGGCCAGCAGGACGGCTTTTTCGAGGCCGTCGCCGCGGCGGGAGTTCCAGACTTCGTCGGGTTGGGCCGCGCGGGGGCCTGCGCCGTAGATGGATTCGTCGGGGAGGTCGCGGACCAGCGCGGGGAGATTTTCGGTGGCGACGGCGCGGGTGGCTTCGGCGCAGACGGGGGAGCGCTCGACGGCCGCCTTCAGGAAGGGGCGCGGGTCGGTGCGGGAAAGGTCGCGCCAGACGTAGAAGGCAAGGTCGGCGACGGGGTTCTCCTTGCGCTGTGCGGCGAGGGCCTCGACGAGGGCTTCGCGGGTGAAGTCGGGGCCTTCGGGGATGCGGAGGGCCGGCGAGGGAACGAAGGTCTTGGCGGGGCCGTCGGCGTCGGGCCATCGGGGTTCGAGGCGGCAGAAGGCGGCCAGTTCGTCGGCGATCTCGCAGACGCCGGTGTGGAAGCAGTCGAATTCGCGCGCAAGGGCCTGGCGGTCGGCCGGGTCGTCGAGCCGCACGGGGTGGTTGCGGAAGAAGGCGTCGAAGCGGTTGAGGGGGATGCGGTCGGGGATGGGCGCGGCGAAGAATTCGTCTTCGTCGATGCCCGCCAGGAGCCGGTCGCGGGTGGAGTCGGAGACTTTGTAGGAGCCGGAGTTCTCGAAGGCGTAGGCTTTCTCGGCGGGCAGCCAGCGGGGTTTGCCGTTGATGGTCGCCTCGATCTGGAAGCACGGTTGCCGGTGCGGGGCCTGGCGGAGGAAGTTGCAGAGGATTTCGGCGGTGGGGTCGGTCGCGGCGAAGGCGCGGAGGCGGGATTGGAAGCGGGCGTAGGCGTCGGGGGAGATGGTCGCTTCGGGATAGACGGTGTGGATGTGGCCGGTGAGGTGCGAGACGATGGTCAGGCGTTCGTGCTCGAGGGCGCGGCGGGCCTTGGCGCTCAGGGCGGTGCCGTTGTACCACATGGCCTTCGTCACGAGGCGGCGGTTGTTGGTCAGGATGCCGTCGCCGAGGTCGACGAAGTTCTGGGAGTGCAGGGGCGTGGCGAGGAGGTAGATGTCGTCGAGCGGGATGCCGGCGTGGACGTGCAGGGCCGCGGCGTAGAGGGTCGAGAGGGAGACGCATTCGCCGGCGCCGGTGGCGTGTCCGGGGCGGTGGCGGAAGGCGTCCATGGCTTCGAGGGTCTCGGTCTTCCAGTAGGGGATGGTGTCGCCGGAGTATTTGTCGAGGCCGAAGTGGCGGCGGATGTCGAGGTCGAAGTAGAAGCGGTCGCCGTGGTAGCCGAAGAGGGCGTTGGAGCGCGCGATCGTCTCGGGCGGCATGTAGCGGGCGAAGCGGCCGAGCTCGCGGCGCTGGGTGGTCAGGCCCCAGGTTTCGAGGTCGAGGTTGAAGGTGTAGTGGTCCATGATGAACTGCTTGAGGCGCAGGACGCGGCGGTAAGGGCTGAGGCGGGCCGAGTTCGCGAACCACGGGTCGTCGCGCCAGCGCCAGAGGGCCGGGGACATCATGTTCGCCAGGACCAGGGGGTAGAGCAGGCGCGGGAAGATGAAGATCTCCATGTCGGAGAGGGTCGCGGCGGAGGAGTACTCCTCCATGAGGGAGGAGGGGACGGGGGTGTAGTCGGCGGGAATGGGGTTCATGGGGGCATGGTAGCGCGGCGGGGGGGATGGGCGCCAGCCATTTTTGGCGGGGGGAGGGAGATGTGTTTCATGGGGACGGGATGGGCGGAATGTGGGCGAAACGGCCGTGTTTTCCGTAATTGCAAAAGTGGAGGGGAGGGAAGCGGAAGGCGGGTCCACAGGGGCCAAAGGGACGTCAGGAATAGGCAGGGGCGGCGGGGAAAAGGTCAGTGGCGGGGGGAGCGGGAGAGGTCGGCGGCGATGGCGGGAAGGAGGCGGGCGAGGAGGCCGGGGGTGTCGAGGGAGTCGACGAGGAGGAGGGGGCGGGCGCCGGGGTAGGGGGGCTCGAGGGGGGCGGTGGGGAGAAGGTGCCGGGCGGCCGGGGTCGGTTTGACGAGGAGGCGGTCGTCGTAGATGCCGCCGACGAGCGTGCCGCGGCAGTAGAGGAGGTATTCGCCCATCATGGGACGGGTGGCGATGTCCGCCGCGATGGGGGCGAGTTGGTCGAGGCTGTAGGCGAGGCAGGAGGGGGTGGAGGGCATGGGCGTTCTCAGATGAAAATCATGTCGCTCGTTCGGCACACCGGTAGGGCCCGACCTCCGGGCGGGCCGTGCCGTTGGAAAAATGGCCACGGGCCGCCCGGAGGTCGGCCCCTGCCATGTCCGCACGGCGGAAATCGCGGGCTTGCATTCGGCAAATCCATGGAGGTGAACATGGTTGGATTTTCGATGAAAATCGAATGGTTTTCTGTAATCCCACGAGTGGTTGCGGATGGGTGGAAGAGGAGACGGAACGGGGGCGGATCAGGGGCGGAGGGGGCCTTGGCGGAGGGGGGGGAGGATGTCGCGGGAGAGGGTGTCGTTGAGGCTGAAGAGGACGTAGCCGGGGCAGCCGTATTGCCGGGCGAGGGCAATCTGGCGGGCGGTGGAGGCGGCGTCGAGGCGGGATTCGTCGGCGGTCACGCCGATGCCGGACCAGATGCGGCCGGCGGCGCCGGGGAGGCCCGTCTGGGCCTTGAGCCAGGCGGCGGCCATGGTCGGGGATTCGGTGTAGTTCATGGGGACGAGGAAGTCGACGAGGTTCCGTTTCAGCCAGGATGGCCAGTCCTGGGCGATGTTGCCGCCGTCGGGGGCCGGGACGCCGTAGACGGCGCAGGAGAGTTTCATGCGGGGGGCGACGGCCTTGAGCCGCTGGCGGGCTTCGGCGACGAAGGCGGTGATGTCGTCGGTGCGCCAGCGGCGGAACCGGGCGTTCAGGGCGCCCTTGGGCTGGACGTCGGCGGGCCAGTGGGGGACTTTCTTGCCGAGGGCGGCTTCGAAGCGGGCGCGGGTGGTCGGGGAGTAGCAGGAGAGGGAGTCGGGCAGGCGGATGTAGTCGAGGTGGATGCCGGAAAGGGCGGGATAGTTGCGGGCCATCTCCTCGATGGCGTCGAGCATGAGTTTGCGGTTGGCGGGATGGTGGGGGGAGAGCCAGGGGCGGGTGGCGCCGGAGGCGGTGGTCTGGAGGCGGCCCTCCTT
Organism: Kiritimatiellia bacterium; assembly: GCA_017540905.1. Classification (GTDB taxonomy): domain Bacteria; phylum Verrucomicrobiota; class Kiritimatiellia; order CAIQIC01; family Lenti-01; genus CACXEY01. The sequence goes on along the minus strand of JAFYAC010000093.1, from coordinate 10,795 downwards.
CTTCATGCGGGCGGTGAAGTCGGCGGGGGCGTTGTCGAGTTTCCAGAGGACGAACCAGGCGTGGACTTGTTGGCGGTACGGGGCGGCGGCGGCGAGGCAGGCGGCGAGGGAGTCGCCGTAGAGTTTGAGACTCGCGGACGCGGGGAGGACTTTGGAGGGATACAGGGCCTGCCCGCCCCAGGCGACGTTCGGGAAGATGGCGTTGACGCCGTTGGCGGCAAGGAGGCGGGCGGTGGCGGGCCAGTCGCCGGGAACCAGGCCGGTGCCGTCGTGGTCCCATACGCCGACGGACTCGCCGGGGCGGGGAGGGATGGTGGCGGCGTCGGCGCGGAGAAGGAGGTCGCGCTGGGCGCGGGCTTGGATGTAGACTTGCTGGGGGTGCCCGTTGGCGATGGCGGCGGCGATGGCCGGGGCGAGGGCTTCGGCCTGGGAGACGAGGGCGAGGACGGCGGCGGGGTCGCGGGCCCGGGGGGCGGCGGCCCGGATGGCGGAAATGGCGGCGGGCAGGGAGGGGTGGTCGTTGATGCGGCCGGCGTCGAGCTGGGCGCGGCGGGCGGCGGGGAGCCAGAGTTCGGGGGCGTAGCGGCAGCAGAGGTAGGCGAGCATGTCGCGCTTGGCGGTCCAGTTGTCGGGCATGAGGATGTGGGTCATCCAGAAGCCTTCGGGGGCGAAGCAGACGGCGGGCTCGGGCTGCCGGACGCCGCGGGCGTCGAGCCACCAGGCCGCGGTGAAGGCGGTGTTGTTGGCGGGGAAGACGGTGTAGAGGTTGGGGGACTTCTGCCCGATGCGCTCGGGGAGGCCGCGGGCGGCGGCGTCGGCAAAGGCGATGGCGCGCCAGCGGTCGGGGCGGTCGGCCTTGGCGTACTTGCCGAGGCGGAGGTTCATGGAGGCGGCCAGGGGGGCGGAGGCGGAGTAGAAGACGCCGAGCTTTCCGCCGCGGCCGAGGAAGGCGCGCAGGACGGTGATTTCGCGGGCGGAGGGATTGGGGTTGTAGGGGAGGAGGGCGAGGCGGGCGGCACCGAGGCCGGAGGCCATGATTTCGTCGTCGGTGGCGAGGCGGTGCTCGAGACCGGCTTCGAGGAGCATGCGGCTGGTGCGGTGGGCGGTTTTCCCGGCGACGGCGCGCTCGGAGGCGTCGGTGCAGGAGGAGGTGCCCGTGACGACGACGAGGGAGGGGTCGCCCAGGGCGGTCAGGCGCTGGACAACGATGTCGGTGTTGGCGGCCAGGGTGCCGCGCCAGGGGGAGAGGCGGATGCCGTCGATGCGGTTCCATCCGGCGGGCTTGTCCTGGGTGGAGAAGTCGTTCTTGTGGAAGACGAGGGTCTGGGGGCCGGCGGTGCGGAGGGGCTGGTCGGCGACGTACCAGCCGTTGCCGCTCTTGAAGTAGAGGCCGAAGGAACGGGTGGCGTCGGGATGGGCGCAGTGGACGGTGAGTTCGAAGGCGACGGTCTGGGAGAGGTCGAGGCGGATCGGCTTGTCCCACACGGCGCGGTCAAGGGTGGAAAGCCGCCGGAAGAGGAACCCCGACTTGCCGAAGGGAAGCGGGAAGGAAATGCCGTTGGCGGCGGGCTTGGGGGCCGGGGAGCCGTACACGGGGGCCCAGGAGGAGGCGCTCGCGGGGCGGAAGTCGTCGACGAGGCGGGCGGCGCGGGAGGGATGCGGGAGGAGAAGGAGGAGGAGAAGCAGGACGGGGAGGACGAGCAGGACGGCAGGGATGCGGAAGGGAAAGCGGATGTGCCGCCGGGAGGGGGGGGGCGGTGCGGGAGGGGGGAGGGAGGGATTGCTGGTGGGGATGTTTTTCAAGGGGTGCGGGCCGGGTGGCGGCGTTGGCGGGATTATAGCACAGGGGGGGCGGCGGGGGCAATGGAGTTGGTGGAGTGAAAAATTCAGTGTACTTTGAAATTCCTGTTGAGCGAATTGTGTTTCTGGAGTATACGTTGAATTATCGTCAACCCCCGGAGTCGATGACATGGAACGCCCCGAAGCAATGGCCTGGCTGGATGCCTGGCGAGACAAACACATCATCAAGGTGATTACGGGCATCCGCCGTTGCGGAAAGTCGACGGTGCTGGCGCTTTACCGCGACCATCTTCTGGCGGGCGGAGTTCCCCCCGGGCGCATCGCCTTCTTCGATTTCGAAGATCCGGACACCCCGGAGTTCTCTTCCTGGAAGGAGGCGTGGGAGGCCATCCGCCCGTCCGTTTCGGGTTCCGCCCGCGGCTACGTGTTCCTCGACGAAGTGCAACGCGTGCCGGACCACGAGAAACTCGTCGATGGCCTCGCCGCCCGCAAGAACACCGACGTTTACGTCTCCGGGTCCAACGCCTACGTCCTTTCCGGCGACCTCGCCACCTTCCTCACGGGACGCTATGTCGAGTACCAGCTCCACCCCCTCTCCTTCGCGGAATTCCATGCCGCCTCCGCCACGCCGGCCGGCCTCGCCGAGCGCTTCCACGACTACCTCCGCTTCGGGGGATTCCCCTTCGCCGCCGGCCTGCATTCCGCCCCGCGCCAGGTCCGCGACTACCTTCTCGGGGCCCTCAACACCATCCTCTTCAAGGACGTCGTCACGCGCCACCGCATCAAGGAGACGGCCCTTCTCCAGCGCCTCGTGCGGTTCCTCTTCTCCAACATCGGTTCCCTCGTCTCCGTCAACCGCATCGTCGGCGCGTTCAAGGCCGACGGCGTCTCCACCTCCGCCGCGACCATCGATTCCTTTCTCTCGGCCCTCTGCGAGACCTATCTCTTCCACCGCGCCGACCGCTACGACATCCGCGGCAAGGACTACCTCAAGACCAACGCAAAGTACTACGCGGCGGACACCGGCCTCCGCCAGGCCCTTCTCGGGGCGAAGGACGCCGATCTCGGCCACCTCCTCGAAAACATCGTCTATCTCGAACTCAAGCGCCGCCACGGCGAGGTGTACGTTGGCCAGATGCCGCGGGGCGAAGTCGATTTCGTCACCTTCGATGACGGCATTCCCAGCTACTGGCAAGTGGCGCTGACCGTGCGCGACCCCGCCGTCCTGGCCCGCGAACTCGCGCCCCTCCGCGCCATCCGCGACCACCACCGCAAGACCGTCCTCACCCTCGACCTCGACCCCCTCTCCGACCACGACGGAATCCTCGTCCGGCCCCTCCTTCCCTTCCTCCTCGAACCGTCTCCCTGAGTTTGCCGTTTTGGGGACGAATCTCCGGGGAAATTTGGGGCATGGGTTGGGACTTCTTTCCCCGGTGACTGGCTGTGCTGTTTCTTGGAGCGGTCTAAGCTTTTCTGCAGCTCCTCGGAAGTTTTCCACCCGCGAGGTCGCGCGGAAGCGCGACCCTCCCGGGGACACTCCGGGGGGAGGGACGCGCTTCTGCGCGTCCGAACTGGAAAGCGGCCGCGCTTCTGCTTGAACCTATGCGGGGCGGGGACGGGATGCGGGGATTCCGGGATTCCGGGTTGTCGCCGAAAGCGGCCGGGGGGCGGAATGCCGGAATCCCGGAAACCCGGTTGGCGGGGGGGGCGAGCGGGATCAGAAGGTGGTGCGGAGGGCGAGGGCGGCGCCGGGGATGGGGGCGGAGGGAGAGAGGAGGTCGGGGGAGGCGGTGACGGGGACCAGCGTCAGGGGGGCGCGGTCGGCGGTGGCGGCGGCGCGGGCAATCACGGCGTCGAGGTCGGGGGAACGGGTGGGGGCGGCCTCGGAGTAGCGTTCGACGTCGGACTGGAGGCCGACGAGGGCGTAGACGGCCACGACGGCGATGGCCAGGCCGGAGGCGATGGCGACGCCGGTGTCGGCGTCGTCGGCCCGGGCGGGGCGGGGGGCGGCGAGGGGCGCGAGGAGGAGCGCCAGGGCGAGGGGGAGGGAGAGGTGTTTCATGGGCGGGGGCCTTTTAGAAGATGCCGAAGAAGACGCTGGAGAAGGTGGTGATGGGGGAGGTCTCGCGCAGGTCGTCGATGGCGGCCCGGCCTTCGCGGAGGATGGAGCGGAGTTCGAGGTAGAGTTCTTCGTCGGTGATGATCTTGCCGAGGGTGCCTTCGCCCGCTTCGAGGCGTTCGCCCACGCCGCGCAGGGAAGAGATGGTGGCGGCGAGGTCCTGGTACATCTGGTCGTCGCTGGAGAGGAGTTTGCCGAGGGTGCCTTCGCCCGCGGCCAGCCGGTCGCCGATGGTTCGCAGGTCGGCGATGGCGGCGGAAAGGTCGCTGTAGAGCTGGTCGTCGGAGGAGAGGAGTTTGCCGAGGGTGCCTTCGCCGGCGGCGAGGCGGTCGCCGATGCCGCGCAGGTCGGCGACGGTGGCGGCGATGTCGTCATGGAGCTGGCCGTCGTGGATGAGTTTGGAGAGGGTGCCGTCGCCGGTGGCGATGTCGTCGGAGATGCTGCGGATGTTGGCCATGGTGGCCTTGAAGTCGTCGATGATGCCGTCGTTGAGGGCGGTGCGGATGTCCTGGACGAGGCGGGTGGCGCTGTCGATGAGGTCGCTGGTGGGGGCGCCGGAGAGCTGGTCGGGGATGGCGTCGAGGACGGCGGCTTCGGGGGTGCCGGGGTCGAGGTTGAGGTAGCGGCCGCCCAGGACGGAGGAGGCGAGGACTTCGACTTTGTAGTCGGCCCGCAACGGGACGTCCTGGGTGAGTTCGGCGCGGACGAGGACGCCGTCGGGACGCAGTTCCATGCCCTGGACCTTGCCGACGACGACGCCGCGGGAGTTGACGCTGTCGCCGACGCGAAGGCCCATGACGTCCTGGAAGAGGATCTCGACGGGGTGCGCCTTGCGCAGGAAGGCGTCGCGGCTGAGGACCACCGTGAGGAGGAACAGCGCCGCGAGGACCGCGAACGAGAAGAGGCCGACCAGGGTTTCAATCAGGATTGTTTTCCGTTTCATGTTCGAACGCTTTCTCCACGTCTCCGAGGTTGGCGATGCCCTGCGCGCGCAGGAAGCGCTGCACGACGGGGTTTTCCGATTGCACGAACTCCGCCGGCGGCGCGCACACGGCGAAGCGGCCATGGTCGAGCATGGCGACGCGCGTGCCGATGCGCAGGGCGCTGTAGAGGTCGTGGGTGACGACGACGCTGGTGACGCCGAGCTTCCGGCGCAGGCGGTCGATCAACAGGTCGATCTGCCGCGAGATCACGGGGTCGAGGCCGCTGGTGGGTTCGTCGTAGAGGACGATTTCGGGTCCGGTCACGATGGCGCGCGCAAGGCCGACGCGCTTGCGCATGCCGCCGGAGATGCTGTCGGGGAATTTGGCGCCGGCGTCGGCGAGGCCCACCATTTCGAGTTTTTCGCGGGCGCGGGCGCGGATTTCGGCGTCGGGGAGCTTGGTGCGCTGGCGGAGGGGCAGGCATACGTTGTCCTCGACGTTCAGCCACTGGAGGAGGGCCCCGCTCTGGAAGAGGACGCCGAAGCGGTCGAGGCAGCGCGAGAGGACCTTGCCGGAGGCCTCGCTGATGCAGTCGTCGCCGACCCAGACCTTTCCGGCGTCGGGGATGTGCAGGCGGATCATGTGGCGGAGGCTGACGCTCTTGCCGGCGCCGGACTGGCCGACGATCACGAACGTCTCGCCGCGTTGGATGTGGAAGCAGGCGTCGTCGAGGACGGTCTTGGCGCCGAAGCGCTTGGTGACGTGTTCGAAGCGGATCATTGGTAGAAGAGCCTCGTCACGAAGTAGCCGATGATCAGGATCAGCAGGAAGGAGATGATCACGGTCCGGCGCGTCGCGCGGCCGACGCCGACCGCGCCCTCGGTCGCCGTGAAGCCCTGGTAGCAGGCGACGTCCACGATGATCAGGCCGAACAGGAACGCCTTGAACAGGCCCACGTAAAGATCCTTGTTCTCGGCGTAGCGGAAGGCGTTGTCGAAGTAGGCCTCGTAGGAGATGCCCAGCTGCGTCAGGCCGACGAGGGCGCCGCCGAGGATGCCGAGGAGGTTCGTGTAGACGGTGAGCAGCGGCATCATGATGGCGAGGGCGGCGAGGCGCGGCATCATGAGGTAGCGGAGCGGGTCGATGCCCATCACGTCGAGGGCGGCGATTTCCTCGGAGACCGTCATCGTGCCCATCTGGGCCGCGATGGCCGAGCCCACGCTCGCCGCGATGACCAGCCCCGTCATGAAGGGCCCCATCTCGCGGAGCATCGAGATGCACACCAGCATGCCGATGTTGTTCTCCTGCCCGTAGCGGCGGAGTTCGAGGCCGACCTGCAGCGCGAGGATCATGCCGGTGAAGAGCGCGACGACGCTCACCACGCCGAGGCTCTTGAGGCCGACCTGCCAGAGCTGCTGGACGACGTCGCCGCGGTTGCGCTTCGAGAAGACGTGCGGCAGGTTCGCGATGGCGCCCAGCAGCATCACCAGCGCGCGGCCGGTGTCGCGGCAGGCCTGGATGACGGGGCGCCCCATGGACGCGAAGGCGTTCGCGGGCGGCGGCAGGAATTCTGGTTCGCGGGTAATCATCGGTCCCACCATCCTCCCACATCCGCCCCCTCCGCACAAGCCCTCATTGCGCCCCGCGGACCGGGGGCGCACGATCCGGCGCTTCCCCGGCGCGCCGCGGGTTTTCCAACGATTGGAAATTTTTTTTCCAATGGTTGGAAAAAACGGCCAAAATTTTCCAATGATTGGAAAAAAGTTTTCCAATGGTTGGAAAAACCGGGCGGATTTTTCCAATGATTGGAAAAAAATTCCGGCCGTTTCCCAACGATTGGAAAAAATTTTCCGCGCCCGCGCCCGGCCCCCGCGCGTCAGAAGGCGAAGCCGACGGTGGCCAGAACGGTGCTGAGCTCGAAGGCGAACACCTTGTCGAAGCGTTCGGGGGCGGCCGCGATCTTGCGCGGGTCGGTTTCCGAGCTTTCGAGGGTGCCGTCGGTCTCGATGAACTGCGCCTGGATGCCGACCGTCCACGTGCGCGCCTCGGTGGGGATTTCCAGGGCGGCGCGGAGCTGGAGGTTGCGGTGGTCCAGGTCGAGGTCCTTCTTGCGGTGCTTGGCGGTGGTGAAGAAGGAGGTGCTGCCGTTGTAGAGGCAGAAGAGGTAGTGGGCCTGGAGGTCCAGGTGGACGCCGTCCGTGCGGCCCAGCCGGACCTGCACCCCGCCGCCCCACTGCGGGACGCCGATGCCCGCCCAGTCCTTCACGCTGCCGCCGACGACGAACTGCTCGGGCGGGTACTGGTAGGTGGTGAGGCCGCGCGACTCGCCGGCGTCGATTTCGTAGCGGCCGCCCAGGAGCAGGACGCCCAGTTCCAGCAGGGGCGTGATTTCGAACGCCTCGTCCGAGAGCGAAAGGGGCGCGAGCATCAGCGCCATCTCGGTCATGTTGCCGGTGAATTCCGCGTCGAAGCGTTCCCCTTCCGGGATCATGAAGTGGTCGTAGTCGCGGCCGCGGTACGAAATCGAATCGTGGAGCGTCAGGTAGTAGTTGCGCCGGGCCGTGGCCTCCAGCGACGGGTTCATGAACACGCTGTCCAGCCGGAAGCGCACCCACGAGCCCGCGGCCGAAAACGTGAGGCCCGCGAGCCCGAACAGGTCGTCGGTCTCGAAGTCGTCCTGGCTGTAGGTCTCCTGGCCCTGCGAGGAGATGGGATCGCCCTCCATCGTGTAGAACTTGCGCTCCGTCTCCTCCACCATCCCCTTGAAGTGGAACGCCGCGCCCGCCAGCACGCCGAATTTCACGTTGGATTCCTCGTGGACCGCGCCGCCCCACACCACGTCCATGGCCGTCGCCCCGCGCGGGCCCGCCGCGCAGGCGGCGAGCAACGCCGCAATCAAGCCTGTCCTCCATGCGCCCGTCGGTTGTTTCGTTTCCATGATGTCCTTTCGCATTCGCTGGTTCTTTTTTCCGGTTCCTGCCGGCAACCCGGCACGCAGGTTGCATTCTTTGCCCGACGCACCCCGCCGCTGTCAAGCCGGGGAATGGCGCGGGGCGGAAAAAAGTGGCGCGGCGGGCGGGGGGGGCCGCTCCAGCAACCCCGCCAGCGCCTTCCGCCGCAGTGCCTCCAGTTTGGGCGGAAGGTCGCGCGCCTGCAGGAAATCCGCCAGCTCGCGGCGCGTGTTGTCCGCAAGGGCGTCGTCGAGCGGCCGCATCCGCCCGCCGGCGCGGCCCGGTCGCGGCAGGCGCCGCAGGCCCAGCGCCCTGTCCACGTGCGATTGCAGGCGGCTGAAATTCCAGTTTTCCCGCATCAGTCGCGCGAGCTTGCGCTTCGCCGCCGCGCATTGCGCTTGCAGCGCGGGCGGGACTTCCGCGGAGGCCGTCGCGCCCGGCAGCAGCCATTCCAGGGGAAGGCGTTCGTCCAGCCCCAGGAGCGCGCGGAGGCGGACCACCAGGCGCATGTAGCGCATGAGCGTCGAGTAGTTCATGCCGACGCGGTTGTCCTCCAGCCAGCCCCTCACGCCGCGACCGCGGCCGCGGATGCGCTTGGCGCCCGTCGGCGAGACGTCGTAGAGGTTGCCGCGGTCGAGCGTCGGCGCCAGGTCGGCCAGGCGCGACCCGATCCGCAGGCGCACCACCAGCGTGCGGGGCCGCACCGCGGCGTCCGCGGCAAACTCCTCCGGCGTGGGCGTCCCGCGCAGCGACGGCGAAGGCGGCCGCGGGGCCCGCAGGCGCGCCCGGCGGCGCAGCTCGGAGAGGATGGCGCCACCGGTGGCGTCGGCCAGCCACCCCCCCAGCGCCACCGCCGACATCGCCGCAAGCCCCGCGAGGGCGGCGGGCACGACAACGGGCAGGGACAGGGCGCCGCCATAGAACTGGACGTTGGCGCCGACGTAGCCGGCCACCCAGCCGAGGGCTTGTTGCAGCGGTTTTTTCACGGGGCGAAGATGGGGAAAGGGGGGGGGAAAGTCAAGGAATTTTCCTGTGTGCAAAAGTGGGCGGGGCATGGGGAGGCGGCGCGGTCGGCGGGGCGGCGGGGTGCCACCGGGCGGTGGGAGGGGGAGCGGAAGGGAGGCGCGGGAGGGGGTGCGGAAGGGAGGCGCGGAAGGGAGGCGCGGGAGGGGAGTGGGCGGTTGGAGGGGACGCGGGGGTGCGCCCCGGAGCGGCGGCGCGGTCGGGTCTTGAACTTTGCGGGCGGGGAAAGTAGGGTGGGGGGGAATCTGGAAAGAAGGAAGGTTTGCATGGACTGGTTTTTGCCCATCGTGTTGTTTTTCGCGGGGATCGGGTTGCTGTGGGGAGGGACGGAGACCGTGCTGCGGCGGGTGCCGCGGCTCGCGGGTGCGCTGCGGGTGTCGCCGCTGATCGTGACGGCGCTGCTGCTGGCGGTGATGACGTCGCTGCCGGAGTTCTGCGTTTCGCTGCTGGCGTCGCTGGACGGGAAGGCGGGCGCGGCGGTGTCGAACATCGTGGGGTCGAACTTCGTGACGCTGACGTTCGTGGCGGGGCTGTGCGCGCTGTGGCGGCCGATCACGGTGGGGCCGTCGATCCGGGAGCGGGAGTCGGGCTGGATGATCCTCGCGGCGGCGCTGCTGCTGGTGCTGGCGCTGGACGGGCGACTGGGCCGCCTGGACGGGCTGGTGCTGGTGGCGGCGTACGTGCCGTACTTCCTGGGGAACCTCGCGGAGGCGAAGCGGCAGCGGAGCGGGACGGGGGAGGGGACGGCGGCGCGGTTCTCGTTCCTGGACGGGGTGCTGTTCGTCGCGGGGGTGGGGATGGTGGTGTACGGGGCGGAGCTGATCGTCGCCAACGGCGGGGAGCTGGCGGGGAAGCTGGGGATGAACGAGACGCTGACGGGCGCGACGCTGTACTCGTTCGGGACGTCGCTGCCGGAGCTGGCCATCGCCCTCGGCGCGGTGATCAAGCGGCAGGAGGACGTGACGCTGGGCGAAATCTACTCGTCGAACATCTTCACGGGCCTTGCGGTGATGGGGGCGCTGTGCCTGGTGGCGCCGCTGCCGGTGACGGATGTGATTTGGCAGCGGGACCTTCCGCTGCTGGTGCTGGCGGGGGCGCTGATGCAGATGTTCGTGTCGTCGGGCGGGAAGTTCGTGCGGTCGGAGGCGGTGGCGATCATCGCGCTGTACGGGCTGTTCCTGGCGGCGCAGTTCGGGGGCTTCGGCATCTCCCTGCCCTGAGGGCCGCCGAGGGGGCGGGGCACCGCCGCGCGGGCGGGAGCGGATGGGGCAAATCGGGGCTTGCGCTGCGGGGGGGGCGTGGCTTAGAGTGGGCGGGTTGTCTGGAAAAGCGTAGGATCCTGCGACGGACGGCCGTCCCGGCGGACGGGACCAGGCGGGGGTGCACGGGGGCCGGGGGTCATCGATGCGGTCGCGGCAGGGTCGTTTCCGGGCAAATCGAACAAGGATGAAGAACGAATGGGCTTCATGAATGCAATCAAGTCGCTGTTCGGTTCGGCCGGCGAGGCGGACGGGAAGGGGTCCCGCACCTACGTCGTGGACGGAGCGCGGCTGGTGGACGAGAAGATGGGCCGGCGGATGTCGCCGCGCGAGCAGGTGCAGTTGCTCAACGCGCTGGCGCGCGTCGCCAAGCAGGAAAACCTGGACGTCCAGGTGGTGCTCGAGAACGAGAAGCGCCTGCGCGAGGTGGACGAGGCCGACCAGTACAACGGAATCGGCGTGTATTTCGCGCCCGACTCGGAGCAGCTGGTGGACATGGCGCTGCGGCTCGCCAAGAAGGGCCGCAACAGCGTCGTGGTCAGCTCGGCGCCGAACCTCGAAAGCAAGGCCATGGGTGCCGGCTACACGGTGCTGTGCAGCGCGACGTTCCGCAAGGCGTTCCTGTCCGGCGGCATCGGCGGCGGCAACGGCGGCGGACGCGACCGGGACCGCCGCAACGGCGGCGGCGGGCGCGGCGAGCGCCGGCGCGACCGCAACGGC
>JAFYAC010000092.1 GCA_017540905.1 Kiritimatiellia bacterium | reverse complement strand
TGGCGAACAACTTCCTGCAACTGCTGGCGAGGGAGATGCTGGGGAACGCGGTGGAGTTCCGCCTCTCGTTCAAGGGTTCGTTGCCGGTGATGGCGGAGGTCCTGGTGTCCTTGTTGATGGGCGAGACGGAGGAGGCGCTGGTTGCCGGACTCGTGCCCGTCCTGGACAGCCTCCGCTACCGGCGGCGGAAGCGACCTTCAGAGCCCCGCGCCGTCAAACAGCGCCCCAAAAACTTTGCAACCTTGAACAAATCCCGCCATGAATACCAGGAAACATTCCATCGCAACCGTTACCGCAAGGAGGCTTAACTGACCGGCATTCGGGTCTGACCCCTTTTTCCTGCGATTGATTACGAATCGGGGATGGCAAAGTGCGGGTCTATGGCATTCTTGGCAACCGCCGCAATCCGGGCGGGATTGGCAAGCGCATCAAAGAAGCCAGAGGACAGCCGCGATTCCGGTACCCATCCCTTTGACGTCCACGGGGGATGTGGATGAGGGGGGAAGAGGGGGAGAGGCGGCTGTGGGCTCGCAGTTGGGAGATGCGGCATCCTGCCGAGTCCCAGCGGATGGAGAGCGGGAGGGATGCCAACATGGAAAACCATGAAACCCGCTTCGCGGACATTGAAAGTCGGGAGGGATGCGGATGGGATGCCGGGGCGCGGTCATCCCGCCCGCGGGGTTCCCCGAAAGCGGAAAACAAGCGGAAACGCCACTGTTTTCCAATCGTTGGAAAAACCGGACGCACGCCGGCGACGCGGTGGCGGCGGAGAGGCACGCATTCGGAATCGGTCCGATCAAGCCGTTCGGGGACGGGAGAACATTTTTTCCCGGCGCTGCCCATTCACGCTTGCCACCGCCGTGAAACCGTGGCATAAAGAGCATAAGCCACCGGACCGCGGCAGGTCCGGGCATACACGGAGAAGACTATGCGGACAATCAAAGGTTTGGTCGCCGGCGCGTTGCTGGCCGTCATGATGAGCGGATGCGCATCCTGGAACGTGGACATCAGCCGGCTGCAGCTGGGCATGGAACCCGAACAGGTGCAGGAAGCCATCGGCAAGCCGTTCGCCATCCGCGCCGCCAAGATGTACAACGACGACGAATGGTCCGAGGTGTGGGAATACCTGCCGCCGGTCTTCACGTGGGAACCCAAGGTGTATTGGATCTACTTCGAGAACGGCAAGGTCGTCCAGTGGGGCGAACCCGGCGACTTCAGCGGCTCCACCGCGAGCGCGGTCAAGGAATACAACCCCAACAAGGGCGCCCGCTGAGCGGACGGACGTGAGCCAAGGGAGAACCCTCCCTTGGCCCTCTTGTTAGTTTGACCCCGCACCGGATGCCCAGCATGGACCAACCCCGCACCTCCCGCACACGCTGCAACGGGCGCTTCGCAGCGCTTCTCCGTTGCGCGGCGTTCTGCGCCGTGGTTGCGGGGTTCTGTGCGGCCCGCCCGGCCTTCGCGCAACTGCGCCTCGGCGAGTGGTTGCTGGTCCCGACGGTGGGCGTCGATCTCGCCTACGACAGCAACGTCGACGACTCCTATCCCGAAGAAGAGAGCGAAACCCTCCGCAAGGATGACTTCTACTGGGCGCCGACGATTTCCCTCGGCATCCAGCCCAAGCACCTGCGCCCGAACACGACCCTCGGTCTGAGCGGCACCGCGTCCTACATGGACTACTTCCACCGCGATGACCAAGACGACCTCACCTTCGATGGCCAAATCAATTTCCAGGCCTCCTCCCCCCGCCTCCAGTTCGGGGGCACGGCTTCCGCCACCCGTTCGGTCGAAAGCTCGGAATCCACCTACCGCCCCGGTGGTGCCGAGCGGGACCCCAACAACACCTATGTCGGTTCTCTTTCCCTCGCCTGGAACTGGTATCGCTTCCGCATGACGGGCGATGCCACCTGGACCAGCGAACGCCACGACGAGGAAAAAGACAAGGACGGAGACAACGACGAGCTGGACGCCATCGGTGCCGTCTTCCTGGACCTCACCTCCTGGATGGCCTTGACCGCCAGCTACGAGTGGGACCGGAAAGAGCAAATCCGGTCGGGCGAAATCACGACCGAAACCACGCTGGATTTGGGTGTTTCCGGCAACGTGCACCCGAAATTCCTGCGGTCCCTGCCTGTCGTGACCTACTTCGCCGGTGCCTCTTCAAAGGACACCAAGGAAGACGACGAAAAGGCGACCTGGGAGCCGAAAATTGAGCTCTCGGCCTCCGACCAGTGGCGCCTGTCGCGGGACCTTACGCTGGCGGCCAGCCTCGACTGGACCAACGACGAGAACGAAGACGAAGTCAAGACGACCATCAACGTCAACCTCAACCACACCATCAACGCCTATCTCTCGCAAATGGCTGGCGCCTCGCTCGAGCCGCGCAAGACCTTCGGCTCCAATGCCGACACCGAGACCATCACCTACACCTACAACTTCAACGTCAAGGACTTGCTGATTCCGCATCTGACCATGGGCTTCACGGCGGAATACAAGATGGACACGCCCCTCGGCGACACCGACGAACTGACCGAGCACACGACCACGCTGACCTACACCGCCGGCCACTCCCGCCCCATTTCCCGCCGCCTGTCCCGCCATCTCGACTACACCTACACGTGGGAAAACTCCAACTTCCACGACGACGGCGCCAAACAGAAGCACCTCGTGGTGTACGGCTTTACCTACAGATTTTAGATTGGGTTAAATTTTGGTTCTTCTGGGACTTTGGTGGAACCGTCTCCCGACTTCCGCGAATGCAAGGAGCAAGAAGGGCGACAGGCCCCGCCCCCCTCCGAGAGGGGGGGCGAATGCTAGAACGGTTTAAGAAATGCTGTAGCCGTTTCGGGAGGGCCGCGCTTTGTCGCGGCCGTGTGCAAGGACGAAAAACCAGGCCCGGACGAAGCCGGGCCCTCCCCGGCTTGCGACTACACTTTTTCTTAATTTGCTCTAGAGCGGTTTCA
>JAFYAC010000129.1 GCA_017540905.1 Kiritimatiellia bacterium | reverse complement strand
TTCGGGAATTGACCTTCCGCGCCCGCCGGGGGAAAGTGGCGGGAGATTGAAAACCATCCAGATAACCCAAGGAGAGAAAGCAAGGAACCCATGAAAATCATCTCCAAGATCAACAAAGCCGTGCTCGCCCGCACAATCCAGCGCGCCAAGGAACGCAACATCGTCCTGCCGACCTTCGCCCAGCAGAAGGACCCCAAGAAGATTCCCGCGCCCATCGTCGCCAAGCTGAAGAAAATCCCCCTCGAAGCGGTCAACCCCCTCAACCTCTTCCGCATCACCTGGTACAACGACCCCAAGACCGGCGGCTTCAACGACGGCAACTTCATCGAGTTCCCCAGCGAGCTCACCGGCGTGTCCGCCCGCCTCGTCGGCCTCTGCGGCCGCTACTTCCCGACCGGCGCGCACAAGGTCGGCGCCGCCTACGGCTGCCTCGTCCCGCGCCTCGTCAGCGGCAACTTCGACCCCACCGCCCAGAAGGCCGTCTGGCCCTCCACCGGCAACTATTGCCGCGGCGGCGCCTACGACTGCGCCCTCCTCGCCTGCCCCGCCATCGCCATCCTGCCCGAAGGCATGAGCAAGGAACGCTTCGAGTGGCTCCGCAGCATCAACACCGACGAAATCATCGCCACGCCCGGCACCGAATCCAACGTCAAGGAAATCTACGACAAGTGCTGGGAGCTGCGCCGCGAACGCGGGGACAAGATCGTGATCTTCAACCAGTTCGAGGAATTCGGCAACTCCATCTGGCACTACAACATGACCGGCGGCGCCGTCGAGAGCATCTACAACAAGTACTTCAAGAAGCCCAAGTCCCGCCTCTCCGGCTACGTCTCCGCGACCGGCAGCGCCGGCACCATCGCGGCGGGCGACTTCCTGCGCACGCTGCACCCGGACATCCGCGTCGTGGCCAGCGAGGCCGCCCAGTGCCCGACCCTCTACCAGTGCGGCTTCGGCGCGCACCGCATCGAAGGCATCGGCGACAAGCACATCCCGTGGATCCACAACGTCCGCAACACCAACGCCGTCAGCGCCATCGACGACGAACAGGTCATGCAGCTGCTGCGCCTGTTCAACGAAGACGCCGGCAAGGCCTACCTCAAGAAACTCGGCCTTTCCGAAGCCTACATCGACTCCCTCAAGGCCGTGGGCATCTCCGGCATGTGCAACCTCGTCAGCGCCATCAAGACCGCCAAGTACTACGACATGGACGGCCGCGACGTCATCTTCTTCCCGCTGACCGACTCCATGGACCTCTACGGCTCCCGCATCGCCGAAATGCGCGCCGAATACGGCCGCTTCACCGCCGAGACCGCCGCGCGCACCTACGGCCAGTGGATTGCCGGCTGCACCCCGGACACCTACCGCGAACTCAGCTACTTCGACCAGAAGCAGCTGCACCAGTTCAAGTACTTCACCTGGGTCGAGCAGCAGGGCAAGACCTCCGACGAACTGCGCGAACTCTGGGACCCCGACTTCTGGACCGAACTCTTCGACGAGTCCCAGGTCAAGCAGTGGGACAAACTCATCACCCAGTTCAACGCCGCCACCGGCCTCCTCAAATAAGATGGCGCCCCCCCGGAATCCCGGCATCCCGGGATTCCGGCCGTCCTGAAATTTCAAATTTCAAATTCCAAATCCAACCCAAAGGACCTCCAACATGACCTCCATGCTCTACACCGAAGCCAAAAAACGCGAAGACGCCCTTGCGAACTTCCTCAAGGACATCGTCTCCATCCCGTCCCTGTCCTCGCAGGAAGGCGACGTCGTCAAATTCATGGCCGAAGCCATGAAGACCTTGGGCTACGACGAAGTCAAGATCGACGGCATGGGCAACCTGCTCGGCCGCATCGGCAACGGCCCGCGCGTGATCGCCTTCGACGGCCACTGCGACACCGTGGACATCGGCGACATCTCCCTCTGGACCCAGCAGAAGCCCTACCCGGGCGTCGTCGACAAAGCCGCCGGCAAAGTCTACGGCCGCGGCACCGCCGACCAGAAAGGCGGCGTCGCCGCCTCCATCTACGGCGTCGCCATGCTCAAGCAGCTCGGCCTCGTCCCCGAGAACCTGACCATCTGGGTCGTCGCCTCCGTCCAGGAAGAAGACTGCGACGGCCTCTGCTGGCAGTACATCGTCAAGGAAGACAAACTCGTCCCCGAATTCGTCTGCTCCACCGAGCCCACGAGCCTGCAGATCTACCACGGCCACCGCGGCCGCATGGAAATCGAAATCGAGACCAAGGGCGTCTCCTGCCACGGCTCCGCGCCCGAGCGCGGCGTCAACGCCGTCTACAAGATGGCCGAGATCATCAAGGACATCGAAAAACTCAACGAGAGCCTGCCTCCCGTCGAACCCTTGGGCAAGGGCACCGTCACCATCTCCCACATCCGCTCCACCTCCCCGAGCCTGTGCGCCGTGGCCGACAGCTGCACCATCCACCTCGACCGCCGCCTGACCACGGGCGAAAACGAACAAACCGCCATCGCCGAACTCAAGGCCCTGCCCGGCGTCCAGAAAGCCGATGCCATCATCCGCATCCTCGACTACGCCGTGCCCTCCTGGACGGGCCTCGTCTATCCCACCAAGAAATACTATCCCACCTGGCTCATTCCCGAGACCTCCCCGCAAGTCACCTCCGCGATCGCCGGCTACAAGGACACCTTCGGCGAAGACCCGGTCGTCAGCCACTGGATCTTCAGCACCAACGGCGTGAGCATCTGCGGCATGTACGGCATTCCGTGCATCGGCTTCGGCCCCGGCCACGAAAAATTCGCGCACTTCCCGAACGAAGAAACCGACATCGAGCACCTGACCCGCGCCTGCGCCTTCTACGCCTCCCTCGCCATCGAATACTCCAAGACCCCCTCCCCCGCCAAGTAAGCGCCGGCTTCTTCACCCCACACCCGCAGGAGGCGGCGCACGCGCCGCCTCCTTTCTTTTCTCCTTCCCCCCTCATATCGAACCGGTGGACTTCAGTCCACCCCTTCCCTCCTCCCCCAAAAAACTCCCCCCAATGACCACCTACAAACTCATCATGCCCGAGCACCTCAACCCCTACAACCGCCTCTTCGGCGGCTACCTCCTGCAGTGGGTTGACGAAACCGCCTGGCTGGCGGTGAGCCAGGACTACCCCGGCTGTCGCTTCGTGACCATCGCGCTCTCCGAAGTGGTCTTCCACAAAGGCGCGCCCGGCGGCGGCATCCTCCGCTTCGAAGTCGACCGCGTGAAAGAAGGCCGCACCTCCGTCACCTACGCCGTCACCGTCCACCTCCGCCTCCCCCAGGACCCCGCCGCGGCCGACGAACACATCTTCAGCACCCAGATCACCTTCGTCCGCATCGGCCCCGACGAACAAAAACTCCCCCTCTCCGCCCCCGTCGCCTGACCCCTCCAGCTGGGGGCGCGGGCGGCCCGCCCGCGTTCCCGGTTGCAACCGACCGCCCTCGACTGCATTCGATTGCAATCGCCATTTCCATCCCCGAAAATCGTGCTACACTCCCCCGCATGAACGCACGCAAGGCAACGGCCGCCCTCCTCGCCGGACTCCTCCTCCTGGCGACGCCCGGCTGCCGCGCCTCGGAGGAACGCGAAATGCAAGCACACCCCACCTTCATGGAATCCACCCTGGCCGGCCAGTGGTACGCCGCCGACGGCGCCCGCCTCCGCCGCGAACTCGACGGCTACCTCCGCGCGGCCCCCGCGCCCCCCCACCCCGCCATGGCCGCCATCCTCCCGCACGCCGGCTTCGTCTACTCCGGTCCCACCGCCGCCGCCGCCGCCCGCGCCCTCGCCGCCTGGACCGGCCTCCGACGCGTCGTCCTCCTCGGCTTCACCCACCACGTCGGGCTCCCCGACCGCATCAGCCTGCCCTCCCGCGAGACCGCCTACCGCTCCCCCCTCGGCACCGTCCCCCTCGACCGCGCCGCCCTCGACGCCCTCGCCGCCACCCCGCTCTTCGTCGACGTCCCCGCCACCCGCGACGGCGAAAACAGCGTCGAACTCATCGTCCCCCTCCTCCAGGCCGCCCTCGGCGACCGCCCCTGGACGCTCGTCCCCCTGACCCTCGGCCAGCTCGACGCCCCCCACCTCGACGACGCCGCCCGCGCCATCGCCCCGCTCCTCGACGGCCATACCGCCGTCGTCGCAAGCAGCGACTTCACCCACTACGGCGACCGCTTCGGCTACACCCCTTTCCGCGACGACGTCCCCGCCCGCCTCTCCGCCCTCGACCACGGCGCCATCGCCCCCATCCTCGCGCGCGACGCGGCGGCCTTCGACGCCTACTGCCGCGACACCTCCGCCACCATCTGCGGACAGGACCCCATCGGCCTCCTCCTCCGCCTCCTCCCGCCGACCGCCACCGGACGCGAACTCGCCTACGACTCCTCCGGCGCCCGCACCGGCGACTACGACTCCTGCGTCTCCTACGCCGCCCTCGCCTTCGACGCCCCCGACGCCCCCCCCGCCTCCGACTCCGACGCTTCCGGAGCTTCCGGCACCTCCGGGGCTTCGGACCCCTTCCCCCCCCTCGCCGATGCCGACAAACACACCCTCCTCACCCTCGCCCGCACCGTCATCGACGAAGCGCTCCACGGCGACGCCCTCGCCGAACTCGACGACATGTCCCTCCCCCTGACCCCGGCCCTCCGCGAGCGCCGCGGCGCGTTCGTGACGCTGACCATCGACGGCGAACTCCGCGGCTGCATCGGCGAAATCCTCCCCCGCCGCCCCCTCGTCCGCGTCGTGGCCGACCACGCCCTCTCGGCCGCCTTCGAGGACCCGCGCTTCCCGCCCCTCACCGCCGCCGAATGGCCCTCCGTCCACATCGAAATCAGCGCCCTCACCCCGCCCCGCCCCGTCGATTCCTGGCGTGACATCCAGATCGGCCGCCACGGCATGACCCTCTCCCTCCACGGCCGCATGGCCGTCTTCCTCCCCCAAGTCGCCCCCGAGCAGGGCTGGGACCTCGAAACCACGCTGACCCACCTCTCCCGCAAGGCCGGCCTCCCCTCCGGCGCCTGGCGCGACCCCGACTGCCGCTTCACCGTCTTCGAAGCCGAAGTCTTCCACGAATAACCTTCCAAAAACACCAAAACGCCCGCCGCGCTGGCAAAGCGGCGCGGATGTGGTATAGTGCCCCACCATGTTGTGCGAAAACTGCAAGAAGAACGAGGCGACGGTCCACATGACCCAGGCCATCGACGGGCGGATACAGTCCATCCACCTGTGCGAGGAGTGCGCCCAGGCCATGGGGCTCGACCTCCACGGCGGCAAGCTGGACATGGGCAAGTTCCTCGAAGGCATGGGCCGACACCTCCAGGAGGTGGCCGAAGGGTTGGCCCCGCACAAGGACCGCTCCCCCGCCGAGCCGCCCATGCCCGCGTCCTGCCCGCTTTGCGGGATGCGGCGCGAGGAAATACGCCGCCGCGGCATCCCCGGCTGCCCGCAGTGCTACGACACGTTCGCGCCCATTCTGCTCGCCGGCTGGGAGAGCCGCGACTCCACGTACGCCGGCTGGCTCCCCAAGGAATTCCGCAAACCCGCCACGCGCCGCCGCAAGGGCACCGCCCCCGCCGAAGCCCCCGCCGCCGCCGCCGCCCCGTCCGCCGCCCCCGACCGCGAAACGCGCCTGCGCGAGTGCCGTCTGGGACTGGAGTCCGCCAAGCGCCGCCTCGACGCGGCGGTCGCCGCGGAGCATTACGAGAAGGCGGCCGAGCTGCGCGACGCCATCCAGTCGCTCCGCCGCGAGCTGGAGGCGCTCGGCGGCTCGGAAGCCCCCGCGGACGGCGGCACGCAGGAGGCCCCCGCCCCCGGCGGCGAGGAGGCGCGTCCGTGAACCTGCTGCCCCTGCCGCCGCGCAAGGCCGCGGTACGGGAGAGCCGCCAGCGGCTGGTGTGCGCGTCGCACTTCGTCCTGGAGCGCAACCTCCGCGGCTTCCCCTATCCCTCGCAGGCGTCCGACGCGCAGCGCGCGGAAGTCTTCGCCCGCGTCGTATCCGCGCTGGAGCGGCTGCCGGAGCCGCTGCGGCCGGTGCCGGTGCCGGCGGACGCGCCGCCCGAGGAGCGCGAGGATCTCTGGATATCGGTCTTCCCGCAGGAGCCGGAGCCGCCGGAGTCGGGCCCGGACACGGCGCTTTTCGCGGGCGAAGCCTTCGGCCTCCGCTACGCCCTGGGCGTCAACCAGGGCTCGCACGTCAAACTCTGGACGGCGACCCCCGACGCGGACTGGAACGCGGTGTCGGTGCTGCTGGACCTGCTGGCGGAGAAGCTCGGCGACGCGCTGGAGTGGGCGTTCCGTCCGGACGTCGGCCACCTGACGGCGGACCCGGAGCGGCTGGGCACGGGTCTGGGGATCTGGGTGCGGATGCACCTGCCGGGCCTGGGCCTCCGGGGCATCCTGCAGGCGACGGCGCGCGGCCTGCGCGAGCTGGGCTTCGGCCTGCGCACGGCCCACACGGAGGAGGCCCCCTACCGCATCGGCGGCCCCGCCGAGGAGGAGTGCGGCGGCTCGCCCGGCGCCCTCTACTTCCTGCACAACCTGCGCAGCGGCGGCAACGGCTTCTCCGAGGAGATGCTGCTGGGCGTGATGAACATGCAGGCCCGCAACGTGATGGGCCACGAATGGGCCGCCCGCCGCAAGGCCATCGAGGACGACCCGCGCGACATCGCCGACCGCGTCTCCCGCGCCGCCGCGCTGATGGGCTCCGCCTACCTCCTTTCCTACCGCGAAGCGCTCGACGCCGTGTCGGCCCTGCGCCTCGGCGCCGAAGCCGGCATCCTGCCGGTGCGCCGCCCCGAGGCCCTCGACGCGCTCGAACTCGACCTCCTCCCCTACCGCCTCCGCCGCCGCTTCGGCGGCACCACCGACGTCTCCCACCGCCTCCGCGCCGCCCGCGCCACCGTCGCCCGCGACGCCCTGCAGGCCGCCGGCGCCCCCGCCAAGCCGCGCGCCAAGGGCACCAAGGAAAACTGACGATGCCCACCCGCCTTTCACTTCCCTTCCTCTCCCGGCGCGGCAAGATGCCGCACCTCCCAGGAAAGCGTTCCCCCATCTGGGAGGTGCGGCTTCCAGCCGCGCCGCCTCCCCAAGCCCGCACGGCGCAGCCGTGCGCCCCCCTCCGAGAGGGGGGTGGCGCTTCAGCGCCGGGGGGAGTACTGCGCGTCACCGTCGCTCCCCTCCTCCACCTCCCTCTTCCCTTCCCCCCGTCCGCCCCCCTCTCCCGTCCCATCCACCCACGGCGCGGCAAGATGCCGCACCTCCCAGGAAAGCCCTCCCCGCCGCGCCCGGGCTTCGCGCCCGCCCCCGCGGCACTTCCCAAGGACACCCCATGAACAACTTCACCCCCGAAGCCCAGGAAGCCCTCCAGAAGG
>JAFYAC010000091.1 GCA_017540905.1 Kiritimatiellia bacterium | reverse complement strand
CTAGAGCGGGTTAAGAAATGGTGTAGCTGTTTCGGGAGGGCCGCGCTTTGTCGCGGCCGCGTGCAAGGACGAAAAACCAGGCCCGGACGAAGCCGGGCCCTCCCCGACTTGCGGCCACACTTTTTCTTAATTTGCTCTAGCCCAAAAAAAAATCCCCGCCGGGTCCGATGGAACCGGCGGGGTTTCCGCGGGGCGCGGGGCAGGTCAGGCCTGGATGGCGTCGCGGATGGACTGGCTTTCGGCGGAGCTGATGGCCTGCATGAGCTGGACGATCTGGTTGATCAGTTCCTGGGCCTGGCTGAAGAGGTCCTTGGTCTGGTCGAGTTCTTCCTGGGACTTCTGCTGCTGGGCGTTCTTCTCGGTGGCGTTCGCCTGGATGAGGGCGTTGATGTTCTGGACGATGTTCTGGGCGACGTTGCCGATGGCGTACACGATGTTGTTGTAGGCCTCGAACTTCTGGATGTCGCGCGTGGCTTCCAGGAACTTCGCGTCCTCGTTGCGGACTTCGTGGGCCCGCTTGACGGTGGTGTGGGCGGTTTCGATGTCGAGCGCGCGCTCCTTGGGGGTGGTGATGTCCTTGGCGGCGAGCTTGTCGGCGGCGGTGGCGCGGGCGAGCTTGAGGTTGTCGGCGGCCTGGGCGAGCTTCTTGTCGACGGCGTCGATCTCGGCTTTGGTGGCGTCGGGCTTCAGTTCGGCCTTGTCGTGGAGGGCGGAGTTGTATTCGCTCTCGAAGCGCTGGAGGTCGCTCTTGACCGCGGTGCGGTACTGCAGGCGCAGGGTTTCGATCTGGTCGGGGGCGTTCTTGATGGCGGTCTTGAGCTCGGCGATCCTGTTCTCGTAGGCGGTGTTGATGTTGGCCTTCAGTTCGGCGGAGGTCAGGTCGCCGATGTCCTTGGCGCCCGGCCACTTCATCTGCATGTCCATGACCCAGGCCTTGTCCTGGGGGGAGAGGTTGGAGAAGTTCTGCTTCATGCGGACGAAGTCGTCCATGAGCTTGAGGTTGGCGGCCTTGTCGCCCTCGGGCATCATCTCATCGACCTTCTTGAGGTAGGCCTCGTACTTCGCGTAGGCGTTCTTGATCGCCCCTTCCTCGGGCAGGTCGGTGGACTTGATGTCGCCGGCGTTGTTCTTGAGCACCTCGTACATCTGGAGCTTTTCGCCGTTGCTCTGCAACTCGGCCTTGGCGGAGTCGAGGCGCTGGAGGGCGTTGCGGGAGTCGGCGAAGCCGTCCTGGACGTTCTGCGCGACGGTCTTGCCCTCGATGCCGGAAGGCTTCTGGCCGACTTCGGCCCGGACGTCGGCGAGCTGCTTGGTGGCGTTGGCGGGGGTGTCGGCGACCTTGGCCATCTGCAGGTTCTGGCGGGCGCTTTCGACGCCGCTGGTCTTGAGGGAGGAGGCCTGGTCGCTGTAGGCGCCGCCCTGCTTGCCGAGCATGTAGAGCGAGAGCCCGACCTGGACCGCGCAGCAAGCGAAGCTCGCGATCATGGAGGTGACGGCCGCGGTGCGCTGCTGGGAGGCCTGGGCGAGGATGCTCGTCTGGATCATGCTGCTTTCCGCCAGGCGCTGCTGGCGGGCGGCGTCGCGCTGCTTCTGGGCGACTTCGACGAGCAGGGCCATCAGGCGGTAGAGGTCGAACATGACGCTCTTGGAGGAGGGGTCGATGTTGGAAGTGAGCGCGCCGAGCGTCGTGGTCAAGGCCTCCTTGAAGGCGGCGACTTCCTCGTCGGAGAGTTTGAAGACGTCCTTGCCGTCGAGGAGCTTCTGGCAGAGGGAGTCGATGGCGGACTGGTCCACGATCTCGGGCAGTTCGAGGTCGTCGGGGACGCCGAAGGTGAAGACCTTGCTTTCGCCCCCGACCTGCATGGTGAGGGTCACCGATTCCTTGCCGTCCGTCCCAGTGGTCTTCTGGACGTCGCCGAGCTTGCCGAGCAGGGTTTCCCAATTGACGGCGGGGGTGTTTCCGTTGACTTGAATGCTCATGTTGAAGTTCCTTTCTTGTTTTGCAAGCGGTTCGGGGCCGCCGGATGGTTTTCTTTGCCCTCCATACACGCCGGCGCCCCGAAGGTTACACGCCCCGCCGTTTTTGCCGGCGGGGCGCGGCCGCGTCAGGCGGCGGCGGCGGGGCGGGGGCCCTTCTCGCGGAGGACGGCGCGGTAGAAGGCGCCGAAGGTCATCTGCTGGTAGGGGGCGACCCACAGCCACAGGATGCCGAGCGTCAGGATGCCCAGCAGCCACCAGCCGATGAAGCTCAGTCCCAGGCAGAACGCCCGCCACTTGTTGCCGTCCATCAGGCGGCGGCTTTCGTCGATCGCGGCGGTGACGGACATCTCGGGATGCTCCAGCACGATGTACGGCGCGAGCATGTAGGAGAAGCCCTTGATGATGCCCGGAATGACCAGCAGCAGGGCCCACAGGAAGGTGAAGAGCGTCACCAGGAAGCCGCACCCGAAAGCGCGCCCGAACTGGTTGAAGCCGATGAACCCGTCCCCGACCGCCAGCTGGCGGTGGTCGGCGCCGCGGAGGCCCATGTTGACCATCCCGTACTTCTGGATGAACACGAACAGGATCGCGGCGACGGTGCCCGCCACGGGAACGAAGTTCACGCCCCATCCGAGAATCTGCCAGAGGACAAGCGCGCCGACATACGTCCAGTAGTTGCCCTTGGGCCCGGTCCGGGCGCAGGTCTTGAGCTCGTCGAACGTGGCGCGGGCGCCGGCGGGCGCGAACACCTCGGGGACGGGCGGCGGCTGCCCCCCGCCGGCGTACGACGGGGCGGCGACGGACAGCGGCTGCCACTCGGGCATGCCGTCGTGCCAGACGAGCGTGTCGGGACGGATGGTCCCGTCCGCGATCTTCGAACGGAAAATTTCTTCGGACACCGGCCCCTGGGGCGCGTCGTTCTGCTGGTAGTACCAATCCATTTTCGTGTTCCTCCTTGGATATCCGCATCAAACCACGGATTGCACCGGACTGCAAGCCCCGCGTGCGGGGGGGGGGGGAGTGCCGGGTGTGGGCGAAAAGTGCGGGTTGGGAAATGATGCAACCGTCTCGGGAGGGCCGCGCTCCGTCGCGGCCGAGCGGCCGCGGCATGCCCGTCATGCCCCTGGAGAGCCCCGTGGACACGGCCCGGGAAACGCAGGACAAACGCTTGAACGGGACGTTTTTGGACGCGCGGAGCTCCTCCCTGCAAACTCTCCGTGTCTCCTTTCTCCGCGCGCTCCGTGTTTTGCGCCGCAAGCTATGGAGAAAGGAGAGCGAGCGGACTTGTCCCATGGGTGGGCGGAGCTTGTCCGACCGTCATTCGGGATTCTCCCTCCATTCCGCCCACGCCCCGGCGGCGAAGCACCGGCCGAACGCGCCCGCCGCGCGCCTCACAGCCGGCGGGCGTAGACGAAGTCGTCCATGGCGAACCCGCCGCCGATGTCCGTGCAGACGGCGCGGACGTTGGCGAACCCGGCGGCCTTGTAGGCCTTCTGGGCGCGGAGGTTGCGCTTGTTGACGCGCAGCCACATCGAGGAGGCGCCGGCCGCCTTCGCGCGCGCGGCCATTTCCGCGAGGAGCCAGCCGCCGATGCCGCGCCCCCGCCAGGCGGGCAGCAGGTAGATCTTGTGCAGCTCGGCCGACGCCCCCTCGCCGCGCTTTTCGAGGTCGAACGAGCAGATGCCGGCGTCGCGCCCGTCCGCGCGCAGCAGGTAGAAGGGGGAGCCCGCGGCGGTTTCGCGCCGGATGGCTTCGGAGGAGTACATGCGGTCTATCATGTAGCCGATCTGCGCCTCGGGGATGATGCCGCGGTAGGTCGACGGCCAGGCGCCCCAGGCCACCGCGCGCGCCCGCTCCTCCAGCTCCGGCGACGCCACCGGCACCAGTTCCAGCGACGGCAACGGCAGGCGCGGCCGCGGCGACTTGGCGGGGGAGTCGGCGGTTTCGCTCAGCAGCTCGATCGTGCAGGGCCCCTCGTTCGCCAGCTCGACGCGCATGTCCGCGCCGAAGCGCCCCTCCGCCACCCGCCCCGGCCCCAGCAGCGATCGCAGGTCCGCGGCGAACCGGTCGCACAGCACCGCCGCCTCCGCCGGGTCGCCCGCGCGGACGAAGCTCGGCCGGTTGCCCTTCCGCGTGTCCGCGTAGAGGGTGAACTGCGGCACCGCCAGCACGGACCCGCCCGTGTCGGCGACCGACCGGTTCATCCGCCCTTCCGCGTCCGGAAACACCCGCAGCGCCGCGGTCCGCACCGCCAGCCGGTCCGCGTCCTCCTCCGCGTCCCCGCCGCGGCAGCCCACGAACGCCAGCAGGCCGGCGCCGATCGCGCCGACCGTCTCCCCGTCCACGGACACCGAAGCCCGGGACACCCTCTGCAACAGAATCTTCATGCCCCCCATCCTACCCCGCCCGCCCGCCGGAAGTCAAAAGCCGAAACGCCCCCGCCCGCCACCCGCCATCCCCCGCACCCACCGACGTTCCGGACAAATGGCCGGAAGCGGTTTTCGGGCGCCCGGCGCGCCCCGCGGAAGGGGCCCGGAAGAAAAAATATCGATTTTTCTTCGGGTAAAACGGTCTACCTGAAAATGGGCGCATCTGCTTGCCGCAGGGGGACATGGGAACGGAATGCCTTTCCGCCAAGCGGGTTACGGAGGGGTCGTGAAGCAAAATCGGGCTTGCATTCCGGGCGGGACGCGGTAGAGTGTCGGCAATTCAAGGCCCTTGGAGGGCCGCAACCCTGCAAAAAGAAACGCTCCGCGGCGACGCGGGGCAAGGAGCCAATACATGAAGAAGACCGATACCGCCAAGAAAGCCCCCGCGAAGGCCGCCCCCGCCCCCGCGAAGAAGCCTGCCGCCGCCGCCAAGAAACCCGCGGCCGCCAAGCCCGAACCCGCCAAGCCCGAACCCGCCAAGCCCGCGCCCGCCAAGCCCGCCGCCGCCAAACCCGCCGCGGCCAAGCCCGCGCCCGCCAAGCCCGCGCCCGCCCCCAAGGCCGCCCCGGCCCCGAAGCCGTCCGTCAGCCCCGAAGAGCGCTACAAGATGGTCCAGGACGCCGCCTACTTCATCGCCGAGCGCCACGGCTTCAACGGCGACAGCGCCTACTTCTGGACGCTCGCCGAGGCCGAAATCGCCTCCCAGCTGGGCGAATAACCCTTCCTCCATCCCCATCCACATCCCGGAGCGCCTCCCGCGGGAGGCGCTCTTGCCGTGTACCCCACCGGCCACCGCGCCGCGCATGCCGTGAGATTACGGAAAACACGCGGAAAACGCGCGTTTTCCATGCGCGTTCCCCTTCTTGGAACACCCGCCCGCCGGCGGTGGGGAAAACGCGTCACGAACCCGCTTTTTCCTTGCGGCGTGAAAAGGCGCCCTATATACATTGCAGGGTGCAAGTGGCCCACCACCAAGGAGACGCCGGCATGAACGACACACCACAGAAGAAGCCCGAAGATTACGAGGCCTACCTGGCGCGCATCCGGCGCACGATCGAGGAGTCGAACCGCCTCGTCGCCGAAGCGGAGCTGCGCATCGCGGAAACCGACCGCATGCTCGCCCGCCAGGGCCTCACGCGCGAACAGGTCATGGGATTCCGCTTCACCGGCGAGCAGCGCCTGGCCGTGAACGAGGAGCTCCGCCGCCAGGGGCTGCCGGAACTGGATTTCGGGGATGAAGACGGCGGGGACCCTTCGTCGGCGTTCCCGGACGACGCGTCCGCCGGCCGGCCAGCAGCCCCCAACTACATGCCAGACGCCTCCCCGGCGGAGGACCTGGAAAACCGCCGGCGGAAATTCGGGATGATGATGAAACCTTTCCAGCTTTGAAGTGTATGGAGAGACGAAAGGAGACAACACCATGCCTATCGAACTGAATACCGGGAAACTTTCTTCCGCCTACGTCGACGCCGGGACCGGCCAGGCCGTGGCCGCCGGGCAGCCGGCCGCCTCCCAGGGCATCCTGGTCGGCAACTCCGTGGAGGTGTCCAACGCACCCGCCACGGACCTCGAAAAGCTCGTCGCCAACCTCAAGAACGAGGAACAGCAGCAGCGCGCCAACATGGCCCAGCGCCGCATCGCCATCCTGCTGACGGTCCTCAGCGCGATGAGCAACCGCATCACCGAGCAGCAGCGCAACGCCCTCGTCCAGATCGGGACCCTGAACGGCCAGATCGAGGACCTCGAAAAGTCCATCGAGGACAACGAAAAACTGAAGGAGGCCGCCGAAAAGGATGCCGAATCCGTCTCCGGGCAGATCGTCGTCGAGGAGCGCGCCGTGAAGGATGCCGAGGACTTGCTGGCCAACCTCAAGACCGAACTCGCGGCCCTCCAGGCCAAGCTGGACACCGCAACGGGCTCGGACGCCGCCTTGCTGGAAGCGAAAATCGACACCGTGGAAAAGGCCATCGAACGCGCCGTGAAGGATGGCGAGGCCCACCGCAAGCAGGTCGAAAAGCTCAAACAGCAGAAGAGCGAGGACGACGCCAAGGCCCGGCAGTACGGCAACGACATCGATGCCCTCCGCCAGCAGACCGACGCCTGCCAGGCCCTGATCAACGAATGCGAAAAGACCATCGGCGCCCTGACCCTCTCCGAGGTCGCCGCCGCCGTCCGCGCCGCCGCCGGCGAAGTCAACACCGCCCCCGAGAAGGCCGACTCCCCCGCCGAGCAGCAAAAGGCCGAGGCCAAGGCCATCGCCAACGACCCGCTCGCCGCCATCCGCGAGGCCCTCGACCGCATGGATGCCGACATCATGCGCACCATCGAGGAAAACCAGGTCCTCAAGGTCTGACCCCCACCGCCGGACGGCGGGGCCCGCCCCCCCCGGAGCCCGCCCCGCCGCACGCGCACGCCACGATTTGAAAAGAACCAACCCACAGGAGAACGCAATGGACAAGGAAAACGCCAGCAAGGAAGTCATCATGGAAGCCGCCCGCAAGTTCCTCGGGGAGCAAGCCACCCTCAAGGAGTTCAAGGGCATCAGCAACGCGGAGCTCGAGGCCGTCTACTCCCTGGCCTTCGGGTACTACCAGACCGGCAAGTACGACGAGGCCGGCAAGCTGTTCCAGTTCCTCGTCCTCTTCGACCACCTCAACCCCAAGTTCTGGCTCGGCATGGGCGCCGTCCAGCAGGTCAAGAAGGATTACAAGGGCGCCATCACCTCCTACGCCTACGGCTCCTTCCTCGACCTCACCAACCCCAAGCCCCAGCTCCACGCCGCCGAATGCTACCTCGCCCTCGGCGACAAGGAAAACGCCCTCAGCGCGCTCGAAGCCCTCGACATCTACTGCGCCAAGGACACCGCCCTCGGACGCGAATACCGCGCCAAAGCCGAAAAACTCCGCGAAATCATCAACGCCGCGTAACCTTTCCACCGCACGCGGGTATACAGGGCAAAGAAAACAACCCCAACCTGAAAGGAGCCCCACCATGGCAGGCGAAATCAACACCGGAAACACCATCCCGACCAAATCCCCGCTCTTCGAGCAGATGGAGAAGCTCGGCGGCAACGCCGAAAAGACCAAGGAGATCTTCAGCAAGGCGCTCGAAGTCCTCTCCGGCACCAACCTCCGCGTCTCCAACACCAACACCACCACCGACGGCACCACCGAAAAGAAGACCTCCGGCGCCACGTCGGCCCCCTCCCTCGACAATCCCGACGAAGCCAAGGCCCGCGAAGCCAACCTCGAAAAGCTCATCGCGTACCTCCAGCTCGACAACGAGGAACGCCAGGCCGAGATGGCCAAGGACCGCATCGAGATCAACAAGGACTCCTTCGCCAAGGAACACAAGGAGCGCGGCGAGAAGATCCAGAAGTCCCTCGACGACATTGCCAAGGCCGAGAAGTCCCGCAAGGCCAGCAAGATCTTCGGCTGGCTCATGGCCGCCCTCGCCGTCGTCGTCGCCGTCGTCGCCTGCGTCGCCACCGGCGGGATCGCCGTCGGCGCCGTCGTCGGCGCCCTCGTCGCCGTCGGCCTCCAGACCGCCAACGAACTCGGGGCGATGGACAAGCTCACCGAAGCGGTCGCCGAACTGTTCGAGAAGTGCGGCATGAGCAAGGAGGCCGCCCAGATCGCCGCCGCGGTGTTCGTCACCGTCGCGATCATCGCCGCCTCCATCGCCTCCGGCGCCGGCGCCAGCGCCCTCGCCTCCAAGCTCGGCATCGCCGGCAAGGCCCTCTTCTCCACTTCCGAAGCCGTCAAGTCCATCGCCGAGATGACGAAGAACATCATGAGCGTCGTCTCCCGCTTCGTCCAGATCGGCAGCGTGGCGGCCGGCGCCACCGGCGCCTACCTCGGCTACCAGGCCGGGATGTCCCAGGCCGACGTGACCGAGACCGAGAAGTTCCTCGCCGCCCTCAAGCAGCGCATGGAGGAGAGCCAGGAAGAGCTGGAGGCCATCCTCCAGGCCTTGCAGAACGGCATCTCCCAGATCGCCGCCCTCATCGCCTCCGCCACCGACACCTCCGACGAAATCGCGAGCAAGATCGGCCAGATGGCCTGACCGCCATCCCCCGCGCGCCGCCCGCGCACGCCAAGCCCCCGGCCACCGCCGGGGGCTTGGTTTTTCCACGCTCCCGCGCGTTCCCGTTGCATGCGGTTTTGCTTGGCGGCGGGGGGGGCGGGCGTGTAAAGTCAATGGGTTATGCATTGGAAACGGATAATCTTGTGTTCATGCCGCGCGGCGGCGGCGCTGGCCGTCTCCGCGGCTCTGGCGGGTTGCACGCTCATCCGCAGCGGCGTGCAGCGGTCGGCGCGGGACCTGGCGGCGGGGCTGATGAAGGAGGACGACCTGGAGCTCGCCCGCGAGGGCGCGCCCGCCTTCCTGCTCGCCCTCGACGCGATGGCCGCCGCCCACCCGGACGACCCCGCCGCCCTCGCCGCCGCCGCAGACGCGCAGCTCGCCTACGCGACCGCCTTCGGCGGCGAAAACCCCGCCCGCGCGAAACGCATGTACGCCAAGGCGCGGCGGCTCGCCCTGGAATCGCTGTCGCTGCGCAACCGGGCCTTCGCGGAGGCGCTGGAGGGGACGGACCAGGACGCCTTCGCGGCGTCGCTGGACGGCTTCTCGGCGGCGGACGCGAACACGCTCTTCACGGCGGCTTCGTCGTGGATGCTCTGGATCGTCGCGAGTTCGGATTCGCCGGCCGCGCTGGGGGGGCTCCCCCGGGCGCTGGCGATGGTGGAGCGCACGCACGGGCTGGACCCGGCGATCCGCAACGGCGGGCCGGACCTCTTCTATGGCATCTACTACACGGTGCTGCCGCTCGGCGCGGGCCGCGACCTGGAGAAGGCGCGCGGGCACTTCGAGCGCAGCATGGAGCTGGCGGGACCGGACTACCTGCCGGCGAAGGTGGCCTTCGCGGAGTACTACGCGCGCTATGCCTTCGACCAGCCGCTCTTCGAGGAGACGCTCCGCGCGGTGGTCGCCGCCGAGCCCTCCACGAACGACAACGCTCTCGCGAACGAGGCCGCCAAGCGCCGCGCCGCGTCGCTGCTGGCGCGCACCGAGGATTTGTTCTGAGGTCCGATGGACGCGCAACGGCAGGCGAATGGGGCATGCGCAAGCAAATGGAAAACCGCTCCACAAACGCATGGCGTGCGCGCAAGCAAACGCCCCCCTCCGAGAGGGGGGTGCCGCTTCAGCGGCGGGGGGAGTACTGCGGGTTGCCGGCGTCCCGGTACAGGGCTTTGGAAAAATGCCGACTTGGGAAACCTTTGCGGATGGACGAAGCACCGGGCTTCTTCGACGGCGGTCCGCAGTACTCCCCCCGCCGCCCATTTCTCTCGCTTCCCATACGTCCCGGCCGGACTTTCCTTCCACCGGGCGGCCCCCCCCTCTCGGGGGGGGGCGGGGGCATTCGCGCACTCCTTGGACCATGCAAACGCCAATCCAACCATGATTTTTCACACATCTGACATCGACAAACAAAAGGACATCCCATGAACCTGAAACGCATTGTTCTCTCCTTCCTCGTCCTGGCCTCCGCCGCGTGCGTTCTCCCCGCGCGCGCCGCCGTGACCCTCAAGCTGGCGACGATGGCGCCGGAGGGAAGCATCTGGATGAACGCGCTGAACAAGGCGCGCGACGAGATCGACGCGGCGACCGGCGGCGAGGTGAAGCTCAAGTTCTATCCGGGCGGCATCATGGGCGCGGAGAAGGACGTGCTCTTCAAGATCAAGATGGGCCAGTTGCAGGGCGGCGGCTTCATGGGCTACGCCATCGGGCAGATCTGCCCCGACGCGAACGCGCTGATGTTCCCGATGCTCCTGCGCGACTACGCGGAGGCCGACGCGGTGTTCGCCGCGCTCCGCCCGTACCTTGAGGAGAAGGTCCGCGCCGCCGGCTGGGAGGCGATGGGCTGGACGGAGGTCGGCTTCAGCTACATGTACGGCGTCAAACCCATCCGCAACATCGACCAGATGCGCGCGACGAAGGTATGGGGCATCGACTCGGTGATGCTCAAGGAGCTCTTCGCCAAGGCCAACATCGTGTCCATCCCGATGGCCATCACCGACGTGCTGACCTCGCTGCAGACGGGCGCGCTGGAGACCGTATTCTCGCCGCCGACGGCCGCCGTGGCGGTGCAGTGGCCGAGCCGCCTCCGCTACTACAACACGACGCGCCTGACCTACGCGTTCGGCGGCGTCTTCCTCTCGCAGGCCGCCTGGAAGAGCGTGCCCGAGGCGTTCCGCGCCGACGTGCGGCGCATCCTGGACGGCGCGTGCTCGTCGCTGACCCCGCTCGTGCGCAAGAGCGACACGGAGGCGCTGGAATACATGCGCTCCACCGGCATCGAGGCGCAGGAGGCGACGCCCGGGGAGTACCAGGGCTTCGTGGCCGTCGCGGACGCCGCGCTCGCCAACGTCCGCGGCAAGATCTTCTCCGCCGAAGCGTGGGACCGCGTCCAGGCGGCCCTCGCCGACGCCCGCGCCACGGCCGCCCCATGAGCCTGCGCCGCGCATTCCTGTCCTCCGCGCGCGCGGTGGGCGCCGTGGAGCGCACGGTGCTGGCGGTGCTGGTCGCGGGCATGGTGCTGCTCTCGGCGGCGCAGGTGCTGATGCGCAACGTCTGGCATACCGGCTGGCCGTGGGTCGAGCCGCTGATGGGCATGGCGCTGCTCTGGATGGCGATGCTCGGCGCGCTCGCGGCGACGGGGCGCGGACGGCACATCGCCATCGACCTCGCCTCGGCGCTGCTGCCGCGCGCCCTCGCGGCGCAGGCGGCGCGGGTGTCGTCGGTGGCGGCGGCGGTGGTGTGCGGCATCCTCGCCTACGCGTCGTGGCGCTACGTGTCGTTCCTGGCCGACATGGAGACCAATCCCCTGCTCGGCATCCCGCAATGGAAATACTACGGCGTGATCCCCGCCGCCTTCGGCCTCATGGCCCTGCGCTTCGCCGTGCGCACCTCCGTGCCCGCGGCGTGGCTCGCGGAAGACGCGGCGGCCGACGCCGGAAGGGGGGCGTGATGGGCTGGCTGCTGGGAATCCTGGCCCTGCTGGGCCTGCCGATGTTCGCGCTGTTCGGCGCGCTCGCCCTCTGGGCCTACGGGTCGCAGGGCATGGACGCCGCGATCGTCATCAACGAACTCAAGCGCCTGACCGCGATGCCGACCCTCCAGGCGCTGCCGATGTTCGCGCTCGCCGGCTACGTCCTCGCCGGCAGCCGCGCCTCCGAACGCCTCCTGCGGCTGACGCGCGCCGCGTTCGGCTGGATGCCGGGCGGGCTGGCCGTCGTGGGCGTCGTCGTGTGCACGTTTTTGACCGCGTTCACGGGCGCGTCCGGCGTCACCATCGTCGCGCTGGGCGGGTTGCTGCTGCCCGCGATGCTCCGCAACGGCTACGACGAAAAGACTGCGCTCGGCCTCGTCACCAGCGGCGGCAACATGGGCGTGCTCTTCGCGCCGAGCCTGCCGCTCATTTTGTACGCCATCCTCGCGCAGCCCATCTCCGGCGAAGTCACCCTCGACGCCCTCTTCCGGGCCGGCATCCTGCCCGGGCTCCTCTGCGTCGCCGCCTTCTGCGCCTACTGCGTGTGGCGGGGCCGCCGCGCCGCCGTGCGCCGCGACCCGTTCAGCGCGCGCGAACTCGGCGCGGCCCTCTGGGAAGCCAAGTGGGAGCTGCCGTTGCCGTTCGTCGTGCTCGGCGCCATCTACAGCGGCGTGCTGGTGGTCGGCGAAGCCGCGGTGCTGACGGCCGCCTACGCCCTCGTCGTCGAAGTCCTCATCCAGCGCGAAATCCCGTGGCGGCGCCTGACCTACCTCGTGCGCGACACCGTGATTCTCGTCGGCGGCGTCCTCCTCATCCTCGGGATGGGAATGGCCATCACCAACTGGCTCGTCGACCAGGAAGTCCCGCAGCAGATCCTCGACTGGGTCGGCGCCCGCGTGAGCCATCCGCTGCTGTTCCTCGTCCTCCTCAACGCCGTGCTTTTGCTGGCCGGCTGCGTCATGGACATCTACACCGCGACGGTCGTCCTCGTCCCGCTGCTGGCGCCGCTGGCCGCCCGCTACGGCATCCACCCCGTGCACCTGGCCATCGTCTTCCTCGCCAACCTCGCGATCGGCTACAGCACCCCGCCGGTGGGCATGAACCTCTTCATCGCCGCCATCCGCCTCGATCGCCCCCTGCTCAAGCTCGCCGCTGCCTCCCTCCCGTGGATGGCGCTGATGCTGGTGTTGCTGCTGGCCATCACCTACTGCCCCTCCCTCTCCCTCGCGCTGCTGCCGTAGAAGGCCGCCCCCGCTCACCCGCCGCCGAACTTCGCAACCAACCGCGGCAGGAACACCAGCGCCCCCACCGCGACCGACCCCGCGGCGGCCAGCAGGACCGCCGCCGCCGCGCAATCCTTCGCCCGCTTCGCCAACGGATGGCACACCGGCGACGCCAAATCCACGGCCGCCTCCAGCGCCGTGTTCGCGCATTCGAGGGCCGGCACGAGCGCGAAGCACAGCGCCAGCGCCACCCATTCCCCGCGCCCGATTCCGAGCCACGCCCCCAAGCCCGCCGCCGCGACCGCCGCGGCCGCGTGGATGCGCAGGTTGCGCTGCGTCCGGAAGGCCCACGCCAGTCCCGACAGCGCCGCCCGGAACGGATTCCCGCCGCGCGGCCGCGCCAGGGCTTCCGCGCGCGTTTTCGCGAGCCGCCCGTACTCGGCGACGCCTTCGTCGATCAGCCGCGCCTGCTCCTCCGGCGACAGCGCCCGCACCCGCCGCGCCGGAACGCCCGCCCACAGCTCGCCGGCCCCGACCTCGCACCCCTGCTTGACCAGCGCCCCCGCGGCCACCACCGCGCCGCGCCCGATCCGGCAGCCGTCCAGCAGGATGGCGCCCATGCCGACCAGCGCGCGGCCTTCGATGCGGCAGCCATGGACCGTCGCATTGTGGCCGATTGTCACGTCGTCGCCGATTTCCAGCGAGCCGCCGCCGCCCCTCGACACGTGGAGCGACGCCCCCTCCTGCACGTTGACGCGGTTCCCCAGCCGTATGCGGTTGATGTCCCCGCGCAGACAGGCCCCGTGCCATACCGAGCAACCGTCGCCCATCGCCACGTCGCCGACCACCGACGCGCCGGGCTCGACGTGGCAGTCCCGCCCCAGCACCGGCCGCATGCCGTTCCATTCCTCGATGTTTGCCATGCCCCGACGATACCGCCCGCCCCCCTCCCCGTCAACCGCCTCGGCCCGCCCCCAAAAACCATCCCGCGACACCATCCCTCCCCCACCCCGCTTTCAAGCCACCGGGTTTTGCCCGATCTGGTAGCTCACCGGCAAAACGCCAGTTTTCCAATGATTGGAAAATATTTTTCCAATGGTTGGAAAATTTCGGCCGGTTTTTCCAATGGTTGGAAAAATTTTTCGCGCGTTTTCCAGCGATTGGCAAAGTTTTTGTGGTAGCTAAGGTTCTTTTGGGGCGGCGATCCCGTTAATTTCCATTCGCTTTTTCCAAAGCTTCCATCCACACCATCCATACCTGATCGGCAAACATCTTCCCGCCAAGGCGGTCTTCCCGTTCGAGAATCTCTCTGGCATGCTCCCTGACAGCAGAAAGGAACTGTTGTTTGTCGTGTGGTATCCCGTTTGTGTTTTCCGCAATGGCCAAACATGCCGAAAGGGAGACTTCACGAATGGAAAGTTGCAATGCCAGCCATCCTATCCGGGCGGGAGCGAATTCTTCAAAACATTTTCGGAAATCATCTCCCGCCCTGGGCATGCAATGCAAGCGGTTCTCCAAACTGGTTTCGTCCCATAACAGTTGGAAAAGAGAGGCAAGGCGCACGCCTTCCGGTTCATCGCGTGGAGGCAGCTTCGCAGAATCAATGTTTACACCTTCGCTCGCAAGGGACTGCACCCAAAAATCAAATGGAATCGAATCGTGAAAAGACACGGAGGAAAGAAATCGAGCAGTTTCCCTGTTTTCGCCAGTTGCCAAGGCAACCAAGGACAAATCAACCGCTCGCCCCTCTGCCGCATAGGCCAAAAGCAAGTTCCCATATCCGGGGGTTTTTAGGCACCATGATTGGAGATGACTCAATTTCTCGATTACGGCAAGAGGCTCTTGAATGTCCCTGCAGGAAACGCCGGACAACTTGTTCAATGCATCTTCACAGAAGTCTCTGGCCGCCTGCGCAGATTCCCGTTGCGAATCGTCCGGGAGTGCTTCACAGCGTTCTTTGCTGGGGATGGATACCGGCGGGATGCTGCCGCAATCCAGACTTTCCAAAAACATGAGCAAAGCCGGTTTCTCGTGCTCCGCGCTGTTCTGGGCGCACACGATGGCTGAAAAACTCAAGCACATGCCGAGCGCCAAGTTGCATGCTATTCCCCAAGGCTGGATAACATGCAAAGCTGGCGAAATAGTTTTCATTGAAAATCCTTTCATAAGCGGCATTCGGGTCTGGCCCCTTTTTCCCGGGGTTTATCAAGAAAACAATAGTGATATTATATATGTCCAGAACAATAATTCCCCTTCTTGCTCCTCACTCTTGAGAGGCTGATTTGTGGAATTTTCCGTTCTGGCTCCAGAACGCTACTTCCAGGCTCCAAAATTTCCATGCTTCCAAGGAGGTGAGGCGCCCCGTCAAACGTTCGCGGAAACGAAGGATGCCTGGGGCGTGCTGCTCCACGGCCGCCAAAAAGTCTTCGCGTTCGCGCGGAATGCTGCCTGTTACAGTTCGGACGGTCAAACACGCCTCCAGAACGACCTCCTTTTTCTCCAGCAACGCGCGCCTTGCCATGAGCTGGAATGGACAGAAGTCGTCCATTTGGTCCATCCAGTTTCCGTCTTCTGCGGGAGTGGCCCGGCAGGTTTCGCCGACGCTCCCCATGTTCCACAGGGCATTGAAAAGCGACGCAAGCCGTAGATAGTCCGCATCTGCATCCATACCTCCGGCCAATTGATCCACGGCACGACCTTCGCAAACAAGGGTTTCCAACCAATATTCGGCTGTAGCCCCACCCCGGGTACATTGCCCAAGACATTGGCGGATTGTCTCGGATGATTCACCGTCCGAGACCAAGTCTCGGAAAAGCAATGAAACGACTGTTTCTTCCGAAGCCGTCGCCAACAGCAGATTTCCCCCTCCACAAGCCCCGAGACACCACTCCCGGAATGCCAAAACGTCCGCGGCCATCTCCGGGTTTGCCTTCCCCCCCTTCCGTGTCTGTTCCAGTTCCAGCAGCATGCGTTGCCCCCATTCCTTTTTTTCCTTTGCCTGATCCCGGTCCTCGGGGTGGTTGAGATCTCCACTTTCCTGCGCGGGAGAGATGGATACTGGGGGCACTTCACCTTTTGCCATTTGGACGGCAAAACCTTCCAAATGGCATATCTCATGGAAGGCCAGTGGTTCGCTGGAATCCGCCACCCCACCGCCAGCCCCGCTCCCGGCGAAGAGGCCGAGGATGCAAGGAAGCAGAAAACAAAGGGATGATTTATTAGAAGTATATTGGAAAATCATTATATTCTCCTCAGAAATTATAATTCCAACTCGAGGGCATTCGGGTCTGGCCCCTTTCCCCCCCCTTTTTCCCCTTCATTTTGTCTTTGCATGGCAAGAACACCCCGCCATGGCGCCCGCCAGCAGACATAGCACGACAAGACATCCTACCAGGCCCCTGTGTCTTGCCATCCAATCATGCCAGGAACGGACGTGGAATGCATCGGACGATGCCGAGGCGAAATTCGGAGAAGGGGGGGAGTCTACCCCAGTTGGCAAGATGTCCCCAGAAACGGTCTCCGCCCCAAAGGCATTTTCCGCGATGTCTTGGTTCATGGCATTGACTAGCTCCTCCTCTGTCCCGGGAATCCATCCGGGGCGCAGGAAAATATCGGATCGTCTCAACACTTCCTGAACGTTTGCCTTGTTGTGGTAGCGTTCCAAATAGCCTTTTGCAGGCCCGTCGAACGGATGGCTCGTCCACCTAAAAATCTGCGGCGACAAAGTGCCGTTTTCGACACGGTCCGCCAACAGGAGCAGGTATTCGGGAAAGTCGTCCTTGTCCATGTACCAGCAGGAACACAGTAGCAGGACCTTCTCCACGTCATCGTCCGCCAATTCATCCAAGTGGTCCACGGCAAAACGCCAGGCAACGCGCAATTCGTCCTGCAAGGCCCGGGACTCCGGTTTGCGGTACAAATGCGGCAACCCATCCACTAGCCCCATGGCATCTCTGACCCATCCCGGATAGAGGATGCTTTTCGCATCGGCAACAAGAGTCCGCAAACGCTCCG
Organism: Kiritimatiellia bacterium; assembly: GCA_017540905.1. Lineage (GTDB taxonomy): Bacteria > Verrucomicrobiota > Kiritimatiellia > CAIQIC01 > Lenti-01 > CACXEY01. Next base: position 2,850 of record JAFYAC010000091.1, on the reverse strand, counting down.
CTTCATCCTGCGGCTGGGCGAAAACCATCGCAGTCCACCCAAGGACAAACAAAATCCTTATCCATGCCAGCTTTTTCATGGCACATACCTCCTGAGTCCCGACGTCCCGTCGAGCATTGCCGCATTCTTCTTGTTGACCGTTCCGCTGAAACCCGCTCCGAAACTCGGGGCCAGACCCCTTGTGGGGAAGAAGAATGAGCATTTCAGGGGTTGGAATGGATTGTTCATCTCAAGGGGTGAAGCTACAGGAGGCGGGAAGTTGCGTCAACTCTTTTGGGAGCTGGAAATGAATCGGATGGGGGGGAAGGACACAGTTTTCGGAGCGGCATGGCGGAGGGGGTCAGGAGGCTTCGCGGGCTCCCCAGAGAGGCATCAGATCCAGCCCGCGGCAGTGGTCGAGGCGTCCCTCCGGGCGGCGGTTGCACCGCGGGGGGAGGCGGTTGGCCTGCGTCAGGAGGAAGGGTGGACGCCCCAACGCGCCTCCGTGCAGGAAGGCGAGACATCGGTGCCGAAGGAGTTCCCGCAAGTGGGGAGGCGGGCACAGGGCAGGAACGGGTTCGGAGGGACAAGGGGCTTTATAGGAAAATCCGCTTGATTTCAAGTCCGGTTCTGTTTAGATGATTGGCGTTACACCTGCTGGGCCTCCGCTTGCCCCCGCAAGCACGCACACTTCAGCAGGTTCTTTTTTTGCGATGGAATACACAAAGCCAGCTCTCAGCTATGCCCAACAGGCGGATTTGTTGTTGTCCCGTGGTTTGGAAGGCGATCGGGAACGCATCATTTCGGCCCTCCGTTCCGTCCAGTATTACCGTCTGGCCGGTTATTTCCATCCTTTCCAGAATCCGGAAACCGAACAGTTCCGCCCAAGAACGAGCTTCGAAGATGTCTGGACCCGGTATGTTTTCGACCGCCAACTGAAATTGACCGTGTTTGATGCCATCGAGCGCATCGAGGTGTGCATCCGCTCCCGCTTGGCCAACGTCCTGGCAATGGGTTTCGAGGACCCATTCGCGTATGCGAACGATCCCGCAGCCCTGCCATACATGAATCCGGAAGCCAGACATTCATTCCTTGAAGAAATCAAAAAGGAAACAGCCCGGAGCGAGGAAGATTTCGTTCTCCATTTCCGAAGGAAGTACGGAAACGAGCATGTTTTCCTTCCCGTCTGGATGGCGGTCGAACTGATGACTTTCGGGTCGGTCCGCAGGTTGTACAAGGGAATGGAAAAGGGGCGGCGCAAAGCCGTTGCCGAGTCCCTTGGAATCGAGGACGCGGTCCTTGTTTCGTGGCTGGACACGCTCAATGCCGTACGGAACGTGTGTGCGCACCATGACCGTCTGTGGAACCGGACCATGCGCATGAAGCCAAAGATTCCGAAGAAGGATTCCCGCTGGAGTATACCCATCCGAATCGACAACGGGGCACTGTTCGGGGTGTTGTCCATTTGCCGCTATGCCTTGCGAATCATTGCCCCGACAAGCCAGTGGCACAAGCGGCTGGCAGAATTGCTGGACAAGTATCCTTCGATTCCCCTCCGGGAAATGGGATTCCCCGAGGATTGGGAAACAAGTCCGATTTGGCGGCAAGGCTGATTTCCCGGTGCTTGGGGCTGGGAGGGGGATAATTGTCCACAAACTTCAATTGTCCACAAATGGCAATACAAATACAAATATAAAGGAAAGGCCGCCCGGTGAGGGACGGCCTTGGGCAACGCGGCGCGGGGGTCAGACGACCGGGGCGGGCTCGGGGGCGGTGGGGAGGGTGTCGGGGAGGAGGTCTTCGGCGGGGATGGGTTCGGCGAGGGGGACGAGTTTGATGTTGCGGTACATGCCGAAGCCGGTGCCGGCGGGGATCATGTGGCCCATGATGACGTTTTCGGTGTTCGAGGACGACAATGTCTTCCATGCCGGTGGCTTCGTCGACTTCCTTGCGGACGGTGACGCCGACGATGAAGTCGCGGAAGTCGACCTTGCCTCCCCCACCCCATCAAGCCACCGGGTTTTGGCCAATCTGGTAGCTCATCGGCAAAACGGCAGTTTTCCAATGATTGGAAAATATTTTTCCAATGGTTGGAAAATTTCTGGCGATTTTTCCAATGATTGGAAAAATTTTTCGCGCGTTTTCCAACGATTGGAAAAAAGTTTCGGGGAGCGGGTTGGCTCTCAGGGGCTTTGGACGGGGCGGATGGTGTGGCCGGAGTAGCGGGCGCGGTACGTGAGGAACATGTCGTGGTACTCGTTGATGACACGGAGGTAGTCTCCGTAGTAGTTGTACTTCCCCGCGTAGCTCGACCAGTAGTAGGCAATCCAGCCGGAATCGCTGAGCAAGTTGCCGGCGGCCGAGCCGACGGCGGGCAGAAAGATGCTCGCGCCCGCGAAACTGTCCCGCCCGCGCACCCTGTAGCCGAACACCCCGTTCGTGGTCGCCTCAGACCAGTCGCATTTGTTGTAGCACAGGTCGTTCAGCTCGTCGTGCGTCGGTATCCGCCAGCCGCCGCCCCAGTGGACATGGGCCGCGTCGTGCGCCGGGGTGAGGACGTTGTCCTCCGTGAGCCACCCCTCGGCTTTCAGCTCGGAGTTTTTCATGTTGGAACTCGGCGTGTTCTCCGGCAGGAAGGAGAAATTGTCCGTCGAGCCGTCGTTCGCCACCCAGGCGTTGCCCACGCGTCGGTAGCCCACCGTGTCGCCCCACCAGAAATAGAAGCCGTACTCCCACGGCTCCTCCGCCCCGACGTTCGTCTCCGCCCAGTACGGCCCGCCCGCCCAGAGTTGCACCTTGCGGTGCACCACCGCTTTCTCGGTGACGCAGTAGAAGCCGGCGGGGGCAGTCGCGGGGTCGGAATCCTCGACG
>JAFYAC010000090.1 GCA_017540905.1 Kiritimatiellia bacterium | reverse complement strand
GCGCGGCGGCGGCGGCGCGGCGTTCCTTGCGCAGGAGGGAGGCGACGGTTTCGCTGGGCTGGGCGCCCTTGGCGATCCACTGCTCGGCGCGGGCGGCGTCGAACTTGTAGTTGGCCTTGTCCTTGCGGGGTTCGTACCAGCCGAGTTCCTCGAGGAAAGCGCCCTCGTTGGCGGACTTGGCATCGGCGACGACGATGCGGAAGAAGGGTTTCTTGTTGGCGCCCATGCGGCGGAGACGGATTCTGACTGCCATGATGACTGTTCCTTGTTCTGTTCTGTAAGCGCCGCGCCCGGGCGCGGCCAATCCATGTTGAAATCCCGGGTTGGTATGAATGGGCGGTTTGTAGCGAAATCCGCGGCGGGGTGCAACCTCTTTTTCTGGGCGGGCGAGACATGGGATTGCCAAACGGCGGCCGGAAGGCTAGAGTCCAGTCCTCCAATGAAAGCAAAGACATCCAGGTTCCCGGTGGGCAAGGCCATCGTCGCGGCCGCGGCGTTGGCGGCATGCGGGTGGGTCGGTGCGGTCCTGCCGCACGGCACGGACGCTCGGGCGGCCGCGGAGGACGCGGCCGGGAAGGGCTTCGCGCTCCGGACGAACATGGTCCTCAACCGCAGTTTCTTCCTGTCATGGGACGAAGTGCCCGAAGAGAACTTCGGGCGGTACGAAGTGTACGCGGGGCCCGCGCCGGGGCCGCTCCCGGAGGCGCCGGTGGCGGTGTACGGGGAAACCGACCACTGCTACCATTCGCTGCGCGGCCTGGAGCCGGAGACGGAGTATGCCGCGCGGGTCCGCCTGGTGCACGCCGACGGGACGCCGCCCGAGTGGAGCGAGACGGTCCGCGCCACGACCCTGCGCGACGGCTTCCCGGAAGGCACGCCGCCCTCGAAGATCGTGATCCCCACGTTCATGTACCACCACGTCCGCCCCCTGGCGACGTTCCCGCCCGGCGTGGACCTCGGCGGCTGGTACAGCACGGAAAGCTTCGAGCGCGACCTGGCGTGGATGAAGGCGCACAACATCCACGGGGTGACGTCGGCGGACATCCTGGACGGGCGGTTGCCGGAGAATCCGGTGTTCCTGACCTTCGACGACGGGTACACGGACTTCCTCGACTACGCGGTGCCCCTGCTGGCGAAGTACGGGTTCCCGGCGGCGAACGCGGTCGTCACGCAGCTGCCCGCCGGCCAGAGCCGCTGGGCGGTGCCCGAATGGCCGCTCGACACCCTGATGACCTGGCCGCAGATCCGCAAGTGCCTCCAGCAGGGGATGGAAATCGGCGGGCACACGCAGACGCACGTGAACCTGGCCCAGCACCCGGAGAACATCGGGCAAATCCAGGGATCGTTCGACGACCTGGTTTCCGCGCTCGGCGAAACGCCGCTGTACTTCTGCTATCCGTGGGGGATGGACGGGCACGACCTGCTGTGGGCGAAGAACGCGGTGCGGGCGGCCGGCTACCGGCTGGCGACGCGCACGTGGCCGCCGCGGCGGGCGCAGCTGGCGTCCGACACGATGTTCCTGCCGCGGCAGTTCGCCGTCGAGGGGGACAGCCTTGAAGACTTCATCCGCAAGGCGGGATTCCGCGTCGAAGAGCCGGAACCCGCGGAAGAACAGCCGGCGCCGGACGCGCCGCCCGCCGCGCCGGAGGGGACGCAGGCGGGCGAGGAAGCCGGAAAGGGAAAGGAAGCTGCATGATGGACACCCAGGCTCGCCAAGCCCGGAAGGGCGGTTTCACGCTGGTCGAAATACTCGTGGTGCTGGCCATCATCTCGCTGCTGGCCGGCGTGGTGCTGGTGAACGTGGCCCCCAACCTCATGATGGGCCAGCAGGCCACCGCGAAGGCGCAGATCAAGGAGTTCGCGTCCGCCCTCGCCACCTACCAGCTCGCGCACGGGCGGTATCCCACGCAGCAGCAGGGGCTCGACGCGCTTGTCAGCAAGCCCTCGAAGGAACCCATCCCCGCCAACTACCCCGCCGGAGGCTACCTGGCGAGCCGGACCCTCCCCCTCGATCCGTGGAAACGCCCCTACCTCTATCTGGTGCCGGGACGGCAGAACGAGCCGTTCGAAATCTTCACCTACGGGGCGGACGGGGAACCCGGCGGGTCGGGGGCGGACACCGACATTTCGTCGTCCGCGTTCTGAGACGGGGGGGGGCGACGGCGGCGGGCGGCCCGTCATGGGCCATCCTTTCGCACGGCCCGCCCGGAGGTCGGGCCCTACCGGAGGGCGCACCCGACAAGAAATCGCAAGGTTTTCACTTGGCAACGAACCTGTCCCGCCACCTTTTCCACCGCGGACGCGCAGAAGCGCGTCCCTCCCCGGGGAGAGCGCAACGGGGTCGCGCTTCCGCGCGACCATGTGGGTGGGAAACGGCTGGGAGGTGCGGCTTTCAGCCGCGCCATGGACTTGGGCAAGTGGCGCAAGACTTTCTGAACAAGCATCGCACGGCTTCCGGAGGTGCGGCTTCCAGCCGCGCCGCTGGATGGGAGAGTGTCCCGAGGTGTCCAAGTTGTCTCTTTTCCCTCCCGCACTCCATCTGTCATGGTGCGGCTGAAAGCCGCACCTCCCAGAGGGGGCTTCCGGGGGCGGCCACGGTGGTCCTTGGGACGCTCCAGGGACATGCCAGGAACACCCCGTTCGCGCGGCCGCGACGAAGCGCGGCCCTCCCAAGACAGCCACATTGTCTCGTGACGGTTCTGGCGCTTCCACATTGCGGACGCGCGGAAGCGCGTCCCTCCAACTGGAGAGCGTACCGAACCGCATCCTGGGAGGGCCCGGCTTCGTCCGGGCCGTGTCCACAAGGCTCTCCAGGGAGATGCCAAGAACACCCCGTTCGCGCGGCCGCGACGAAGCGCGGCCCTCCCAAGACGGACACATTGTCTCGTGACGGTTCTGGCGCTTCCACACCGCGGACGCGCGGAAGCGCGTCCCTCCCCGTGGAGAGCGCACCGGTCGCGCTTCTGCGCGACCTTGTGGAGGGAAAACGTCTGGGAAGCCACGGAAAAACGTAAACCGCTCTAGAGCGGTTTAAGAAATAGTGTAGCCGTTCCAGAGCAGGAAAACTCCGATTTGTCCGATGCCTCCGCTAACGCTCCGGCGATGCCTTCCAATCGCTTCTTCAACTGCACTTCAATGTGCGCACCGACGGATGCCCCGGATGTGGGGCATCCGTCGCTGCGCACACGGCGAAGAATTTTGCCGATTTCGGGAAGCAAAACGTTTGGAACACTCCTTTCAAACTTCCGCGACTGATTTGCGGGCCGGAATGGGAAAAATGTCCATCGTGCGGACAGCGACGGAGGTCCCGGACACGGGACGTCCGTCGCTGTCCGTGTTGTGGAATGCCATGGAACTGGCCATTGGAAAGCTTTGCCGGAGCGTTAGCGCAGGCATCGGACAAATCGGAGTTTTGTCTCCCTTCTCAATGCGGCCACTCTATTTTTGAAACCGCTCCAGTACAGCGCAAAGTCCATTCTCTCGCATGTTTTTGGGGTAGGGCGGCGAGTCCCTTCGCCGCCGTGCGCCTGCCAAGCGCATGGAAAGCTTTGCATTTGCCTTCATGCCGCGATTGGCCCGCACGGCGGGCAGGGGACTGCCCGCCCTACCTGGGCGGGACGTTTTTGGACGCGCGAAGCTCCTCCCCTGCAAAATCTCCGTGTCTCCTTATTCGGGACTTGCGCGGGAGTGTCGGAGGCGGAGGGCGGGGCACAAAAAAACCTCCGCGGCGCGGAGGCTGTTGCGTTGCCGGGGAGGGGCCCGGCATGTGGGATGGACTCACACGGGGGGCTTGGTCTTGGGCAGGCCGCGGCCGCGGTCGCCTTCCTTCCAGCGGCCGTTGCCCTTGAGGACTTCGATGCGCTCGAAGCGCTTGAGGACATTGCGCTTGGCCGCCACCTTGTCGGCCCCTTTCAAACTGCGATGCATGGACATGGGTTGTTTCTCCTGAATTGAATTTCCGAGCTTTCTACCATGTCCGTTCCGGTTGTCAATGCGTTTTTCCCCGCGGGCCGCGGCGGGGCGGGGAAAGCGGGGCGGTGAAACGTTTTTTCTTTGAAAAAGCGGGAGGCGGGATATAGTGCGGGGGAGAAGAGAAAGAACGAGGTGTCGCATGAAGGAATCCGCGCTGCAAAACGTGATCGAGAAGCTGTCCCGCCTGGCGGCGGAAGGGGGCGCGCCGGCGCCGTACCGGGTGCCGGGGCTGTGGGGGGCGCCGGAGGGACGGGACGCGTCGGCGCGGACCGTGGAGCCGGCGGGGTACTACCTGGCGGCGCTCCAGGGCATCGCGGCGGCGGAGCCGGCGGCAATGTGGCGGGATGCGGCGCATCCGGGCGACTGGGGGGCGCGGGCCACCGCGTACAACCTGCTGGTGCGCTACGGGGCGGCGTTCGACCACGACGGGGACGGGCGGATTTCGCCGGAGGCGGCGGAGAACGGCTGGCGGGACACGGGGACGTTCCTCAAGGCGATGGCGATGCTGCCGTACATCCGGTCGCTCGGGTGCGACGTGATCCACCTGCTGCCCATCACCTCCATCGGGCGCGACGGGAACAAGGGCGACATGGGGAGCGCGTTCGCGATCTGCGACCCGTACGCGCTGGACGAGCATCTCGCGGAGCCCGCGCTGGGGGTGGGCGTGGAGACGGAGTTCGCGGCGTTCGTCGAGGCGGCGCACCGGCTCGGCATCCGCGTGGTCGTGGAGTTCGTGTTCCGCACGGCCGCGAAGGACGCGGTGTGGGCGAAGGAGCATCCGGAGTGGTTCTACTGGATCCGCGCGGACGTGGCGGACCGGCGTCCGGGGGAGGCGGGCGAGGACACGTACGGGGCGCCGATTTTCACGGGCGACGAGCTGCGCGCGATCTACGACGCGGTGGGGCAGGGGCGGTTCGGGGAGCTGCTGCCGCCGCATGAAATCTACCGGGACATGTTCCTGCCGCCGCCGGCGCCGGAGACGGTCCGCAAGGTTGGGCTGGGGTGGATCGGCACGTCGCGCGACCCGAAGACGGGCGCGGCGGTGGAGGTGCGGATTCCGGGCGCGTTCTGCGACTGGGGGCCGGACAGCCAGCAGCCGCCGTGGACGGACGTGACGTACCTGCGGCTGTACGACCATCCCGACTTCAACTACATCGCGTACAACACCGTCCGCATGTACGACTCGCGGCTGGCGCGGCCGGAGAACGCCGTCGAGCCGCTCTGGGAGAAAATCTGCGAGGTGATTCCGCACTACCAGCGGCGCTACGGCGTCGACGGCGTGATGATCGACATGGGGCACGCGCTGCCCGGTGACTTGAAGCGGCGGCTCGTGGCGCGGGCGCGCGAGGTGGACCCGGACTTCGCGCTGTGGGCGGAGGAGTTCAATCTCTCGCCCGAGGCGCGCGCGGAGGGCTACAACGTCTGCGTGGGGCCGTTCATGCAGACGGTGCGCGACCCGGAGCGCTGGCGCGGCTGGCTGCGGTGGATCCACGGGGCGGGGATCCCGGTGCCGTTCATGGCGATGGCCGAAAACCACAACACGCCGCGGGCGAACTGGTGGCCGGGCGGCGCGGCGTACGTGCGCTACGCGCAGACGCTCGGCGCGCTGCTGCCCGGGGTGCCGTACCTGCACAACGGGATCGAGTTCGGCGACCGCACGCCGGTCAACACGGGATTCGACTTCACGAAGGAGCAGGAGGCCGAGTGGCCGCCGGAGCGGCTGCCGCTGTTCAGCGCGGCGGCGCTGGATTGGGAGCATCCGGACTTCGCGCTGCTGGAGGCGATCCGCGGCGTGCACGCGTTCCGGAAGGGGCGGATTGAACTGTTCGCCAATCCGTCGCCGGGGAGCATCATTCCGCTGGAGACGGCGAACCGGGCCATCACGGGGTACATCCGGCAGAAGCCCGGGGAGCGGGGCGGCGTCGCGGTGCTGGGGAACACCGACATGGCCACCCCACAGCCGTTCACGCCGCCGCACTCGGGGGCGAAGGCGGACCTGCTGGGCGGCGGGGAGCTGCCGGAGGTGCTGGCACCGGCCCAGGTGGTGGCGTACGAGGTGTGAGGGGGTGGCGGCGGACTGAAGTCCGCCGCTTCGATATCATGAAGAGCGATTTCGGCGTCAAGGACTTTGCGGATTTCTGCGCGGCGCACGGGCCGGGTTACCAGAAGGATTACTATGCGATGTATTCCAGCTGGTGGGACGGCATCACGACCGAGCCGAACCTGATGGTGATTCCCGTGGACGACCACATGGTGCACCGCGGGGACGGGCTGTTCGAGACGTTCAAGTGCAACGACGGGGCGGCGTACAACCTCGCGGCCCACTGGGCGCGGCTGGAGCGGGGGGCGGAAGCCATACGGTTGCCGCTGCGGTGGAGCCGCGCGGAGCGCAACCGGCTGCTGGCGGCGGTGCTGCGGGCGGGGGGGCACCGAGATGCGCTGGTACGGGTGTTCGTCTCGCGCGGGCCGGGCGGGCACTCGGCGAATCCGTTCGAGTCGCCGGAGCCGCTGCTGCTGATCCTGTCGGTGCGGCTGGGACGGCCGTTCATGGAGCTGCATCCGGGCGGGGCGCGGGTGGGGGTGAGCGGCATTCCGGTCAAGCCCGGGGTGTTCGCGCGCGTCAAGAGCGTCAACTACCTGCCCAACGCGCTGATGCGGCGGGAGGCGGTGGAGCGGGGGCTGGATTTCGTGGTGTCGCTGGATCCGGACGGGTGCGTGGCGGAGCTGCCGACCGAGAATTTCGGGATCGTGACGCCGGACGGGTGGCTGCTGATCCCGCCGCCGGACCACATCCTGGCGGGTACGACGATGCACCGGGCGGCGCTGCTGGCGCGGACGTTCCTGGTCCCGCGCGGCGTGCTGGCGGGGGTCGCGGAGCATCCAATCCCGCTGGAGCTGGCGCAGCGCGCGCCGGAGATGTTCGTGTTCGGGACGACGCCTGACGTCACGGCGGTCACGGAATTCGACGGGCATCCCGTGGGGAACGGGCGGCCGGGGCCGGTGTTCGGCGAGCTGTCGCGGGTGTTCGCGGCGGACCTGCGGCATCCGGCGATGCGGACGCGGCTGATGGATTGAGCGGGGGGGGCGTTCTTGGGGGCGGGGACGGGAGCGTTCCGGGCGCAGGGCGGGTCAGGCGAGGGCGGCTGCGGCGCGGGCGAGGGTGTCGCGGATGGCGATGTGCTGGGGGCAGACTTTTTCGCAGGCGCCGCACTGGAGGCATTCGGCGGCGCGCTTGCGTCCCTGGGCGCCGACGAGCCAGCCCTCCTGGTCCTTGGCGCGGGCCTTGTCGCCGTAGAGTTCGAGGATGTTGAGGGCGGTGAAGGTGCCGGAGATGCCGATGCTGGCGGGGCAGGCCTTGGCGCAGTAGTCGCAGGAGGTGCAGGGGACAATCGGGTGGGCGGCGAGGGCTTCGCGGGCGCGGCGGAGGGTGGCGCGCTGGGCGTCGGTGAGGCCGGCGAACCCGCGCATGGCGGCGAGGTTGTCGTCCATCTGCGCGGTGGAGGACATGCCGGAGAGGACCGTGTAGACGCCTTCGCAGTCCGCGGCGAAGCGCAGGGCCCAGGAGGCTTCGGAGGAGCCGGGCTCGGTGGCGCGCAGGACGGCGGCGACGTCGGCGGGCGGCTTGGCGAGGAGGCCGCCCTTCACGGGTTCCATCACGATGACGGGCTTGCCGTGCGCGCGGGCGGTTTCGAGGCAGAGGCGCGACTGGATGGACGGGGATTCCCAGTCGGCGTAGTTGATTTGCAGCTGCACGAACTCGGCTTCGGGATGGGCGCGGAGGATGGCGTCGAGTTCGCCGGCGGTGGAGTGGAAGGAGAACCCGAGGTGGCGGATGCGTCCGGCGTCGCGCTGGCGGAGGGCCCAGTCCCAGAGGCCCCAATCGTCGAAGACGCGGGTGCGGGTCTCGCCGAGGTTGTGGAGGAGGTAGAAGTCGAAGTGGCCGGCGCCGCTGCGGGCGAGGGAGGTGTCGAGCTGGGCGGTGGCTTCGGCGGCGGACTTGCAGCCGAGCCAGGCGGCGTTCTTGGAGGCGAGCAGGAAGGCGTCGCGGGGGTGGCGCTCGACGAGGGCCTTGCGGATGGCTTCCTCGCTGCCGGGATAGGCCCAGGCGGTGTCGAAGTAGGTGAAGCCGGCGGCGAGGAAGCGGTCGACCATGCGCGAGGTCTGCGCGATGTCGATCCGGTCCCCGTCCTTGGGCAGGCGCATGAGTCCGAATCCGAGTTTGCCGGTTGAGGGAAGTGCCATGGGGGCTCCTTGGGTGTGGGTGGTTCGCGGAGGGGAAGGTAGCATGGGGGGGGCGGGGGCGCAATGACGGAAGGGGCAACGGGCAAACGGGGGGGCGGGGAAGGGAGCCGGGGAAACGGCCGGGCGGAACGGCCCGGCGGAGCGGGCCGGAGCGGAACCCGTATGGCTGGAGAGGAGTGGAAAAACATGGGGGGAATGGACGGATGAAAACGAAGGGAATGCGAGTGTTTTCCATAATCTCGCGAGATGAGGGAAGGAGTGGGGAATGGGTTGGAAAACCGGGGGGTGAAGATTGGCGGGGGGGATGCGGATTTTGTTTGCGCGGGGAGGGCGGGGCGGCCATACTGGCGGCATGAACTACAAGACGCATTTCAACGGTTTCAGGTGCTTCCGGTGCGGAGCGGTGCAGGACAGGGATTTCAACGGGTACGTGTGCCCGGAGTGCGGGGGGAACCTCGAGGTGGCGTACGAGTGGCCGCGCGTGCGGCCCGTGCCGGACTGGTGGAAGGAGGTCGCGCGGCGGAACGTGTTCCGGTACGCGGCGCTGATGCCGGTCTCGAGGCTGGACCTGGTGCCGCCGCTGCGGGTCGGGCTCACGCCGCTGCTCGACGCGCCGCGGCTCGGGGAACTGGCGGGGCTGAAGAACCTGCGGATCAAGGACGACGGGCAGAATCCGAGCGCGTCGTTCAAGGACCGGGCGGGCGCGGTGGCGCTGGCGCGGGCGCGCGAGGTCGGGGCGTCGGTGGTCTGCGGGGCGAGCACGGGCAACGCGGGCAGCTCGATGGCGTGCCTCGCGGCGAGCGTGGGGATGCCGTGCGTGATCTTCGTGCCCGAGGCGGCGCCGGCGGCGAAAATCGCGCAGTTGCTGACGTTCGGGGCGCGCGTGCTCGCGGTGAAGGGGACGTACGACGACGCGTTCGACCTGTGCATGGACGTTTGCGCGAAGCGGGGGTGGTTCAACCGGAACACCGGGTACAATCCGTTCACGCGGGAGGGGAAGAAGACGGTGGCGTTCGAGATCGTCGACGAGCTGGGGCACGTGCCGGACTGGGTCGCGGTGCCGGTGGGCGACGGGAACATCATTTCGGGCGTGTGGAAGGGATTCCGGGATTTGAAGGACGCGGGCATCACGGACAAGCTGCCGAAGCTGCTTTGCGCGCAGTCGGAGGCCAGCAACGCGATCGCGCTGGCGTTCGACAAGCTGCGCGAGAAGGGCGGCACCCCGGACTGGAAGTCGGTGGAGGTGGCGCCTGTGCAGGCGACGACGGTCGCGGACTCGATCTCGGTGGACATCCCGCGCGACGGGCTGGCCGCGGTGCGCGCGGTATGGGAGTCGGGCGGGAGGGCGGTGCAGGTCCCGGATGCGGAGATCCTGGCCGCAATCCCGGAAATCGCGCGGCACAGCGGGGTCTTCGCGGAGCCGGCGGCGGCGTGCGCGTGGGGCGGGCTCAAGCGCGCGGCGGCGGCGGGGATCGTCGGCGCGGACGAGGAAGTGGTCTTGATGTGCACGGGCAACGGGCTCAAGGACATCGCGTCGGCGCGCAAGGCGGCCGGCGAGCCGATTCCCGTGGAGTGCAACGCGGACGCGGCGATGGCGGCGACGGAGGGCGTGGCCTGAACGGCCGCGCCGCCGGTGCTCGGCGCAGTGCGGAAGGAGTGCGGCGGTGAAACCGATCACGTTCGTGGATATGGTGCGCATCCAGGCGTTCGCCGGCAACGGCGGCGACGGGGCGGCGACGTTCCTGCGGGCCAAGTTCCTGCCCCACGGGGGGCCGGACGGCGGCGACGGCGGCAACGGCGGCAGCGTGTGGTTGCAGGCGAGCAAGGACGTGTCGTCGCTGCTCGACCTGCATTTCGCGCCGATCGTGCGCGCGCAGCACGGCGAGAAGGGGCGCAACCGCCAGCAGTACGGCAAGGGTGGGGCCGACAAGGTCGTGCCCGTTCCGCTCGGGACCGAGGTCGTGGACCTGGATACCGGCGAGTTCGTCGGCGAGGTGCTCGCGGACGGCGACCGGCTCAAGGTCGCGCAGGGCGGGCGCGGGGGGAAGGGGAACCTGCATTTCATCAGCAGCACGCACCAGGCGCCGACGGAGTACACGGAGGGAACGCCGGGCGAGATCAAGACGCTGCGGCTCACGATGAAGACGGTGGCGGAGGTCGGGCTGGTGGGATATCCCAACGCGGGCAAGTCCACGCTGCTTTCGCAGCTGAGCGCGGCGCGGCCGAAGGTGGCGGCGTATCCGTTCACGACGCTGCATCCGCAGGTGGGGACGGTGATTTTCGACGACTTCCACCGGACGCGGGTGGCGGACATTCCGGGGCTGCTCAAGGGTGCGCACGAGGGGGTGGGGCTGGGGCACGATTTCCTGCGGCACATCGAGCGGACGCATTTCCTGCTGTTCGTCATCGACATGGCCGGGGTGGATGGACGCAAGCCGGCGGAGGACTACGCGAGCCTGCGGGAGGAGCTGCGGCTGTACAATCCGGAGCTGGCGGAGCGGCCGTACGCGATCGTCGCGAACAAGATGGACGACCCGGGGGCGAAGAAGAATTTGGTTGCGTTCAAGCGGAAGGTGAAGGAGCCGGTGTTGGCGATTTCGGCGATGCAGGGGGAGGGGGTGGAGGAGCTGAAGGGGGTGCTGTTCGGGCGGCTGTTTCCGGGAGAGGAGAGGCGGGTGTGGTGAGGGGGGATGCGGCGGGCGGACCGCCCGCCGTCAGGAGGGGGGGAGGGGGACGGTGCAAAGGACGGGGGCGTTGCCCCCGAGCCCCCGGGGAGGGAAAGGGGCTCTCAGTGGGCGAATTTTTGGAAGGCGGTTTCGAGGGTGGGGAGGTCGGGGTAGGGGAAGGCGGAGAGGAGGGCGGGGGTGGAGGGGGAGCCGGTGGCGACGGCGGTGAAATAGGCGTTCCAGCAGGCTGGGGCGTGCTTGAGGCGGAGGAAGCCGACGAGGTATTTGGCGGTGCGGTAGTAGGTGAGGACGACGGTGTCGGGGGGATAGGTGGTGAGGGCGAGGAGGGTCTGGAGGGGAAGGAGGTTCTTGGTCGCCGGGAAGGCGGAGGATTTGCTCTGGCCCATGCCGCGGACGGCGCGGTAGGCGAATTCGCCGTAGTATTCGGCAAGGCCTTCGTTCAGCCAGAGGGGGATGGGTTTCTTCAGGAAGCGGTTGATGACCAGGTGCGTCATTTCGTGCGCGAGGACGGACATCTTGTCGGAGGAGTTGTCGCCCCATTCCTGGAGGTACATGGCCTGGTTGCGCACGAAGGAGACGGTCAGCGGGGTGAGGCCCGGCGTGCCCGCGAGGACGGCCGGCCAGTCGCGGGCGTCGGCGAAGACGAAGATGTGCGAGAGGCGCTCGCCCAGGCGGTCGGGCAGGTCGGGTGGAAGGTCGGCGGAGATGTAGTCGTAGAAGGATTCGGCCAGGCGCGCGACCTTGGCGGCGAAGATTTTCTTTTCGTAGTGGATGACGAAGTGGGTGGTGCGCAGGTGGTGCCAGGCGTGGCCGGAGGCGTCGAGCCAGGAGAGGTCGGCGGGGAGGAGGGTGTCGCGGGGGACGGCCCCGCCGTCGATTTCATCGACGGCGGGAGTGACGAGTGACGAGTGACGAGGGACGAGAGAAGCGGAGGGGGAAGAAGCGGGAGAAGAAGCGGGAGGGGTGGGGGTGGGGGCGCCGGTGCGGGCGGCTTGCTGCTGCTGGAGTTGTTCGAGGAGTTGCTGGCGGGTGGGGTGGGGGGCGGAGAGGGCGGAGAGCGGGAGGAGGAGCAGCAGGAGGGCGAGGAGGAGGGCGGAGCGGAGGGGGCGGGGAATCGATTGCAGTCGATTGCAATCGAATGCAGTCGAGTGCAGTCGAAGGAAACGCATGTGGCAACGGGCGCGGCTCAGCCGCCGGAGAAGGGGGGGAGGATGGTGAGGGTGTCGCCGTCCTGGAAGGGGTCGTCCCATTCGATGAATTGGTCGTTGCGGGCGGCCTTGACGATGTTGGTCGTCAGGGGAATGGCGCGGTTGGACTGGAGTTCGTGGAGAAGGGCGCGGGCGGTCGGGGCGTCGGTGTCGTAGGGGACTTCCTGGATGCCGGGGCGCGGGATCAGGGAGTAGAAGCGGACGGTGATGTGCTTCATGGGGCGGCGGCGGCGCGGAGGCGGGCTTCCAGGGCGTCGAGTTCGGCGGTGAGGGCCGGGGGGATGGCGTCGCCGAATTTGGCGTAGTGGGCGCGGTAGGCGGGGATGTCGGCCAGGGCGCCGGGGATGTCGGGGGTGAGAAGGTCGTCGAGGTCGTCGGGATCGAGGTCGAGGCCCGCGAGGTCGAGGTCGGCGGGGTCGGGAAGGAGCCCGATAGGGGTTTCTTTGGCCCCGACGGTGCCTTCGCAACGCTGGAAGACCCACTTGAGGACGCGGGAGTTGTCGCCGAATCCGGGCCACAGGAAGCGGCCGTCGTCGGATTTGCGGAACCAGTTGACGTAGAAAATCTTCGGGAGCTTGGCACCGGGGTGTTTTTCCATGTCGAGCCAGTGCTGGAAGTAGTCGCCCATGTTGTAGCCGCAGAAGGGCAGCATGGCCATGGGGTCGATGCGCAGGACGCCGACGCTACCGGCGGCCGCGGCGGTGGTTTCGCTGGCCTGGACGGAGCCGAGGAAGGTGCCGTGGGTCCAGCTGCGCGCTTCCATGCAGAGGGGGACGGTGGTGGGGCGGCGGCCGCCGAAGAGGATGGCGCTGATGGGTACGCCGGCGGGGTCTTCCCAGGCGGGGTCGATGACGGGGCACTGGGAGGCGGGAGTGGTGTAGCGGGCGTTGGGATGGGCGGCCTTGGTGCCGGTGGACGGGGTCCAGGGGTTGCCTTTCCAGTCGGTGAGGGCGGGCGGGAGGTCGTCGGTCATGTCTTCCCACCAGATGTCGCCGTCGGGGGTCAGGGCGCAGTTGGTGAAGATGGTGTTCTTCGCGATCGTCCGCATGGCGTTGGGGTTGGACTTGAAGGAGGTCCCCGGCGCGACGCCGAAGAATCCGGCTTCGGGGTTGATGGCGCGCAGGCGGCCGTCGTCGCCGAACTTCATCCAGCAGATGTCGTCGCCGACGCATTCGGCCTTCCAGCCCGGGAGGGTGGGGGTCAGCATGGCGAGGTTGGTCTTGCCGCAGGCGGAGGGGAAGGCGGCCGCGACGTAGATTTTCTTGCCCTCGGGGTTGGTGAGGCCCAGGATGAGCATGTGCTCGGCAAGCCACCCCTGCTTGCGGGCGAGGGTGGTGGCGATGCGCAGGGCGAAGCATTTTTTGCCGAGGAGGGCGTTGCCGCCGTAGCCGGAGCCGTAGGACCAGATGGCGGGGTCGTCGGGGAAGTGGGTGATGTAGCGGCGGTCGGGGTCGCACGGCCACGCGACGTCGGGGCGGCCGTCGGCCAGGGGGTAGCCGACGGAGTGCAGGCAGCGGAGGAATTCGCCGTCGGTGCCGAGTTCGTCGAGGACGGCGCCGCCGACGCGCGTCATGATGCGCATGTTGCAGGCGACGTAGGCGCTGTCGGTCAGCTCGACGCCGATGCGCGAGATGGGGGAGCCGACGGGGCCCATGCTGAAGGGGATGACGTACATGGTGCGGCCGCGCATGGAGCCGCGGTAGAGGGCCGTCATCTCGGCCTTCATTTCGGCGGGGTCGCGCCAGTGGTTGTTGGGGCCGGCTTCGCGGGGGGCGGCGGGGCAGACGAAGGTGCGGTCCTCGACGCGCGCGACGTCGGCGGGATTGGAGCGGGCCAGGTAGGAGCCGGGGCGCTTGGCGCCGTCGAGGCGGATGAAGGTTCCCCTGGCGACGAGCTGCCCGGCGAGGGCGTCGTACTCGGCCTGCGAGCCGTCGCACCAGTGGATGGCGTCGGGCTGGCAGAGGGCGGCGACTTCGGCGACCCAGGCGTTGAGGGCGGTGTGTTTGCATTCGATCATGGCGCGTACCTTCACTTTCGGGTCCCGCGGGGAACCGGACGGGATGCCCGATCCGGCGGGAAAGGAAAAACACTAGCGCGGGGGCGGGGACGCGGCAAGCGAAAATCCCGGGCCGTCGCCGCGGAAAGTTTTCCAACGATTGGAAAAAAGTTTTCCAATGGTTGGAAAAAAACGGGCCGGTTTTTCCAATGATTGGAAAAAATTTTCCGGAGTTTTCCAATGATTGGAAAAAATGTTTCCAATGGTTGGAAAACCATTGGCGCGCGCGCGGGAATGGTTGGGGATTGCGCGGGAGGGGGAGGGAGGGTATGGTGCGGGGCGTTATGTCCCAGAAAAGCCATCATGACATCGCGTGCCCCGGGTGCGGGGCGGAACTGTGCGTGGAGTTGTACGATTCGGTGCTCGTCGACGAGGAGCCGGGGTTGCGGACCGACTTGCTCACCGGCAAGCTCAACCGCGTCGTCTGCGACAAGTGCGGAAAGGCCTTCCGCGTGGACCAGCCGCTGGTCTACCACGACCGGGAGCAGGAGATTTTCATCCATTACCATCCGCTCGTCGGCGGCGTGACGATGGAGGCGGCGGTCGACGCGTTCAACCGGGCGATGGCCGAGCTGCGGCGGCTCGTCCCGGCGGGGATGCGCCTGCCGGAGACCCACCTGGTGCTGGAGTGGAGCGAGCTGGCGGAACGGATTTTCGTGCTGGAGGAGGGGCTGGAGCCGCGGGTGGTGGAGCACATCAAGTACATGATGTTCCAGCAGAATCCGGAGAAGCTGGATGCGTCGTCGAAGGGGCTGCTGTTCGACGCGCAGGACTCGACGGACGAGATGCTGTGTTTCGTGGTCCAGGACCGGGCGTCGCGGAAGCTGGAGGCGATGCTGCATTTCGCCCGCAAGGACTACGAGGCGCTGTTGAACGTGTTCGGGGAGGGGCAGGGGCTGAAGCTGCTGATGGACCAGTTCCCGGGGCCCGTGGTGAACGGGCGGCTGAAGTTTTTGCAGGACCGCCTGATGGAGAAGGCGGAGGAGCCGGAGGGGGGCAGGGAGGAGGCGAAGGCATGAGGAAGGAGAGCCTGGCATCGAAGCGGCGGCGGGCGGGGGAGATTTTGCGGCGGCTGAAGGTCGAGTACCCGGACGCGCGCTGCGAGCTGGAGAACTGGAAGACGCCGCTGGAGTTGGCGGTGGCGACGATTCTGTCGGCGCAGTGCACGGACAAGCGGGTGAACATGGTGACGCCGGCGCTGTTCGCGAAGTACCGGTCGGCGCAGGATTGGGCGGATACGCCGCAGGAGGTGCTGGAGGAGGAAATCCGCAGCACGGGGTTCTTCCGGAACAAGGCGAAGAACATACGGGCGCTGGCGGCGCGGCTGGTGGCGGACTTCGGCGGGAAATTGCCCAGCGACTTCGACGTGCTGACGAAGCTGCCGGGCATCGGGCGCAAGACGGCGAACCTGCTGGTGGCGACGGTGTTCGGCCAGCCGGGGCTCGTCGTGGACACGCATTTCATACGGCTCAGCAACCGCCTCGGGTTCGTGCAGGACGAGGACGACGCGGTGAAGATCGAGCGGGTCCTCGGGGACATCGTGCCGCGCGAGGACTGGACGGCCTGGTCGCACGCGATGGTGTTCCACGGCCGGCGCTGCTGCAACGCGCGGGCGCCGGAGTGCGGCAGGTGCCCGGTGGCGGAGCTGTGCCCGGCTTGCGTGGGGGGCGCGAGGGGAGCATAGGACGGGTAGGACGAGTAGGACGGGCAGGACGTGGCGGGGAACAAGATGGAGAACCGGAACATCATACGGTCGGCGTTCACGGTGGGGGGATTCACGCTGCTGAGCCGCATACTGGGGTTGGTGCGGGAGATTTTCATGGCGAAGTTCTTCGGGACGACGCTGGCGATGTCGGCGTTCGTGGTGGCGTTCCGGATTCCGAACCTGTTCCGGGCGCTGTTCGGGGAGGGGGCGCTGTCGGCGGCGTTCATTCCGGAGTTCCTGCGGGCGCGTCGTCAGGAGGGGGAGGCGGCCGGGTGGCGGCTGGCGCGACGGGTCACGACGCTGGTGGGGGCGTTCCTGCTGGCGGTGACGGCGGTGGGCATTGCGGGGATGGGGCTGGCGATGCTGCGTCCGGGGTGGGTGGGCGAGAAGTGGTCGAGCGTGCTGCCGCTGGCGCAGGTGATGCTGCCGTACGTGTTCTTCATCTGCATGGCGGGGCTTGGGATGGGGGTGCTCAATTCGTACCGGAAGTTCTCGGTGTCGGCGTTCACGCCGGCGCTCTTGAACATCGCGATGATCCTGTCGCTGACCTGCATCGTGCCGTTCGTGGAGGGCGGTGCGGACCGGCGTATCGCGGTGGTGGCGTGGACGGTGCTGGTCGCGGGGGCGATCCAGCTGGCGTACCAGCTGCCGGCGCTCTGGTCGTGCGGGTGGCGGCCGGAGGCGGAGTTCCGGTGGCGCGACGAGCGGGTGCAACGGGTGTTCATCCTGATGGGGCCGAGCGCGCTGGGTCTTGCGGTCAACCAGGTCAACGTCATGCTCAGCAGCTGGCTCGCGCTGAAGGCGGGTACGTGGGCGCCGAGCGCGCTGTACTACTCCGAGCGGCTCATCTACCTTCCGCAGGGGCTGCTCGCGACGAGCCTCGGCGCGGTGCTGCTCGCCATCCTCTCCGACTACGCGGCGCAGGGGCTCTGGGACGACGTCAAGGACGCCGTCGAGCACGGCCTGCGGACGCTGCTGTTCGTCATGACGCCGGCGGCGATCGGGCTGTGCGTGCTGGCGGAGCCGATCGTGCGGGTGGTGCTGGAGCGGGACGCGTTCGACGCGACGAGCACGTTCTTGACGGCGCGGGCGCTGCGGTTCTACGCGCCGGGGCTGATGGCGTTCTGCCTGGCGAAGGTGTTCGTGCCGGCCTTCTACGCGCGGCAGGACACGAAGACGCCCATCAAGATCGGCGTCTGCTCCGTGACGCTCTGCTGCATGATGAACGTGCTCTCCATCTGGCTGCTCCCCACCTACTGGAAGCATGCCGGGCTGGCGCTCTCGACCGTGCTCGCCGAGTGTTTCAACGGCACCATGCTGGCGATGGCCTTGCAACGGCGCATGGGGCGGTTCGCGTGGCGCGGCGTGGTGGGCGGATGGCTCCGCGCGCTGGCGGCGTCGGCGGTGATGGGGGCGGCGGCGTGGGGCGTCGAGCGGGCGGTCTCGCCGTGGCTCTACGTGCGGATGGACCTCCAGCTCGCGCGGATCGCGGGCGTCGCCGCGGCGCTGGGGACGGGCGTCGTGGTCTATTTCGCGATCGCGCGGCTGTTCCGGTATCCGGAACTCGGCTTCGTGATGGAGGCCCTCCGCCGCAAGCGCGCCGCGAAGAAGCCCGCCGCCTCCGCGCCCGCCGCATGATCGCGGTGGTCCACGGTCCCCGCGGCTGCGGTAAGTCCACCGCCCTGCGCCGCTGGCTCGCGCACCGCGGCTGGATGCCCCCGCGCGGCTTCCGCACCTACTTCGACGGCACCCCGCCATCCCTCCGCCTCGCCCCGTGGGAGGAGGGCGCAAGCATCTGCGAGATTATGGAAAAACCGGCCTTTTCCTGCGATTTTCCACCATCCTCCACCCCATGTCCACCGTCCGCCTGGGACCCCGTCTTCGCCCCGGCCTTGGATGCGTTTCTCGACGCCGTTTTCTTGG
Organism: Kiritimatiellia bacterium; assembly: GCA_017540905.1. GTDB lineage: Bacteria > Verrucomicrobiota > Kiritimatiellia > CAIQIC01 > Lenti-01 > CACXEY01. Next base: position 465 of record JAFYAC010000090.1, on the reverse strand, counting down.
CCGGGTCCCCGACTGGCACTCTCCAAGTCCAGCCTCCCATTCCACCATCCCTTCCGCCTTCTCCCCTGCCGCGCCCCCCGTGGTCCTTTGACGCCTCCGCCTACTGGCGAGCCGCCCTCTCCACCCTCGACGGCGACCCCGCCCGCCCGCTGGTCATCGACGAACTCGGCCTGTTCGAGACCCTTCCCGGCGCCCTCGATCCGAGCGCGTTTCGTGGACTGCTGACCGCCCTCCGCGCCGCCCCCCGTGCCATCGTCGTGGTGCAGGAGCGTGCACTTGCCTTCTGGCTCAACGCCCTGTCGATCCATGCCCCCTGCACCATCCGCTAGAGCAAATTAAGAAAAAGTGTGGCCGCAAGTCGGGGAGGGCCCGGCTTCGTCCGGGCCTGGTTTTTCGTCCTTGCACGCGGCCGCGACAAAGCGCGGCCCTCCCGAAACAGCTACACCATTTCTTAACCCGCTCTAG
>JAFYAC010000128.1 GCA_017540905.1 Kiritimatiellia bacterium | reverse complement strand
CGAGCCGGTGTGGAAGGGGACAGGAGGTCTGGAAAACCGGCAAGAACGGCTCGGCGGGGACGCCTCGCCCCACCATGCACCTCGCGCGGGAATATGCAAGCTTGGATTTGGTCCGCCCTTGCACAAACCGGAGATGCGCCCGGGATTGCGGCGGGAAGGGGTTTCGGCTTGCGCGGGAGGGAGGGGTGTGGCATACTGGGCGGCAAAGGAATAGGTGTTTTTCCAGAAAAGAGTTGCCATGAAAAAGTTGCTTCAATGCTGCGCGATGATGGTCCTGGCGGGCCTGGTGGCGGTGAATGCGGCGGCCGAAGAGGCCCCGGAGTTCCCGCAGGGGTCGACGCCGGTCCTGATGGTCGGGGATTCGATGATGCGCATCCTCGGCGCCAACATGGAGAAGGAGTTCCGCCAGGCGGGAATCCAGCCCGCCGTGGCGTTTTCGTCGCTGGGGTCCGGGTTGGTCCGGCCGTCGGTGTTCAATTGGTTCAACCGCCTGGACGAGCTGCTGAAGGAAAACAAGCCGGAAACGGTGTTCGTGGCCCTCGGGACGAACGACAAGCAGGCGCTGGAAACGGAAGACGGCGCAATCGTTCCCTACGGCGGCCCCGCCTGGGAGTCGGCATACCGCGAGTGCATCGCACGGTTCATGGACCAGCTGCTGGCGGCGGACGTGGACCTGGTGGTGTGGTTCCTGCTGCCGCCGATGAAGGATCCCGCGGTGCAGGAGCACGCGCAGATCGTCAACCGCATCGCGACGGAACTGGCCGGCGAGGAGGCGCGCAAGGACAAGTTTTTCCTGTATGACATGGCTTCGTGCTTCTCGCGCAAGCCGGGCGTTTATTCGCAGTACATGATGGATCAATCGGGCGCGGCGATCATGGTCCGCGACCCGGACGGCATCCACCTGGCCGTCGGTGGCGCGAAGGCCGTCGCGAAGGCCTGCGTCAAGAACTTCTACAAGGACCGCTAGCCCGGCGCCGTCCGGTCGCGCGCCGACCAACCGAAACCCCGCCAATCCGCATCGGCCCGATGCGAAAGCCATGAGAACCATTCCGAAAAAAGCCCGTACCGGCAGCCGCCGCCGCGCCCTCCGTCCCGTCCGGACGCTGGGCGCTGCCGCCGCATTGCTGGCCGTCCTGTCGCTGGCGCCGGGGGCGTCGGCGGAGCCCCCGCCGCTGCTGTCGGTGCCGCCGCCGCCGGAGCCGGTGCGGCCGTTCTCGGAGATTCTGCCGATTCCGCCGGAGCAAACGGATCCGGAGCTGCTCAAGTCCTACGAGGAGGTCATCGAGAAGGCGCACAAGGACGATGTCTCGGTGACGCCGCAGAACGCGCTGCTCTACCACGGGCTGATGCTGCTCCAGGACGAGGAGTACGAGGAATGCGTCCCGTACCTGGAGGAGGCGATCCGCCGCGATCCGGCCATCCAGCCGGCGTGGGAGGGCCTCGGATGGGCCTACATCAAGACGGACCGGCTGGAGGACGCGGACCGCCTGTGGCACTACTTCCAGCGGCTCATGCCCGACCAGGCGCTGCCCTACTCGCTGCTCGCCCAGCTCTACATCATCAAGCGCGACTGGCGCACCGCGGACCGCAACTTCCGCCAGTCCCTGACCATCAAACCCGACCAGTTCGACGTGAATTACTGGTTCGCGCAGAACCTGATGCGCATCGGGTTGGTGGACGACGCCGAAACCATCTTCCGCAACCTCTACGCCGCCGAGCCCGATCGCCTGGACATCGCCATCGACCTCTCCGCGCTGCTGACCCAGCGCCTCCAGTACGAGGAGGCCGAGGAAATCCTCCGCGTCGTCAACGAAAACATCCCCGACAACCCGCGCTTCATGCTCGACCAGGCCGAGCTCGACCTGCGCATCGGCGAGCTGGAGACGGCGAGCGACCTCTGCAAGGCGGTGCTGGAAATCGATCCCGGCAACACCCGCGCGATGCGGATGCGGGCGGACATCGCGGAAATCGCGGGCCAGGCCGACATCGACCTCGTGCTGAAGGTCATCGACGAGACCGACGACCCGCTCACGCGCGCCAACCTCCGGGTGCGGCTGGCCAACCGCTGCCATCTCGCGAACGAGCGCACGCCGGGCACCTACGAAACGGATTTCGTGCTGGGCCTCATCCACGACGCGCTCGAAGACGACCCTTCCGACGTCGGCACCCGCCTCCTCTACGGCGAACGCCTCCTCCAGGCCCGGCACATCGAGGACGCCCACCGCCAGGCGGTCGAAGTCCTGGCCCACCACAACCCCAACAACACGCGCGCGAAGATGCTGCTGTTCAACATCGCCCTGCGCGAGCGGCGCTTCGACGACGCCGAGCAGATCATCTCCGACTCCTTCGCCCACTTCCAGGGCAATTCCCCGATGCTCCACTACCATCTCGCCAACCTCGACATGGCGCGCGGGCGCTTCCGCGACGCCATGGAGCACATCGACGAGCTGGAAAAGGCCGCCTCCAAGGGCGCCGTCCTGACGCTCCTCTACCACGACCTCACGGAATCCGACTGGGTCCCCACCGTCTCGGTCCGCCGCCTCCACGAGCACCTCACCGCCCTCCAGCGCGAGGGCTGGAAGCTCATCTCGCCCACCGACATCCCCGACCACGTCGGCGCCGAAGCCCGCGCCTCGGCCGGCGAGACCTACGAGGAGGTGCCCGCGACCGCGCGCTTCTTCGACTGGCTCCGCTACTGCGTCACCGGCACCCGCCGCTTCCCGCCGAAGAACGCCCCCACCTCCGACATGCCAGTCCCCCGCAAGATCGTCGCGGTGACCTTCGACGACAACCTCCGCTCCTCCCTTGCGCTGGGGACCGAGGTCGCGGCCGACTTCGGCGTGCCCTTCGGCATCTTCGCCCCGAGCGACCCGCCGAAGGACTACACTCCGTCCCTGGCCACGTGGGAAGAACTCCGCGAAGCCGCCGAATCCGGCAACTGGGTCGTCGGCTCCGAGCTCCACAACTCCTACATCAAGAAGCCCGTCGACGCCGACGGCCTCGACATCCGCGCGCCGCTCCCGAACCGCGTGTGGCTGCCCAAGCGCAACCGCCTCGAATCCATGAACGAGTGGGACCGGCGCATCCGCAAGGAATTCCGCGAGTCCGACCGCATCCTCCGCCGCGAGCTCGGCGACCTCTACCCCGCCGACGGCATTCCCATGGTCGCCTACCCCTACGGCGACATCGGCCAGGAAGCCGCCTGCAACCTCAACCCCGCCAAGAGCGCCTGCTCCTCCATCCTGGCCGAATGCGGCCGCACCTACCGCCTCGGCTTCGTCCCCTCCCCGGCCGGCTACACCCTCGCGGGCGACAACCTCCTGCTCTGCAGCCGCTACGAACCCTCCTGGACCACTGAAGGCGCCGACCTCGTCCGCCATGCCTACGAATTCCATCCCGCCTTCCAGGCCCGCGTCCTGCGCGCGAACCTCGCGATGCTCATGAACCGCCCCAACCTCGCCCTCGACATGCTCTCCGTCCTCCGGCGCGACGGCTATCCCGAGGTCCTCTGCAAGCAGCTCGAAAACGACATCCACACCCACTTCCAGAACCGCCCCGCCCTCGAAGTCCGCGAACTCGTCGTCCCGGACGGCACCGAAACCGCCTCCACCACCAACGACCTCGCCGTCCTCTCCGGCACCACCTACCGCGTCGAAGAAGGCCCCATCGCCAGCGAAGAATTCGAGTTCGACCCCTTCTTCGCCGTCAGCGCCGACCACTCCAAGGCCAACGACCAGATCGAGACCCTCGGCATCGGCGCCTCCGCCTCCGTCAACCTCCCCGCCGACTGGACCGTCGGCGCCAGCGTCCGCCAGTCCCAGCTCAAGCAGGTCGTCCGCCCCTACTGGAACGCCGTCTACATCACCAACGTCACCTACGAACAGAGCCAGTACACCTTCAAGAGCGAGCAGACGGAGGCCCTCCTGCGCCTCTCCCACAAGACCGACAGCGGCCTCGTCCTGGCCGGGCAGATCGGCGTCGTCTCCCGCAAACAGAGCGACAACCCCAACATCACCACCAACTTCAACCTCCAGGACGGCCTCAACTCCCACACCTTCGACCTCGCCGAAGACCGCAACCACCTCGTCGGCTCCGTCAGCGCCCTCTGGCATCCCCTCGAAGCCCTCACCCTCCTCCTCCTCTACGACCACAACCTCGTCCCCTCCGCGGCCAAGGACGTCCTCTACCACTCCGTCGCCGTCCGCGCCGACTGGCTGCCCACCGACCACTGGGCCATCGAGTCCCGCGCCCAGTACTGGACCTACGACGACGACAACGCCATGTACTCCGCCTTCGGCCAGTCCCTCTGGGAAATCTCCCCCTCCATGGGCGTCTGGGCGGGCGGACAGTTCTCCACCGTCTCCACCTCCGACGGCTGCGACTACTACTGGACCCCTTACTGGGACGAACGCGTCATGGGCCTCCTCCGCTACCACCAGGCGTGGGAAGGCTTCTCCATGGACTTCGACTTCCTCGCCGGCTGGGCCCGTTCCGAGGGACGCGGCTCCCAACTCTACGAGAGCGAAGAAGAAGAAGAGAAGGACGTCATGGTCGACGGCGTCGCCAACACCGTCACCGAAACCAAGACCGTCTACGTCCCGCGCGACGACACCGGCTCCAACTGGCACCTCTCCTGGGGCTTCAACGGCAAGCTCGAAAAGCGCCTCAACTCCATCCTCGCCATCGACCTCGAAGGCAACGTCGTCGCCCTGCGCGAATACATCGACCACGCCGTCCTCCTCTCCCTCTCGGCCCAATTCTGACCGGTACACGCTTTGAAAGGAACCCACCCATGACCCAGCCCACCGACTTCGCCTTTCCCCTCTCCGGACCGGCCCCGGCCATGCCCGGCGCGCCGGCCACCCCCTCCCCCCTCGCCCCCGGCTACGGCGGCGAGCGCGACTGCATCATCGTCGCCGACGACTCCGAACTCTCCCGGTCCATCATCCGGCGCATCCTCTTCCAGCACTTCGACCTCCTCGAAGCCCGCAACGGCGCCGAGATCGTCCAGTACCTCCGCAACCCGCCCAAATCCATCTCCGCCGTCCTCTGCGACATCATGATGCCCGTCATGGACGGCTTCCAGGTCCTCGACTTCATGCAGAAGAACGGGCTGCTGGGCGTCTTCCCCGTCGTCGTCGCGACGGCCCTGGCCGACGCCAAGAGCAAGATCCAGTGCTACGAGGCCGGCGCCTTCGACGTCCTCGACAAACCCTTCGACAGCGCCTTCCTGCCCTACAAACTGCGCCTGGACATCGACCGCTTCCGCCACATCCACACCCTTTCCTCCAACCCCGTCGCCCAGGCCCGCGCCGACCAGCTCGAAGCCCTCCTCTCCGCCCTGCCCGCCGCCATCTACGTCGAAGACCCCGCCTCCGGCGTCATCCTCCATGGCAACGACCTCTTCCGGCAGATCCCGGGCGTCCCCGCGAACCCCGTCGGCCAGTCCTTCGACACCTTCCCCGTCTCCCCCGAACTCCTCTCCGGCGTCCGTTCCGCGCGCGAAGCCATCCTTTCCCACAACATCGCCAAGCCCGTCCTCATCAACGGCAGCGCCCCCGGCAGCATCTACTCCCTCCGCTACGGCACCTTCCCCAACCCCGTCTCCTCAGTCACCCAGCTCGTCGGCTTCATCACCAACGTCACCTACGAAATCCGCACCCGCGGCGCCATCGAAAACCGCATCCGCCCCCCCGACCCCCGCTACCCCTGACCCGACCCCCATCCCGCCGGCCGCCGCCCGAGCCATGAGCTTCACCAAGATCAAATCCAACATCCCGCCCTTCGACGAACTCTTCGAAGGCTTCTACCTCGCCCATCCCGCCCTCCTCTCCGGCAAACGCGGCAGCGGCACCTCCACCCTGGCCATCCGCTTCCTCTCCAACCTCCTGCGCATCGGCGAAAACGTCCTCCTCTTCACCGACCAGCCCCCCGACCACGTCTCCCTGACCGCCTACGGCCTGGGCAGCGACATCTCCTCCGCCATCGAAACCGAGCAGCTGAGCATCGTCCCCTACGACGAACACCTCCCCCTCCTGCCCTTCCCCGAAGCCCTCGAAGAACTCCGCGCCCTCATCACCGGCCGCCACTACACCTTCGTCGTCTTCGACCCCGTCATCCCCTGGCTGGCGGCCCCCGCCGCCCAGCTCGAAGAACGCATCGAAGCCTTCTTCACCCTGCTGGCCGACACCGCCCCCACGGCCATCCTCATCCTTCCCCATCCCGTCTCCAAAATCGCCCGTCGCCTCCACGACGAAGTCGCCGCCCGCTGCGCCATCTGCATCACCGCCGCGCGCACCCACGAAGGCCCCTACACCCTCACCGTCACCAAATACATGGGCGCCCCTCCCGAAAAATGCCCCGCCCTCCTCCAACTCCCCACCGCCCCCGCCGCCACCACCCCCTACCCCTCCGGCGCCCTCCAGGACCTCCACCATCGCCTCCAGCACGACCACACCTCCCCCATGCCCGGCGCCGCCTACGGCCCCGCCGGACACGCACCCCACGCCACCGGCGTCTCCGGCATCCCCGGCATCCCCCCGGCCCCCGCCGCCCCCTCCTCCATCTCCACCTCCTTCTTCTCCGCCGATCCCGCCGCCCCCGCCGCCCCCTCCCGGGCCCCCGCCGCCCGTCCCTTCCAGACCCCGGCGACCGCCCCGCTGTCCGCCGCCCCCGGCGCCCCCCATCCCCGCGCCCCCCAGAACGCCTCCTTCTT
>JAFYAC010000089.1 GCA_017540905.1 Kiritimatiellia bacterium | reverse complement strand
TAGGTCAGGTGGAGGCGGATCAGGCCTTCGAGGGTGCCGTCGCCGCGGATGGCCAGCGGGAGCGCGACGTCGGCCGCCAGCACCGCCAGCAGCATCGGCAGGGCCAGCCGGGAGCGCAGGTGGATGCGCAGGGAGGCGCGCATCATGGCGAGGACGCCGGTCATCGGGGGGCGGCGGGGGAGGGGGGATCGGCGGCGGCGGGGGAGGGGAAGGACGGGGCGCGGCGGGCGGCTTCGGCGGCGAGGCGTTCGACGCGCTGGAGGTCCTTGTAGGGGGCCTGGCGGCGGACGTAGCGGGCGTGGACCTTTTCGACGAGGGTCCGCCACTGGTCGGCGGTGGGCTCGAAGGGATGCCACTCGTCGTGGCGGCCGGCCTTGCGGCGCCAGAGGATGCGTTCGCCTCCGTCGAACAGCACTCGGATTTCGTGGGGCACGCCGTCGAAGGTTTCCGGCCAGCCGATGTTCTTGCGCATGGCGGCGGATTGTAGCATGATGGCGCGAAAGGGCAATGGCAATGGATGCGGATGTGTCAGGAATGGGTTGGTGCGCGGGGCGCCGGAAAGGCGCGGTGCCCGCGATGTCGCGGGGAGGGGCGGCGGGGGGACGCAGTACTCCCCCCGGCGCCGAAGCGCCACCCCCCTCTCGGAGGGGGGATGGGCTTGCGCACATTCCAAGCGAGGGCCTTTTGCCGGATTCCCGTCGTGGTGCATGGGCGGGGGAAGGAGGCCGGGATGAGTGAGGCCGGAGCGAGGGTTGCGGAGGTCGTGAGGAGGGATTTCTCGTTCTTGGAACGCGGCGTGGCGTGGCTGGACAACGCGGCGACGACGCAACGTCCGGAACCCGTGCTGGCGGCCATGGACGAGTTTTCGCGGTTCCACAACGCGAACGTGAGGCGCGGGGTGCACCGGATGGCGGCGGAGGCGACGGCGGCGTACGAGGGGGCGCGCGCGGAGGTCGCGCGCTGGATCGGGGCCGCGGCGCCGGGGGAGGTGGTGTTCACGCCGGGGGCGACGGGGGCGGTGCATCTGGCGGTGGAGGGGCTCGTGCGTCCGGGGTTGAAGGCGGGGGACGAGGTGTGGGCCACGCTCGCGGAGCACCACAGCAATTATCTGCCGTGGGTGCGCGCGGCGCGCGAGGCGGGGGCGGTGCTGAGGGTGGTGCCGCTGCGGGCGGACGGGCGGGCGGATTTGGAGGCGTTCCGCGCGATGGCGGCGCCAGGGCGTGCGCGGTGGCTTGCGGCGACGTGGGTGTCCAACGTGACGGGGGCGGAGAACAATCCGGCGGAACTCGCGGAGGCCGCGCATTCCGTGGGGGCGCGCGTGTTGCTGGACGCGACGCAGGGGGTGGCGCACGGGCGGCTGGATGCGGCGGCGTCGGGATGCGATTTGGCGGTGTTTTCGGGCCACAAGATGTATGGGCCGACGGGCGTGGGCGTGCTGTGGGGGCGGCGGGAATGCCTGGAGGCGATGGAGCCGGTGGTGCTCGGCGGGGAGATGGTGGAAAGGGTGGGGGGGGACGGGGAGGAGCCGGTGTGGGCGGAGGTGCCGTGGAGGTTCGAGGCGGGTACGCCGAACGTGGCCGGGGTGGTGGGGCTCGGCGCGGCGGTGCGGTGGCTCCGGGGGCTCCCGGAGGGGGCGGAGGCGTGGGTGCGGCGGCTGGCGGCGGCGGCGCGGGGGGGGGTGAAGGGCGTGGACGGGGTGCGGCTGCGGAGCGCGGAGGATGCGGGGGCCATCGTGTCGTTCACCGTCGAAGGCGTCCACCCGCACGACGTCGCGCAGGCGCTGGACGAGCGGAACGTGGCGGTGCGGGCGGGATGGCTGTGCGCGGAGCCGCTGCTGCGCAAGGTGGTGGGCGGTCCGGTGGTGCGGGCGAGCTTCGCGCCGTACAACACGATGGATGAGGTGGAGGCTCTGGTCGAGGGGGTGCGGGCGGCGCGGGAGGTGTTCGGGCCGTGAGCGCGTCGCTGTGCAACACGCGGCTGGCGGAGCTGGCGCGTTCGGGCATCGGTGCCGCCCCCGTGGCCGCCGGGGAGGCGGACGCAGAGGCCGACAACCCTCTTTGCGGGGATGAAATCCGCATCCGGCTGGTGTGGCGGGATGGCGGGGACGCCCCCGTCCTCGATCGCCTGGAACACGCCACCCGCGGGTGCGCCGTATGCAGGGCGTCGGCCTCGCTGGCCGCGATGGCCGCGGCCGGGAAGACGCGGAAGGGGCTGGCGGAGCTGGCGGACGCCTTCGATGGGTGCCTGGAGAGCGGCGATTTTGCGCCCCTTGGCGTGGGTTTCGGTGTATTTGACGGCATAGCCTCGTTCCCCGCGCGCCGCCACTGCGCACGTCTGCCCTGGACGGCGCTGCGGCGGGCGCTGGGCGGCTAGTACAGCGTAAAAGTCCATTCTTTCGCATCTTTTCGGGGTAGGGCGGCGAGTCCCTTCGCCGCCATGTGCCTGTCTTGCGCATGGAATTGCCTTTTTTGGGAGGTGAGGTGATGAGTGACGAGTGACAAGTGGGCGGTGCGCCCTGCGGGCGGACATTGCGGGAAACCGGATGGAAAAGCGAGTGGATACTGGGGCGCGGGCGTCCCGTCCGCGGGGAAACGGATGGAAGAACGGAAGGGGAGCGGGATGATTTTTGCAGGGGAACGAAAAGGGGCTTGCAGACGGGGGGGGGGCGGGGTGTAGAGAATGGATTTGTTCGAGACATCAAGAGTTGGCGTGAGAGCGCCATCGCTACGAATGACCGGTGGCGGGGGGGATGGCAAAGGACGGGGCTGCGCCCCGAACCCCGGGGGGCGGGAGGGACAGCTTATTCCGCCAGGGTGATTTCGACGGTACTTTCGACGGGGGCGGAAGGCTTGCCAACTGGCCGGACGGTGCCGATGCAGAGGTCGGCCACCGGAAGGCCCGCTTCGTCGGCAAGGGCTTCGACGGAGTCGCGGATGCGCTCTTCTTCCGCTGACGTGGAGGGCGGGGAGATGCGCATCTCCACCGTGGCACCACGGGTCAGGATGCGGGTTTTGCGGTGCGGGGGCAATGGGGCGGCGGCGCGCTTGAGGACGCGGACGGCGGCGAGGTGGTTTTCGACAACGGCGCGGTCTTCGGGGGTGAGGTTGAAGACGTTGCCGTAGTCGCCGACGGTCCAGCCAAAAGAATGGTCGGGAATTGGCGCCATGGTCCGACGGTTTTTCTTCCCCCTGCGCCTCCGCCGCTCCGCTGCCTCCCTTTCGTTTCCCTTCCATTCTCCATCCGCTGGGGAGCGACTTGGAAGTCGCACCTCCCAGAATGGGCGCGAGATTACGGAAAACATTGGCGTTTTCGATTGTTTTCCGATTTCCTGGAGCCCCGGGGGCGGGACGCCCGCGCCCCGACTGAACATCCGCTTCTCTTCCGTTTTTCCATGTCCGCGAAGCGGTTTTCATGGTCTTCAATGTTGACCTTTCCCCCGCATTCTCCCGCGCGCTTGTCCTCGTTTGTCCTGTTTGTCTTTTTCTTCCCTCCCGCACTTGGCCGCCCGCAGGACGCACCGCATCTTGCCACGTCACTCGTCACTGCGCCCGCAGGGCGCTTCCCGCCCCGCCCCGCACCCTTTGTGTTCTTTGTGCTCTTTGTGGCTGAAAAACTTCCACTACCATCCCATAGGATGAAGGAATCGGTCTGCTGGGTGCAAAAAGCCCAGCAAATCCGGGGGTGAATCTGCCATTTTGAAAACCGTGTGTTTTCGCGGGGCCTCGCAAACCCTTGTTTTCCGCGGGGGATGCTCCCGTGCTATCCCATGGCCCGGGCGCAGTAGCGTTCGAATCCCGGCAAACACGGGGTGTTCCCGTCCCAACCCGCTCCCGGCAGAGGCGGTGCTGTCCCATAGGTTTTGAGCAGCACCGTCAGGTCCGTGCGTTCCCACAGCGCGGCCCGCACCACCCCCGAAAAGCGCGTGTAGCTCCCTTTCCAGGACGAGCAGTACGCCAGGTAGCGCAACAGCAGGTGGACCAGCATCGCCGTCCACACCTGCCAGGCCACCGCGTTCGCGTTCTCCCCGTAGAAGTCCTTCAGCTGCAACGTCTGCTTGAGTTCCTTGAACAGCAGCTCCACCTGCCAGCGCGCCCGGTAGAGTTCCGCCACCGTCGCCGCCGACCACTCGAAGTTGTTCGTCAGGAACACCATCTCCTGCTTCTTCCCGTCCACTTCCACCCGCGCCCGGATCCGGCGAAGGGCCTGTGGATGGACCTTGGAGGGGCGTACCCCCGTCGGGCGGATCCTTTCGTCCGAGAGCACGTTCTTGGGCAACAGGCGCTTCGGCACGCGGCGCACGACCTCGTGGAGCATCCGTTTCTTCTCCCGCACGACATAGAAAACCTCCCGCCGGTCCAGCTCCGCCAGCGAGGCGAAATCGAGGTAGGCGCGGTCGACCACCACGATGTCGCCCGCCACCAGGTGGGCGCAGAGCACCATCATCCGGCGGCAGTCGGCCACTTTCGCCGGCGTCAGGCACGCGAACACCGGCAGCCGGGAGGCCACGTCGCAGAGCATGTGCAGCTTGGCGGCGGCCTTCGGAGACGGCGAAGGCGGCGAGGGCGGGGATGCCGGCGTCGCGCAGGGCGGTGGCGGTTTCGCGGGTGGCGTAGAGGACGTAGCCGCTGGCGGCCATCCCGACATCGACCTCGCCCTGTACATCCGCTACCGGCCCTGCTGAGCGCATCGGTATCCCTCGGGACCGCGGGGAATCGACATTTGCGTTTTCGCTTGCGTCGGAATGGAAAAATCGGGCATGCTTTGCGGCCATGAAAGCGATACCGATTCTTTTCGCCGCGTTGGCCCTCGCCGCCGTCCGGGCGGGCGGGGCGGACGGAAGCCCCGCGGACCGAGCGCCCGTCCGGCTCCTGCTCGAAGTGAGGGGCGAGGCCGAGGCGATGGCCGCCTACGAGCGCCTGGGCATCCCCGTCGTCGTCGGATTCGGCCCCGAGCAGCGGGACTTCCGCGATTTCAGCGTTAGCCGCAACCTGGCCTATTTCGCGTACGGTACGTTTCCCGGGCATCTGGCCGACATCCGCACGCTCTCCCCGGAGGACCGCGACGCCTTTCTCGCCCTCTACGCCGACGGGAACTGGACGGGCGGCCCCGAGACGCCGGAGGGGTTCCGGACCTTCTCCGCGCCTTCGGGGGCTTTCACCGACTATGTTGCCGAGGTCGGCGGCAAATGGGTCGCTTCCTCAGATCCCGGCGTCCTGCGCGAAGCGCTCGCGCTCCTGCCGTCCCTGCCCGTCACCCTGCCCGCGGAGGGCGTCCTGGCCTGCCGCGTCTCCGGCGCGGACCTGGCCTCCACGGCCAATTCCCGCAATGCCGCGCGGGTCCGGGAAAACCTCGCCACGCTCACCGCGGGACTGGGCCTCGACGGCGACACCGCGGCCTTCCACGCGCTGGCCGAATCCCTGCCCGGCAGCGGAATGGCGTCCGCCCTCGGCGCCTGCGGTCCCGTACCCGCCGCGGCGGCGTGCGTGAACCTGCACGGAGCGTTCGGCTTCTACGTGCAAGGCGCAGGCTCTCCCGTCATGCGCGGCAAGGAGGCCGCCCACGGGTTTGCGGTCGCCGTGTATCCGCCGGTCGGTCCCGCGCGGATGCCCACCCCCCGGGTGCTGGCCTACATCGGCGACCCCGGTGGCGAGGAGCAGGCCCGTACGCGACGGGAGACGGCGGCCGCCCTCCACACCGAGTCGACGACCTACCGCGGCATCCCCGTCGACGAGGTGCCCGCCGCATCCGCCGCCGTCCTGATGCGGGCCGCCGCCTGCGCGTGCGGCGTGCCGGAAGACGCGGCGGCCCTGATGCCGGGCGCGTCCGTGCGTTTCGCGTGGCTGCCCGCCGGAGACCTCATGGCGGTCAACGACGAAGGCGGCGCGCTGCTGCACGCCGCCATCGACGCCGCGCTCGACGGCACCGCGATACCGTTCGCGGCCCCGCCGGCCTTCCCTGCCGCCGACGGCCCCGTGCCTGCGCTGGCCCACCTCGATTTGGCCGTCCTCGCGCCGATGCTGCCTGTCCAACTGCCCTTCGCAGTGCCCGCCCCCTGTCCCGTCGACCTGATGGCACGCGTCCTGCCCGGCGGCACGATGGAGGTCCGCCTGCGCGCCCCCGCCGATTTCGTGCGCAACCTGGCGGCGGCCTTGCAGGCCAGCCTTGCGCCATCGAAGGACGGTGGTCATACGCTGAACCTCTGCATCCCCATCGAATGCCAACCCGCGGAGCCCCTCCCGGCGCCGGCGGCCCCATGACCGTCTGCCAGACAGTTTTCCAATGATTGGAAATTTGTTTTCCAAGGGTTGGAAAATTTTGGATCACATGGCGGATACGGGGATGAGGGCCGTCCTCCTTACTTGCCCCCCCTCCCAGCCGGGTAGGGTGGGCAGTCCCTTGCCCGCCGCGGGCCAGGAGTAAGAGCGCGACGGGGTACCCCGGTCGTGTCCCGGGGGACACGGCCCGAACGGATTCGGGGTCCGGTCCCGTGGCTATGTCATTTCCGGGCGGAGGGAGCGGACGAAGCGGACGAAGGAGGGGGTGGCGTCGTGGGGGCCGGGGGCGGCTTCGGGGTGGTATTGGAGGGAGAAGGCGCGGAGGGTGGGGGCGGAGAGGCCTTCGACGCTGTTGTCGTTGAGGCTGCGGTGGGTGATGGTGGCAATGGTCGGATCCAGCGTATCGGCCACCACCACGAAGTTGTGGTTCTGGGAGGTGATTTCGACGGTGCCGTCGGTGAGGTTTTTGACGGGATGGTTGCAGCCGTGGTGGCCGAAGGGGAGGCGCGCGGTCTTGGCCCCCAGGGTGATGGCCAGGAGTTGGTGCCCCAGGCAGATGCCCATGATGGGGAGTTTGCCGAGAAGGTCGCGGATGGTCTGGACGGCGTAGGGGAGGGCGGCCGGGTCGGCGGGGCCGTTGGAGAGGAGGACGCCGTCGGGGCGGGCGGCGAGGATGTCGGCAGCCGGGGTCTTGGCCGGGAATACGCGGACGCGGGCGCCGAGGGCGGCCAAGGCGCGGAGGGTGTTGTATTTGACGCCGAAGTCGAGGACGGCGACGAGGGGTGAGGTGGAGGAGGGCGCGGGGGCGCCGGCGAAGCCGTCGGGGAGGGCCTGCGGGGCGGGGGGGGCGGGGGCAAGGGGCCAGTCGTAGGGGGCGGGGCAGGTGACGGCGGAGGCATAATCCTGGCCGTCGAGGCCGGTCCAGGCGCGGGCGGCGGCGATGGCGGCTTCGGGGGTTTCGCTGCCGGAGCAGCAGATGCGGGCTTTGAGGGTGCCGCCGGAGCGGAGGCGCAGGGTCAGGGACCGGGTGTCGATGCCGCTGATGGCGGGGATGCCGGCGCGGCGGAGGACGTCGGAAAGGGGTTCTTCGGAGCGCCAGCTGGAGGGCGGGTTGAGGTCGCGGCAGATCATGCCGGAGGCGTGGATGGCCGCGGATTCGCGGTCGGCGCGGTTGAAGCCGGTGTTGCCGAGTTCGGGGACGGTGAAGGTGACGATCTGCCCGGCGTAGGAGGGGTCGGTCAGGACTTCTTCGTAGCCGGTCATGCCGGTGTTGAAGACGACTTCGCCCAGGCGGTCGACGGGCGCGCCGCAGGAAAAGCCGCGGTAGACGGTGCCGTCTTCGAGGGCGAGGAAGGCGTCGGGTTTCATCACAGGCTCCTTTCGTTGCGGCGGGCGGTGGCGCGGTGGTATTCCTGCAGGGACATGACTTCGAGTTCGGGGTGCTGTCTCTGGGCGCGGAGGGCTTCGAGGGCGGCGCGCCAGCCGCGGAGGGTGGTGGTCATGGGGACGTCGCGGCAGATGGCCTCGGTGCGGACGGCGACGTCGTCGAGGAGGGGCAGGCAGCCGGAGGGGAGGTCGACGATCCAGCCGACGGTGCCGTCGGCCATGAGGTCGATGGCGTTGGGGCGGCCTTCGGAGACGGCGAAGGCGGCGAGGGCGGGGATGCCGGCGTCGCGCAGGGCGGTGGCGGTTTCGCGGGTGGCGTAGAGGACGTAGCCGCAGGCGGCCATCTCGCGGGCGCAGGCGATGGCGCCTTCGCGGTCGTCGGCGCATTCGCTGGAGACGCTGACGAAGACGCCGCCGGCGAGCGGAAGGGGGTTGCCGGCGGCCTGCTGGCTCTTGGCGAAGGCGGGCCCGGGTTCGAGGTCGAGCCCCATGACTTCGCCGGTGGAGTGCATCTCGGGGGTGAGCTGCATGCGGCAGCCGGTGAAGCGGGCGAAGGGGAGGACGGCTTCCTTGACGGCGCAGTGGCGGAGGACGACTTCGCGCTCGAAGCCGACGTCGGCGAGGCTTTCGCCGGCCATGACGCGCGCGGCGAGGGCGGCGAGGGGGACGCCGGTGGCCTTGCCCGCGAAGGGGACGGTGCGGGAGGCGCGCGGGTTGACTTCGATCATGTAGAGTTCGCCGTCCTGCACGGCGTACTGGACGTTCATCAGTCCGCGGACGTGGAGGGCGAGGGCGAATTCGCGGGTGGTGGCGCGGATGCGGTCGAGCATCTCCGGGGAGAGGCTGCGCGGGGGCAGGAAGCAGGCGCTGTCGCCGCTGTGGATGCCGGCCTTTTCGACGTGTTCCATGATGCCGCCGATGGTGACGCGCGTGCCGTCGCAGAGGCAGTCGACGTCGAGCTCGATGGCGTTCTCGAGGAACTGGTCGATCAGCACGGGGCGCCCCTCGGACGCGGCGAAGGCTTCGGTGCAGTACTGGGTGAAGAAGCCTTCGGAGAAGACGATCGCCATCGCCCGCCCGCCCAGCACGAAGCTCGGACGGACGAGCACGGGGTAGCCGATGCCGCGCGCCACCGCCTGCGCCTCCTCCAGGCGCCGCGCGATGCCGTTGCGGGGCTGGCGGACGCCGATCTTTTCGCACAGGCTGCGGAACTGGTCGCGGTCTTCGGCGCGGTCGATGTCCTCGGGCGAGGTGCCGAGGATGGGGACGCCCGCGGCCTTGAGCTCGGCGGCCAGGTTGAGCGGGGTCTGGCCGCCGAACTGGACGATCACGCCGTCGCACTGCTCGCGGCGCTGGATTTCGAGGACGTCTTCGAGGGTGACGGGTTCGAAGTAGAGGCGGTCGGAGGAGTCGTGGTCGGTCGAGACGGTCTCGGGATTGCTGTTGACCATCACCGTCTCGTGCCCGGCGGCGCGGAGGGCGCGGCAGGCGTGGACGCAGCAGTAGTCGAACTCGATGCCCTGGCCGATGCGGTTGGGGCCGCCGCCGAGGACCATGTAGCGCTTGCGGCCCGGCGTGCGCGGCGGCGGCGGCTCGCCCGCGGGATCGGCCGCGGCGGGGCCCCAGGCCGAGAAATAGTATGGGGTCGCCGCCGCGAACTCCGCCGCGCACGTGTCCACCACCGCGTAGGCCGGATGCAGGTCCAGCCGCCCGCGCGCCGCCCGCACGTCCGATTCCGTGCAGCCCAGCGCGCCGGCCAGCTGGCGGTCCGAAAAGCCCAGCTCCTTCGCCCGCGCGAAGAGCCCGCGGTCCGCTTCCAGCGCCGGCAGGCCGCCGAGGGTCTCCAGACGCCGCTCGAACGACACCAGCCCCTCCATCTGCCGCAGGAACCACGCGTCCACGCCCGTCGCCGCCGCCAGCTCCTCCGCCGTGCGGCCGCGGCGCAGCGCCTCGCGCACGCAGAACCACCGGTTCGGGTTCGGGCGCACCGTCTCGCGCTCCAGCTCCGCGTCCGACAGCGCCGCCTCCGGCGCGCCCGCCTTGCCCGAGAAGCCGGAGCGCCCCGTCTCCAGCGAGCGCATCGCCTTCTGGAGCGCCTGGGCGAAGGTGGCGCCGAGGGCCATCGTCTCGCCCACCGACTTCATGCGCGTGCCGAGCGTGTCGTCCGCGCCCGGGAACTTCTCGAACGCGAACCGCGGCGCCTTCACCACCACGTAGTCGAGGGACGGCTCGAAGCACGCCTTCGTCGTGCGCGTGATGTCGTTGGGCAGCTCGTCGAGCGTGTAGCCCACCGCCAGCTTCGCTGCGACGCGCGCGATCGGGAAGCCCGTCGCCTTCGACGCCAGCGCGCTGCTGCGGCTCACGCGCGGGTTCATCTCGATGACCACCCACCGGCCGTCGCGCGGATTCTGCGCGAACTGCACGTTCGCCCCGCCCGTCTCCACCCCGATCGCGCGCATCACCTTCAGGCTCGCGTCGCGCATCCACTGCCATTCCCGGTCCGTGAGCGTCTGTGCCGGGGCCACCGTCAGGCTGTCGCCCGTGTGGACCCCCATCGGGTCCACGTTCTCGATCGAGGATACGATGCACGCCTGGTCGCGGCGGTCGCGCATCACCTCCATCTCGAACTCCTTCCAGCCCAGCAGCGACTCCTCGATCAGCACCTCGTGCACCGGACTCAGCGCCAGCCCCGCCGTGACAATCTGCTCCAGCTCCGCCGCGTCGTGCGCGATGCCCCCGCCCGCGCCGCCCAGCGTGAACCCCGGACGCACCACCACCGGCCAGTTCCCGATCCCCGCCTGCACCGCCTGCGCCTCCTCCAGCGAATGCGCGCTGCCCGACCGCGGCACCGCGAGCCCCGCCTCCGCCATCGCGGCCTTGAAGAGCCCGCGGTCCTCCGCCTTGCGGATCACGTCCGCGCGCGCGCCGATGAGCTCCACCCGGTAGCGGGAGAGCACCCCCGCCTCGTCCAGCGCGACGGCGAGGTTCAGCGCCGTCTGCCCACCCATGGTGGGGAGCATCGCGTCCGGCCGCTCGCGGCGTATGATGGCGGTGAGCGCCTCGACCGTGAGCGGCTCGATGTACGTGTGGTCGGCGAACTCCGGGTCCGTCATGATGGTGGCCGGATTGCTGTTGACCAGCACGACCTCGTACCCTTCCTCGCGCAGCGCCTTGCAGGCCTGGGCCCCCGAGTAATCGAACTCGCAGGCCTGTCCGATGACGATGGGCCCCGCCCCCACCAGCAGGATTTTCGAAATGTCGTTGCGCTTGGGCATGGGATGTCTCTCTTTCGTTCCGGTCAAACGTTTTACCGGACGCCATTCCACCACATCCATCCCCGCTTGGCGATACCAAAATGCATTTCGTCCGCCAGCCGACGCCTGACGGGGCCTGCGCCAGCCTGGATCGTCCCAGACGCCAGCCGATGGCGGGGCGCCGTCATTCGCGCCAGATAGGGTCTTGGGATCACTATGAGCAAGGGGACATCCCAGAATGCTGATCAGACAAGCTCCGCCCCCCATGGAACCCGCTCGCCCTCCTTTCTCCTATGCCTGCGACGCAAAACACGGAGCGCGCGGAGAGAGGAGACACGGAGTTTTTGCAGGGAGGAGCTTCGCGCGTCCAAAATCGTCCCGCTCAAGCGTTTGTCCGGCGTTTTCCGGGTGCGAAGGCTCCTCCAACAAACGCCCCATCCAGAATCTCCTCCGTGTCTCCGTGCCCCCGTTCCCTCCGTGTTTGGCGCCGCAGGCCCCTTCCGCAAGGGAAATTCCTTATCTGATCAGCATTCGGGACATCCCACCTTTCCACGGGGCCGCAATCGGGCCAACAGCTGACTTGGGGTGGGGGGGGGGAGCAGACGGAAGGGAGG
>JAFYAC010000088.1 GCA_017540905.1 Kiritimatiellia bacterium | reverse complement strand
GCTACATGACCATGCCGCCGCAGACGGTCAGGACCTGGCCGTTGACGTAGGCGGCGTCGGGGCCCGCCAGGAAGGCGACGGCGTTGGCGACGTCTTCGGGTTCGCCGGGGCGGCCCAAGGGGACGAGTTTGAGCATGGCCTCGCGCGCGGCTTCGGGGAGTTTGTCGGTCATCGCGGTGTGGATGAAGCCGGGGGCGACGGCGTTGGCGCGGATGTTGCGGGAGCCGAGTTCCTTGGCGACGGTCTTGGTCAGGGCGATGAGGCCGGCCTTGGAGGCGGTGTAGTTGGCCTGCCCGGGGTTGCCGGTGATGCCGACGACGGAGGCGATGTTGACGATGGCGCCGGAGCGCTGTTTCATCATGTACCGGCTGACGGCCTTGGTGGCCAGGAAGGCGCCCTTGAGGTTGATGCCGAGGACGGCGTCCCAGTCCTGCTCGGTCATGCGGAGCATGAGGTTGTCGCGGGTGATGCCGGCGTTGTTGACGAGGATGTCGATGCGACCGAAGGCGGCGTGGACGGCGTCGATGGCGGCCGGGACGGCGGCGGCGTCGGAGACGTCCATGGCGAAGGTTTCGGCGCGGCGGCCGAGGGCGCGCACTTTTTGGGCGGTTTCTTCGAGCCATTCGGCCTTGACGTCGCAGAGGGCGAGGTCGGCGCCGTCCTGGGCGAGGCGCACGGCGATGGCTTGGCCGATGCCGCGGGCGGCTCCGGTGACGAGGGCGGTTTGGTTGGCTAGTTTGCTCATGGGCAGGGTTCTCCGGTCAAAGGAACAGTTTGGCGGCTTCGGCGGCTCCCGCCAAGTCGAAAATGTTGTGGACGGGGCAGGTGGGGGTCATGCGTTTGGCCAGGCCGGCGAGGACGGTACCGGGGCCGCATTCGAAGGCGTCCTGCATGCCGCCGGTGGAAATCATGTCGGCGAAGCAGTCGGTCCAGCGGACGGAGGAGTGGACTTGGGCGACCATGAGGCGGCGGATCTGGGCGGGATCGGCGGGATGGGGTTTGCCGGTGACGTTGGACCAGACGGGGATCTTGGGGGGCTGGATGTCGATGCCTTCGAGGAAGTCGGCGAGTTTTTCGGCGGCGGGCCGCATGAGGCTGGAGTGGAAGGCGCCGGCGACGGTGAGGCGCAGGGCGCGCTTGGCGCCGGCGGCCTTGGCGGCGGCTTCGGCGGCGCCGAGGCGGTCGGCGGGGCCGGAGAGGACGGTCTGCAAGGGGGAGTTGTAGTTGGCGACTTCGATGCCGGCTTCGGCGGCGACGCGTTCGCAGGCGTCGGGGGGGAGGCCGATGACGGTGAGCATTCCGCCGGGGGTGGCTTCGCAGGCTTCCTGCATGTATTGGCCGCGGGCGCGGAGGATGCGGATGGTGTCTTCGAAGGTGAGGGCGCGCCCTTCGTAGAGGGCCGCCCATTCGCCGCTGCTCAAACCGGCGGCGCCACTGACTTGCAGGGGCTGCCCGACGCAGTGGCCGAGGGCGGCGCGCGCGGCGGCGCTGACGACGAAGATGGCGGGCTGGGTGTTGCAGGAGCGGGTGAGTTCTTCGAGGGGGCCTTCGAGGCACATCTTCAGCAGGTCGAAGCCGAGGACGTTGCTTGCGCGCGCGAAGAGGGCGCGGCAGGCTTCGGGGCCGTTGGCGAGGTCGGCGCCCATGCCGACGGTCTGGGCGCCTTGCCCGGGGAAGAGGAGGCAGTGTTTCATCGCTAGAGCCACTCCACGACGGCGCCGCCCCAGGAGAGGCCGCCGCCGAATGCGACCATCAGGACTTTGTCGCCGCTCTTGACTTTGCCGAGGGAGACGGCCTCGGAGAAGGCGAGGGGGATGGATGCGGCGGAGGTGTTGCCGTAGCGGTCGAGGTTGAGGTAGACGCGCTCCATGAGGCCGGGGCCGAGGCGCTTGGCGACGGCTTCGACGATGCGCATGTTGGCCTGGTGGGGAATCATGCACTGGATGTCGTCGAAGGTGAGGCCGGCGCGCGCGACGGCTTCGCGGGCGGCGTTGACCATGGTGTTGACGGCGATCTTGAAGGTTTCGCCGCCGGACATGTGGACGTACTGCAGGTGTTCGCGCAGGGTGCGCTCGCTGGCGGGGTGGAGGGTTCCGCTGGCGGGGAGGGAGAGGATGTCGGCGTGGGAGCCGTCGACGCCCAGGAGGGTGGAGAGGACGCCGGGGCGGTCGCTGGCCCGGAGGATGGCGGCGCCGGCGCCGTCGCCGAAGAGGACGCAGGTGGCGCGGTCGGACCAGTCGGTGATGGCGGAGAGTTTTTCGGCGCCGATGACGAGGGCGGTGCGGATGCGTCCGGATTCGATGGCGCCGGTCGCGACTTCGAGCGCCATCAGGAAGCCGGCGCACGCGCTGGAGAGGTCGAAGCCGTAGGCGCGTTTGGCGCCGATGGCCTGCTGGACGAAGCAGGCGGTGGCCGGGAAGAGCATGTCGCCGGAGCAGGTGGCGAAGTAGATTGCGTCGATGTCTTCGCCGGTGACGCCGGCGTTTTTCATCGCCATGCGGGCGGCGGCGATGCCCATGTCGGAGGTCTTTTCGCCGGGCGCGGCGATGCGGCGCTGCCGGATGCCGGTGCGCGAGGAGATCCATTCGTCGCTGGTGTCGACGAGCTGGGCCATGTCCTCGTTGGTCATGACCCGGGCCGGGGTGTAGTGGCCCATGCCCGTGATGGCGGCGTAGGTCCGTCCGCTCATGCGGCGGGCCCTCCTTCGGGGGCCGGGGCCGCGGCGGCTTCGGCGGCCGCGGCCTTGAATTGTTCGCTCATGCGCTGGACGTCCTGCATGATGGCTTCGTTGAGGTTGGCCTTGACGGAGCGGACGGCCTGGAGGATGCCGTTCTTGGCCGCGATGGCGTCGCTGCTGCCGTGGCCGATGATGCAGATGCCGTTGATGCCCAGCAACGGCGCCCCGCCGTAGGTCTTGTTGCTCGTCTTGCGCCGGAGGGACTTGAAGCCGCCGCGCAACAGCAGCGCGCCCAGCAACCGCAACGGGTTGCGCGTGATTTCGCCCTTGATCCAGCGGCTCATCGCGTGCGCGAGGCTCTCGGAGGTCTTGAGGATGACGTTGCCGGTGAAGCCGTCGCAGACGACGACGTCGACGTCGCCCTTGAAGATGTCGTGCCCTTCGACGTTGCCGATGAAGCGCAGCGGCGCCTTTTCGAGCAGTTCGAAGGTTTCCTTGCTCAGCGCGTTGCCCTTCGCCTCCTCGGTGCCCACGCTCATCAGCCCGACCTTGGGGTCGGCCTGCCCGAGGATGATCCGGGAGTAGGCGCTGCCCATGATGGCGAAATGCGTCAGGATCTCCGGCGAGCAGTCGGTTGTCGCGCCGCCGTCGATCAGCAGCACCGGCTTGTCCGCGGGGGTGGGCATGGCGACCGCGATGCCGGGGCGGTGGATGCCGTCGAGCGTGCGCAGCTTGAGCGTGCAGGCCACGACGGCCGCGCCCGTGCTGCCGGCGGCGAAGACCGCGTCGGCCTCGTGCTTCTTGACGAGGTCCACGGCGCGCGAGATGGAGGAGTCGCGCTTGCGCCGGATGGCGACGGCCGGGGACTCGCCCATCTCGACGACCTCGGAGGCGTGGCGGATTTCCACGCGCCCGGGGTTGCCGCCGCAGCGGTCGATCTCGGCCTGGACGGCGTTCTTGTCGCCGACGAGGTAGAGCAACTCGATGTCCTTGCACTCCTTGAGGGCGAGGAGCGCGCCTTCGACGATGGTACGGGGGGCGAAGTCGCCCCCCATGGCGTCCACGGCAATGCGCATGGGTGCGCTCCGGACGTCAGTCCTCGGCTTCCTTCACGACGACCTGGCGGCCGTTGTACTTGCCGCAGGCCGGGCACACGCGGTGGGGCTGGCGGGGTGCGCCGCATTCGGGGCAGGTGGTGGTGCCGACGTGCGGAACCTTGCCGTTCCAGGCGGCCTTGCGCATGCGGAGGCGGCTTTTCGATACTTTGGTTTTCGGGACTGCCATGATTAGCTCCTGTCTGTCATTTGTCGCGTCCGGGGGGTTCCAGTGCGTCCAGCGCGGACCACGCGGAGGGGCCCGCCTCGGGGGGCGGGCACCCGCAGGCACCCTGGTTGAGATTCCGGCCGCAGCGGGGGCAAAGGCCCTTGCAGTCCTCCTTGCAGAGGGGGTAGCCGGGAATCTCCAGCAGGATGTCTTCGCGGACATCGCCGGACACATCCAGGAAATCCGGATGCTCGTTCCATTCGTAACTGTGCAAGAATGCCGAAACGCGGACGGTTGTCGAGAAAAATTGCGCGCACCTTCCGCAGAGGAGTCTGAGGGGTGCCTCGACCCAGCCCGTCACGACGAGCTCGGGGCCGGCGGGCGTGGCGGTCAGATCGTACCGCACGGGGCCGTCGGGACGGGCCACGGGGTCGCGGTCGAGGTCGAGCCAGTCGGCCGGTTCCTCGCCCTCGACGGTATAGCCGTCCTCGCCGAGTTGTCCTGTCGGGATGCGTATCATGTCGTTCGCTTCGGATTCCAAACACCGCGCATCCTACTCCACCCCGCGCCCCGGTGCCAGCAGAAAAAACGGAGGGGCAAGAGACGGGAGACGGGAGACGGGTTTGCGGTGCGCCCTGGGGGCGGAGAAGCCCATCGAGTGCAATCGATTGCAATCGAAGGCAATCGACTGCAATCGAATTCGCCCGCCAGCGCCCGCGGAATTTTTCCAACCATTGGAAACTTTTTTTCCAATCATTGGAAAAACCGGTCCAAATTTTCCAACCATTGGAAAACTCCGCCGAAGCCCGGTCGGCAAGGGGGCGGGGGAGGGATGCGGCGGTCAGAGACCGCGGAAGTCGGGGCCGTTGCCGTGGGGGGGAGGGGTCCAGCGGATGGCGTCGGAAGGGCACTTCAAGGTGCAGGTGCGGCACTGGAGGCAGTTCTCGGCGCGGATGCGGATGGGGGATTCCGTGCCGGTGGGGGAGAGTTCGTAGACGGCCGCGGGGCAGAAGCGGGTGCAGGGGGCGCCGTATTTTTCCAGGCAGTCGCGGCAGGGGGCGGGGTCGGGGATGGCGATGTGCGGGGAATCGCTTTCGCGGTAGGAGAGGTTCGAGAGGTAGAGGTCGGAGTCGATGCCGAGGTCGAGGGGACCGGCGTCGGGCGCGGGCGCGGCGGGCGGGAGGGGGGCCTTCAGGGGGCGCAGGGAGTGGCGTTCGTCGCGCTGGGGGATGCGGCCGGGGGGGAGGAGTCCGCGGGTGATCCAGGCGAGGCCGGCCATGGCCATTCCGACGGGAAGGCCGCCGCGGAAGGCGGCGCGGTAGTTCTTGGTGCGGCGCAGTCCGTCGAGGGAGGGCAGGGGAGCGCCGGGGGGGAGGGCGTCGTCGGGGACGGGGAGGCCGCGCTCGCGGAGGATGGAGTCGGCGGCTTCGATGCCGGATTCGATGGCGAGGTGCAGGCCCTTGAGTTCCATGGCGTCGACGAGTCCGGCGTCGTCGCCGGCGAGGCGGACGCCGGGGGCGGTGCGGGTGGGGAGGGAATAAAATCCGCCCTCGGGGATGAGGCGGGCGCCGTAGGCGACGGTCTTGCCGCCGACGAGGGCGCGGCGGAGCAGGGGGTGGCGCTTCCAGCGCCGGAAGAGGGCGTGCGGGTCGAAGCGCGGGTCGGCGGAGTCGAGGGCGACGGCGAGGCCGAGGGCGATGCGGTCGGGGGCGGTGCGGTAGCAGAAGCCGCCTCCGTAGAGGCTACAGGGGAGCGGCCAGCCGAAGGTGTGGAGGACTTGGCCGACTTTTTCGGGCGCGGGCGGGACTTCGACGACTTCCTTGATGCCAAGGGAGTAGGATTGGGCGTTGGGGGCGGCCATCTCGGGGCGGCGGCGGAGGAGTTCGGCGGCGAGGGGGCCGGCGGGGCCTTCGGCGAGGACGGTGCAGGCGGCGCCGATTTCGTCGCCGGCGCTGGCGACGCCGGCCACGCGGTCGCCGTCCCAGAGGAGGGAATCGGCGGCCTGAGCGGTGACGATTTCGACGCCGAGCGAGGTGGCGACGTTGGCGAGGGCGCTGGCGGCGGCACCGACGTCGAGCAGGGGAAGGCCCTTCATGCGCATCTTGGGCGGGACGAAGGGGAGGCGGATGGAGAAGCCGGGGAAGAGGGCATGGAAATGGTCGGTCGCAACGGTGGGGCCGAGGGGAAAGGAGGCGCGCTCTTCGGGCGCGAGGAGGCGGTCGAGGGCGGCGGGGCGCAGTACGGCGCCGGAGAGGAGGTGGCCGCCGATGCGGGAGGCTTTTTCGAGGAGGATGACGGAGAGTTTGCCTTCGGATGCGCGCGCGAGGCGTATGGCGCAGGAGAGTCCGGCGAAGCCGCCGCCGACGACCAGTACGTCGGTTTCGAGGCGGTCGGGCGCGGACGCGGTCACTTGGCGCCCCCTTCGACGGCGGCGAGGACGGCGCGGATGCGGTCGGGGTCGAGCGGGTTCTTCCAGTCGCCGCCCTGCTTGAAGTACGAGCCGACGATGAGCGCGTCGGCGAGCGGGGCGTAGGCGGCGGCGTTGGCTTCGGTGATGCCCGAGCCGACGAGCACGGGAATGCGCACGGCGGCGGCGACGGCGCGGAGTTCCTCCAGGTTGGCGCTCTCGCCGGTGGCGGCGCCGGTGACGATGACGCCGTCGGAGAGGAAGTACTCGGCGGCGCGGGCGGTCTGCGCGATGTCCACGTCGGCGGTGGCGGCGTGGGCGGAGTGCTTTTTCTTGATGTCGGTGAAGACGGCGACGCGGCCGGCGCCGATGGCGCGGCGGTAGCGGAGGATGCGGCCGGCGCAGGCGTCCATCCAGCCTTCGTCGGCGACGTGGCCGAATACGAAACCTTCCGCGCGCACGAAGTCGGCGCCGGCGGCGAGCGCGGCGGCCAGGGCCTCCTCGTTGGCGCCGGCGAGGACCTGCACGCCGAGCGGGATGTCCGGGTGCGCGCGGCGGACTTCGCGGAGGAGCACGGCCATGGAGGCGGTGATTTCGGGGCCGGGGCGCTGGACGTAGGGGACGTCGTGCATGTTTTCGAGCATGAGGGCGTGGATGCCGCAGGCGCGGTAGGTGGCGGCCTCGGCGAGGGCGTGGTCGAGGAGGGCGGGGAAGCCGCCCGCCGCGTCGTGGCGGGGCGTGCCGGGGAGGGCGTGCACGTGGATCATCCCGATGACGGTGCACGGGCGGGTGCCGAAGATGCGTTCGAAGGTTGGCGTTCTCATGGTGGTTCTCCAGCCGCGTCCGGCGGCGGGGAAAGTGATAGCACGGAGGGGGGCGGCGGGGCAAGCGCGGGCGCGGGGGAAGCGGCGGGGCGGGGCGGGGAGGCTGGGTTTTCATGGTGGGAAGAGTGTGAGAAAAACATGGAGAAATCGCATGGTTTTCCGTAATTGCAAAAGTGGGGGAGGCGGTCGGGGGGAGGGGCGGCGGCGGGGGGAGAGGCGGGCGGACGGCGGGGGTTTCTTGATTTCGGGGGGCGGATATGGATAATGGGGCGGCTTTCATGGCAGAAGACCGCGAACAATCGAACATGGACATCTACCTGCGCGAAATCGGGCAGGTCGAGTTGCTGTCGCCCGACGAGGAGGTCGCGCTCGCCAAGCGGGTGCGGGCCGGGGACGCGCAGGCGCGGGACCGGCTGATCCGCGCGAACCTGAGGCTGGTGGTCGCCATCGCGAAGGAATACGCGAAGATCGGGTTGCCGCTGCTGGACCTGATCTCCGAGGGGAACATCGGGCTGATGACCGCGGCGGAACGGTTCGATCCGGCGAAGGGCGCGAAGTTCAGCACGTACGCGGCGTGGTGGATCAAGCAGCGGATCCGGCGCGCGCTGCGGGACCAGGGGAAGACCATACGGCTGCCGGCGCACCTGTCGGACAAGCTGCTGCGGATGCGGCGGGCGCGGGCGGAGCTGTACGGGGAACTGCAGCGGGAGCCGACCGCGGAGGAGGTCGCCGTGCGCATCGGGGAGCCGGAACGGACGGTCCGGAAGTGGATGGAGCTCTCGCGCGACACCGTGTCGCTCGACCAGCCCGCCGGCGACGGCGACGGCAAGGACACCGTGGCCGACCACGTCGCCGACACCCGCACGGAGGACATCGGCGCGGGCATGGACAACCGCCAGCTGCTGGAGGAGATGCAGGGGCACCTCAAGGAGCTGCCGGAGCGGGAACGGTACATCCTGGAACGGCGCTACGGGCTGGACGGGCGGCCGGCCGGGTCGCTCGAGGAGGTCGGCGCGGAGCTGGGCATCACGCGCGAACGGGTGCGGCAGCTCCAGGCGGCCGCGACGGAGAAGCTCCACGACCGGATGCTGGGGGACGACGGATGATTTTTCCGGGCCGCGCGGCCCCAAGGAACGCAACCCAACCAAACGAGCAGGAAAGGAATGCCAAGATGGCCGAATCGCTGGAACAACTGAAACCGGACGCGGGGAACCTGTACCGGGAGGAGACGTACACGGACATGCGGGCGGGGTCGATCCGGAAGCTGCAGCCCGTTACGGCGGACGGCGCGGACGATCCGTCGCGGCCGCCGCTGTTCACCGCGGTGGCGCAGATCATGACGCCCGGCGGGGTGCTGCCGCTGAGCGGCGCGATCGAGGGCGCGAAGACGCTGCGCGAGGCGGTGGAAGGGTTCCCGGCGGCCGTGAAGGCGGCGCTGGAGGACTTGCGGGCGGAGATGGAGGAAATCCAGCGGGAGAGGGCGTCGCAGATCGTGGTGCCGGGAAGGGACGTTCCGCCGGTGGGCGGACTGGGCGGGATCGGCGGCGGGGGAGGCGCGGGCGGGGGCGCGGGCGGGGGCGGGTTGATCATTTGACGCGCCCGCGGGGCGGGCGCAGTGACAAGTGAAAAGTGAAAAGATGCGGGGGGCGCGCCTTCGGGCGTGCCGGAGACGGGTGACGAGAGACGAGTGACGGGGTTGCGGTGCGCCCGCTGCGCGGGCGGGATGTGGAAGGGATGGGGCGCGGCTGGAAGCCGCACCGCCGGAAGTGGCGCGGAAGTTTTGCCACAAGTGGGGCGGGTGGGCCGGAGGTGAGGACGGAAGCCGCTGCGGTGCGCCCGCTGCGCGGGCGAGAGGTGGAAGGAATGGGGCGCGGCTGGAAACCGCACCTCCGGAAGTGGCGCGGAAGTTTTGCCACAAGTGGGGGCGGGGCTTCCGGAGGTGCGGCATCTTGCCGCGCCGAGGAGGGGGCGGGCGGACGGTCAGCGGAAGCGGGCGCGGAGGTCGCGGCGGAGGAGTTTCCAGCCGTTGACGCGGGGGAGGGCGTCGAGGGTGAAGATTTTCCTTGGGACCTTGTAGGGGGCGAGGTGGGCCTTGGCGTAGGCGGTGAGGTCGCCGGCGCTTTCCGCGTTCCAGCCGTCGCGCCAGACGACGGCCGCGGCGACGAGTTCGCCGCTGTGTTCGTCTTCGGTGCCGAAGACCGCGATTTCGGCGACGCCGGGATGGCGGAGGAGCGCGTCTTCGACTTCGGTGGGATAGACTTTCCAGCCGGAGAAGACGATCATGTCCTTCTTGCGGTCGGTGATGAAGAGGCGGTTGTCGGCGTCGAGGTAGCCGACGTCGCCGGTCAGGAACCATCCGTCGGGGAGGAAGTTCTCGGCGGTGGCTTCGGGGCGGTTCCAGTAGCCCTTGGCGACGGCGGGGCCGCGGAGGGCGATTTCGCCGGCTTCGCCGCGGGGTTTCTCGGCGGCGGGGTCGAGTTCGTCGACGATCTTGACCTCGGAGAAGCAGACGGGGTGGCCGACGCTCTGGAAGCGGTCGGCCGTGGCGTAGTCCTCGGGGCGGATGACGGTGCCGGTGCCGATGACGATGGTCTCCGAGAGGCCGTAGGCGTTGAGGACGGGGATGTGGAAGCGCTCGTGCCACTGCTTCCATACGCCGTCGTGGAGGGGGCCGCCGCCGGAGATGATGCCGCGGACCGTGGAGAGCGCGTCCTCGGTGGCGGGCGAGGGCTGGGAGAGGAGGGTGTGGATGACGGGGGGCATGCCGGCGAGGAGCGTGACGCGGTGCGTGCGGCAGAGGTCGAGGTAGGGGGCGAGCTTGTAGCGGGCCATCATGACATAGAGGGCGCCGGCGCGCATCGCGGCGATGCCCCAGGAGAGGCCGACGTGGCCCATGGGGTAGATGCCGAGGTAGGTGTCGGTTTGGCGGCAGTCGAGGACGTCGCACTCGTTGTGGATCGCGGCGAGCCAGTTGCCGTGCGTGAGCATCGCGCCCTTGGGCTGGCCGGTGGTGCCGGAGGTGTACTGCAGCTGGCAGAGGTCGTCGAAATCGGTGTTCTCCGGCGGGAGCACGGGGGCGCCGCGCCAGGATTCGATGTCGCCGGGAACGTACGCGGGCACGGGGACGGGCAGCGAGGCGAGGAGCTCGGCGCCGGCGGGGTCGGTCACGACGAGGGAAGCGCCGGAGTCGCGGACGAGGTAGGCGAGCTCGTCGCCGGTGTAGACGCGGTTGCAGGGGACGGCGACGGCGCCGATGCGCCAGATGGCGAAGTAGGCGAAGAGGTACTCGGGGGAGCTGTCGAGGTAGAGGGCGACGCGGTTGCCCTTGCGGATGCCGCGTTCCTGGAGGGCGCGGGCCATCTCGGAGGCGATGGCGAGGACTTCGGCGGAGTTGTACCAGGTGCCGCGCTCGGGGCAGTGGAAGACGGGCTTGTCGAGGCGGCGCGCGTTGGCGTCGAGGAAGGTGGTGATGTTCAGCATGGCGGAGGACTCCTTTCGGGGGCGGAAGATAGCGCCGGGGAGGAAAGTGACAAGTGAAAAGTGAGATGAAAAAGCGGACACGCGGTTTCTTGATTTGATCGAAAATCAATCCGGCCACCGCGAAGCCGGAAACAAAAAGCCCCCGGATGCCGGGGGGCATCCGGGGGCGCGAGGGGGCCCTGGGAGGGTCAGCGGCGGAAAGGGCGGTCGGGGCGGTCCTGCGCCTCGTTGCAACGGACGGCGCGGCCG
Organism: Kiritimatiellia bacterium; assembly: GCA_017540905.1. Classification (GTDB taxonomy): domain Bacteria; phylum Verrucomicrobiota; class Kiritimatiellia; order CAIQIC01; family Lenti-01; genus CACXEY01. Next base: position 9,116 of record JAFYAC010000088.1, on the reverse strand, counting down.
ACGATCTCGGTGCCGTTCACGTGCGCAATGGCGTCGTTGGCCTGGTCGTTGTTGGACATTTCGACGAAACCGAAGCCGCGGCTGCGGCCCGTTTCCCTGTCATTGATCACTCGCGCGGAGACCACTTCGCCATACGGCTCGAACGCGGCCCGCAGATCTTCGTCCGTGGCTCTGAACGAGAGATTTCCGACATATATTTTCACTTGATTTCGACTCCTGGTGGACATGGAACGCGCATCAACCGTCCCGCCGCGGCCGGCGTCCCGTGGGACCGCGGAAGGTATGGCGCGGAAAGTACGCGCGGCCGCGCCGCCGCGCAAGCAAATTCGGCAAAAACTTTTGCGGGGGGCTCAGGCGCCGGCCGGCGTCCTGTCGGCGGGCGCGGCGGCGGTGGGAGGGGCGCCGTTGGCGGGGGGCGGCGGGACCGTGCCCGCGGGCGCGGCGGGGGCGGGGGCGGGCGCCGCGGCGTCGCCTTCCCCGGAGCCCGGCGCGGCGTTGGGATACGCGGTGCGGCCGTGCAGGATGCTGGTGAGGGTGAAGGCGAAGGATTCGCGGACGGTGCGGAGTTCGGCCAGGGTCAGGGGGGCTTCGTCGAGCTGTCCGTCGAGGAGCTTGTCGCGGACCAGGCGGTCGACCATCTCGGAAATGCGGCTGGGGGTGATCTTTTCGAGGGAGCGCGAGGCGGCTTCGACGGTGTCCGCCAGCACGAGGACGGCCTGCTCCTTCGTCCAGGGGCGCGGCCCCTCGTAGCGGAAGGCGGCTTCGAGGGCGGGGTCCTCGGGGAGGTCCCGGGCCTTCAGGTCGTTGACGGCCATCTGGTAGAAATAGGAGATGCGGGAGGTGCCGTGGTGCGCCTGGATGGCGTCGCAGACCACCCCCGGGAGGCGGTAGCGCTTGGCCAGGGTCAGGCCTTCCTTGACGTGCGACTGGATGAGGAGGGCGCTCATGCTCGGCGAAAGGTTGTCGTGGGGGTTCTCGCCGCCGCGCTGGTTCTCGGTGAAGAACTCCGGCTTGGCGAGCTTGCCGATGTCGTGGAACGAGGCGCAGACGGCCACCACCAGCCCGTCGGCGCCGATGCGGTCCGCGGCGGCCTGCCCGAGGGCGGCGACCATGCGGCTGTGGTGGTAGGTGCCGGGGGCTTCCAGGGAGAGGCGCTGGAGGAGCGGATGGGATTGGTCGGTCAGCTCCAGCAGCGAGATGTCGGTGGTGTGGCCGAACGCCCATTCGAGCACCGGCAGGAGCACGGTCACGACCACGGAGGAAACGATGCCGCTGGCGAAGCTGGCGATGAGGTCGCCGCGGAACGTCGCGCCCGTGTGCCGGTTGAGCAGCGCCATGACGATGGCCACCAGCGAGTTGACGCAGCCGACGACCAGCCCCGCGCGCATGATCTGGGAGCGGCGCCGCACGTTGCTGCGCAGCATGGCGACGGCGCTGACGCTGGCCGCGATGCCGATGAACATGACTTCGAAGCTGCGCCCGAAGATGAGCGCGGAGGAAAGGCCGACCCACAGGCCCGCGGCGAGGCCGGCCTCGGGACCGAGCATCAGGACGGCGATGGTCGGCACGAGGGTCATGGGCATTGCGTACGGCACGACCCAGCCCGGCAGGAAACCGCGCACGGTGGACATCCAGTGGTACAGCAGTTCGATGCCCAGCGAGAGCAGCCCCAGCAGCACGAGCAGCCACTTGCGGCGCGACTTGCTGTAGACGCCCGGCTGGACGCTCCGCAGCCACCCCACGCACGCGATGAGCACCACCAGCATCATCAGGTAGTCGCCGATGTGCTTGAGCGTGCGGTCGAGCGGGGTTTCGAGTTCGGCGAGCTTGCGGTTGTAGGCGGAGAGCATTTCGATGTTCTGCGCCTTGACCTCCGCGCGCTCTTCCAGGATGGTCGTCCCCGGGAAGACCGTCATCACCGCGTCGCCCACCCCCGACGCCGCCTCCACCTGGCGTGCCCGCGTGGCCTCCTGGTCGTATTTGATGCTCGCGTGCGCGAGGGCGGCGGCCAACGCGCGGGCGGTGCCCGGGATGTCCCCCACGCCGCGCTCTTCGAGGAGCGGGCGGAGGGCTTCGGCGATGCGGTCCGCGGCCCCGCCCTCGCGCAGCAGCTCGGCCGCCGCGACGCGCTGGGTGGCGACCGTTCCGTTCGCCTCCGGTATCAGGATGTCCACCGCCGTGCTCGCGGCGATCTTGGGGCCGACGAACTCCAGTTCGGTGTCCGACACGACCCCCAGCCGCAGGACTCGTTCCGCAGCCGCCTTCACCGCGTCGGCGCTTTCGCGTTCCAGCCCGTTCGGGAAGAGTTTCGCCAGGTCCGCCCCCGCCACTTGCATCTCCAGCAGGTCGGCCGTACGCTGCAACGCGAAAACCACTTCCGGCGAATCGCCCGGCTGCACCAGCTGCACCGGCACCAGCGGCTCGGGCGCGGGCGCGGGAGCCACAGGCTCGGCCGCGGGCGCGGGTGCCATGGGCTCCGCCTCGGGCACCGCTTCGATTGGCTCGGTCTTGTCAGCGGCCGGTTCGGCTGGCGCCGCCGTCGCCGCGCCCCGCTTCCGCTTCGGCTTCGCCGCAGGCGCCTTGCCTTCATCCCCCGCCTTCACGTCGCTTCCGGGGGTGCGGCTTCCGGCCGCGCCATCCAGCGCCGTGGCCACGCCGCCATCGCCCTCCGCGGCCGGTACCGTCCCGGCAGGCGTCTCCGGCACAACCACGGCCCCCTGCACCCCATACCGCGCGCGCGACGTGATGGCCATCTCGGCCAGCTTGTCCACGTCCCGCCATGCCTTGTCGCGCGCGTGCAGCTGCATGCGGAACAGCGGCACCGCCGCCTCTCCCGCCCGTTGCTTGTTGAGCGCCGTGCGCTGGAGGTCGCGGCACTGGAATTCCACCGTGGCGACGACCGTCTTCGGCGCCACCTGCCCCTCGGAGAGATTCGCGTCGAACGCCTCCCCGCCCAGGCTCAGCACGCCCACGCCCACCAGCCACATCAACAGCAGGATGCCGACATTGTAGAGCCAGATCCGGTGCCACGACTTCGGGGCTTCCTTTTCCTTGCGCCGCTGCTGGGCGAGGACCCAGTCGTGCGGTTCGCGCCTGTGGAAAAACCATCTCATGGCCGATCTCCCTTGGGTTCAGCCCCGGCCCCGTGCCCGCCCGCCGTCTCCGGCGCCGGCGAGGCGTAGGCGTCGATGATCCGCTGAACCAGGGGATGGCGCACCACGTCGCCGCCTTCCAGGCGCACGACCGCGATGCCCGGGACCCCTTCGAGGCGCCGCGCGGCCTCCAGCAGGCCCGGATGGCGGTGGGCGGGGAGGTCCACCTGGGTGAGGTCGCCGGTGACGACGGCCTTCGAGCCGTGGCCCAGGCGGGTCAGGAACATGAGCATCTGCTCGCGGGTGGTGTTCTGGGCTTCGTCGAGGATGACGAACGAACGGGTGAGGGTGCGACCCCGCATGTAGGCGAGGGGGGCGACCTCGACGGTGCCGCGCTCCGCCATTTCCGCGAGTTCGGCGGGGGGGACCATGTCGTGGAGGGCGTCGTAGAGGGGGCGGAGATAGGGGAGGATTTTCTGCTGGAGGTCGCCGGGGAGGTAGCCGAGCGCCTCGCCGGCCTCGACCGCGGGACGGGTCAGGACGATGCGCGAGACCTCGTTGGCCATCAGCGCATGCACCGCCATCGCCATCGCCAGCCAGGTCTTGCCGGTGCCGGCGGGGCCCAGGCCGAGCGTCAGCTCGTGGCGGCCGATGGCCTCCAGCAGGCGGGCCTGGCCGAGGGTCCGGGGAAATACGGGGGCGCAGCCGTTGCCGACGTCCACGCGCAGGCCGATCAGGCGGTCCAGTTCCTTTTCGCGGCCCGTGGCGTACAACTCGCGGGCCCGGTCCACGAGCGAGCGGTGGAGCCACATTCCGGCGTTCCTGGCCCGGAGCAGCCCCCCGATGTAGGCGTAGGCCGTGGCGAGGCCCGGCTCCGGGCCTTCCAGCGAGAGGTCCAGGTCCCGCACCACCGCGCGCACGCCGAAGGTCTCCTCCAGCGCCGGCACATGGGCCTCCTGGCGCCCGAGGACGTCTTCGAGCTCGCGCGCGTTGTCGAACCTGACCACTTTCTTTCCGTTTTTCATCTCGCCCCAACCCTACCGCACCACCCCGCCCTCCCGCAATCCCGCTTTTTCGCGCCACGGAGGGGGGGGAGGGTGGAACAGTGAAACGACAGGCAAAGAGGGGGAAACAGGCTCGCGGTGCGAAACACGGAGGGAACGGAGGAAGGAGGCACGGAGGTTTTTTGGGGGTGGAGTTTGCCGGAGGGGGGGGCACGCTCTTTTCCGGTGGCCACGGCGGGAAAAGAAAAGATGGTTCTTCGGGGATTATAGTGGAACCACCTCTGGAATTCCACGAATGCAAGGCACAAGGAGGGCGACAGGACACTCCCCCCTCCGAGAGGGGGGTGGCGCGGCCATGAATGGAAGGCGGATGCATGGCAAAAGACAAGCGGCCGGGGCCGCGACGGGGGGAGTACTGCGGTCGGCCGTCGCGCCAATCACGCCTTCCCAGCGCCAACAAAAGAATCAATCTCTCTGCGGATGGACCATGCAAAAGCATGCATCGACGGCCACCCGCAGTACTCCCCCCGCCGCCCTTTCCTTCCGCTCCGCACTCGCAATCCATAAACCCTCTTCCTGCGGGCGGCACCCCCCTCTCGGAGGGGGGCAAATGCTCGCGCGCTCTCCATTCTTCAAATATCTCTCCACGCTCTCTCGGCCATCCTCCCCATCCACTATAATTCCCGAAGAACCGAAAGGATGCCGGCGGAGCGAAGCCTCCTCCCGGCAACCTCCGTTCCCCCTAGGGGACGCAATGGTGCACGAACCTGAACGTTTGTATCCAAAGCCACAAAGTCGTCCTGTACCCGGAAACCCTTGAGCTGCGCTCGCGCGGATGGGAAGGTTTTCATGAGGTTGAGAAGAATGAGAAAAAAAGAGAAATCGTCATGTTTTCCATAATCTCGCGACATGGATGGGAGGGGCTGGTGGACGGGCGGCAGGGGAGTGGTGCGGGGGGGGCTGTGCAGGAAGCTTGGTGGGGCGAGGCGTCCCCGCCGGGCCGATTTTGCCGGTTTTCCAGACCTCCTGCCCCCTTCCACACCGGCTCGCCGGGGACGGCTCGCCCCACCAAGGGGCCTTGCTATCCAATCAAGGGGCACCAAAAGTCGAGGCGGAAGGGAGGAGGGGGCACAAGCCGGAGATGCACCCTCCGCCCGGGGGGGGCGCTTTGGCGTTTTCCCGGCGGACGGCTTTTGGTAGATTGGCGGCAACCCGACAAACACGAACCCGATGCAGATTTTTCCCCAGACCCAGTCCCCATCCCCGGCCCCGTCCCCCTGGCTCCGCCTTCTCCGCGCGCCCAACCTCCTGACGTTGCCCGGGGACGTACTGGCCGGGTTCCTTCTCGCCGGCGGCGGCAACGGGAACGGGGGCTGGTTGCGCCTGGTTCCCGCCATCGCCGCCTCCGCGTGCCTCTACGCGGCGGGCCTCTTCTTCAACGACCTCGCGGACGCCGCCACCGACGCCGCGGAACGCCCCGACCGGCCGATTCCGTCGGGGGCCGTCGCGCCGACCGCCGTCCGGCGTGCGGCCACCGTCCTGCTGCTCCTCGGCATCCTGCTCGCCATACCCGCCCGTGCGACCCCTGTCGCGGGCCTGCTCGCGCTATCCATCCTCCTCTACGACTTCGCGGCCAAAAAACACCCCGTCGCGGGCCCCGCCGCGATGGGGCTGTGCCGCTCGCTGGACCTGCTGCTCGGGGCACCGCGTCCGTCCGCGCCGGTCCTGGCCGCGGCCCTGGTCCTCGGCGGGTACATCTGCGCGGTGACCGCGCTCGCCCGCCGCGAAGCCGACCTCGCCTCGTGCATCACCCCCGCCCTCATCGGCCTGCTCCTGCGCCTCCTCCTCCCCTTGCAGAGCGTGCTGGGCCTGTGCGCCTTCCTTTTGCCGTCCCCGCCCCCCGCGCTCCCCGGCCTCCCCCTCGCGCTCCTCCCCCTGGCGCTCTACCTTCCCAACCGCGCCTTGGCCCGCCGGTTCCCGCCCAGCTGAGCCACCCGTCACAGGCGGCGGGGACGCCAGTCAGTGAAAGTTTGTTTTTTTGGAAAACAGGCTCGCGGCGCGAAACACGGAGGAAACGGAGGAAGGAGGCACGGAGGGTTTTGGAATGTGGAGTTTGCCGGAGGGATGTCCATGCTCCGAAAACACACTCCAAACACTTTTCCGGAGGCCAAGACAGAGAAAGAAAAGATGCCGTCGGAGCGAAGCCCCTTCCCGGCAACCTCCGTGTCTCCTTCCTCCGCGCGCTCCGTGTTTGCGCCGCAGGCTCCTCCCTCAAGGGAAAACCCTTGTCTGATCGGCATTCGGGACTGCCCCGTCAGGGCGCGTACGGGGAGAGGGCGACGCGGCGGGAGGGGGAGTCGGCGACGAGGTAGAGGCCGGTGGGGGAGAGGGCGTCGGCGCGGACGAGGCGGAGGGCGGCGGCGACTTGGTCGGGGAGGCCGGGGACGAAGGCGGAAAGGTGGTCGGGGGCCGCGAGGAGGGGGGCCTCGTTGAAGAGGTTGCCGGGGGTGCCGGGCGCAAGGGCGAAGTAGAGGAGGTTGGTTTCGACGAGTTCGCCGAAGAAGTGGGTGCCGAGGGAGACGTCGGGAGCCAGGTAGTCGTGCATGCGGGCGAGTTCGCAGATGGCCGAGCAGGGGCTGATGTCGGAGAAGTTCACGGGGACGCCCAGGGTCGCCATGCGGCTGCCCCAGCGTCCGGGGGCGATGGCCAGGATGCCGCCGGTGCGGGCGGTCTGGGACGCGAGGGCGCGGGTGGCGGCGCCGACGGCCCGCGCGACGCGGTGGCGCGCGGAGTCGGGCAGGGCGGCGTAGGCTTCGGGGACGACGTACAAGATCCAGTCGACGGGTTCGACGCGGGAGTGGCCGACGACGGCGCCGGCGGCGGCGAGGAGGAGTCCGGGGGTGGCGGGGTCGGGGACGGTGACGGCCGGGGCGCGGGTGCCGCGGACGTGCAGGGGGCGGCACTGGAGGAGGTTGATGCGGTGGGTGGCGCCGTCGGGGCTGAAGGAGACGGTGAATTCGGTGTCGACGGGGTTGCCGTAGACGCGCTCCAGGGCGGTGAGGAGGGTGCGGAATTCGCCGACGAGGGGGGTGCCGGAGAGGAGTCCGTCGAAGAGGAGGAAGGGCGGCGCGCCGGGTTCGGTGCGCTCGGCGAAGAGGGCCATGGGGAGGCCGTCGGCTTCGGGGGCCAGGGTGTCGAAGTCGGCGGTGGCGGGCCGGCGGGCGTCGAGGTCGATGAAGTCGACCTTGCGCTGGGCGTGGCGGAGGATTTCGTCGATGGTCCCTTCGGGGCGCCGCAGGGGGGCGTTGAGCGCGACGACGCGGGTGTAGTCGTCGTCGACGCGGTCGACGGCGCGCGTGCCGAGCCCGAAGACGAGCCGCAGGACGCCCGCGGCGGGGTCGATGGCTCCGTCCCAGCAGAAGGGGTTCCAGGAGAAGCCGACGCCGGCGAGGGGGGGATAGAAGCGGCGGCCGTGGATGGAGCCGTTGACGCGCATGACGAGCAGGGCCATCTGTTCGTCGCGGCCGAGGAGGCCGTTGCGCTCGCGGTAGCGGAGGGCTTCGGCGGACATGGCGGAGGCGTAGACGGCGCGGATGGCGTCCATGAAGTCGCGCAGGCGTTCTTCGCGGGTGCCCTGGGAGGCGCAGAAGACGCTCTCATACTTGCCGGCGAAGGAGTTGCCGTAGTTGTCTTCGAGGAGGGAGGAGGAGCGGACGACGAGGGGGTAGGGGCCGAAGTAGTCGACGAGTTTTTCGAAGAGGCGGACTTCGTGCTTGGCGAATTTGCCGTTCCAGATGAGGGCCTGGGCGTCGTCGAGGCCGTCGAGGAAGGTGTCGGGGGAGCGCTGTTTTTCGCGGTAGTCCCAGAGGCCGTTGCGGACGAGGTAGCTGCAGAAGACGTCGCTGCCGATGTAGAAGGAATCGTGCGGCTCGAGGACGCCGCGCAGCTCCGGGCACTCGGCGGCGGCGATCTGCCGGGCGAGGAGCATGCCGACGGCTTTGCCGCCGATGAGCCCGGTGCCGACGGTGCGGGAGCGGATTTCCCAGAGGTCTTCGAGGGTGAAGTAGCGCTCGACGAGCGGGAGGATGGCGTCGTCGCGCGTGACGAAGAGGCGGATCCAGCGGCGCTTGAGGTCGGAGAGGGTGGGGGAGGGGCTGGGGGGGGCGGCGCGGCTGAAAGCCGCACCCCCCGGGGAAGCGTCCGTGAAAGCGCTTTGGGAGGGATTGTTTTTGGGGCTTTCCTGGGAGGTGCGGCTTTCAGCCGCGCCCTGCGGGGAGGCTTGGGCGCTGAAGAGGAGGGACTGGACTTGGCGGTCGAGGTCCTGGCCGTAGGTTTCGATGCGCAGGGAGGTGCGGAGGGAGTCGGAGAGGATGCGGGCGGCGGTGGCGCTGTCGAGTACGGGCGCGAAGCCGCCGGCGCCGTCCCAGCGGAGCATGAGGTGGAGGGAGGCGGAGGTGCGGCCGGCCGCCTGCAGGGGGGAGATGTGGAGGGGGCCGTCGGCGCCGCCGTAGGCTTCGAGGAAGACCTGGACGGTCTCCTGGATGGGGTGGATGGCGCGGTAGGAGTGGCGTCCGCGGAGGAGGCCGTAGCAGGCGACGGCGTCCTGGCGGCGCAGGGCCGGCGCGACGAGGCGGAAGAAGTTGACGAGCATCGCGTCGGTGCACCATCCGCCGTCGAGGCCGGAGAGGCAGTCGAAGAGGTAGTAGGTCCCGCGCGGGGAGCGCGCGGCGGTGTCGAGGATGCGGTGCAGGAAGGTCTCGAAGCCGTCCGCCGGGGCCGGTTCGACCACCGTCGCGCCGCGGAAGCCGCCGGGGAGCAGCGGCGGGTGCGGGCCGCAGCGGAAGTAGACGAAGGGGCGTCCGTCGCGCGCGGCGGCTTCGGCGAAGGGGAGCGCGGCGCGGGCGTAGGCGGCGGCGGACTCGGCGTTCCAGACGATGTTGTCGCCGGCCCATACGCCGGTCAGCGCGCGGTCGAGGCCCGGCAGGCCCGTGGTGTCGATGGGGATGTTGTTGCGCGGCAT